>NZ_JBEZYB010000046.1:0-59247 GCF_040638285.1 Amycolatopsis sp. NPDC026612
CATCTTCACCTTCGCGGTGAGCTGACGACCGGCACTTTCACGTGAAAGTGACCACCTGCGGGCGGCACTTTCACGTGAAAGTGCCGCTTTTGCCGTCAGGAGCCGGGCAGCAGGCCGACGGCGCCGCGGGCGACCTGGGCCCAGGCCAGCCGGCCGAAGAGGTAGTGGCACGCCACCTGCTCGCTGGTGAACCGCGCCCAGTCGTAGCGGTTGCCCTGCTCGCGCCAGAACACCTCCCAGGCCTCGTCCTCGCCCTGCATCAGGCACCAAGCGTTGTCGACCTCGGCGCCGAGCGAGACGACCTCCGGCGGTACGCCCAGCACGCCGAGCCATCGCTGGATCGACTGGGTGTTCATCAGTCCTCATCCCCCTTGGCCTCGGCGAGGTAGCCGAGGGTCACCAGTTCGTCGGCCGCCAGCAGCGCACGGTACCGCGTGCCGCCGCCGACCTGCCCGAACCAGTTCGCGGTCTCCGAGCGCCACATCGGCACCTTGCGCACCACGACGTACCGGCGGTATTCGGCGTCCAGGAACGCGGGTGGCAGCGAGCGTTCCGCGAACGGCGTGCCGTCGGCGAAGAGCACCCGCCCGTACGCCGGGCCGAAGCGGTCGAGGACCGTGTCTGCCGGGACCATCACCGGCTCGGGCCAGTCCACGCTGCTCTCGGGGAACTGCTCGCCCGGTGGCCACGCGTACTCGGGGCCGAGGTCGCTGTGCCCGACGACGAACCGGCGGATCCAGACCGCCTGGGTAGCGCGCGCGTACGGCACGTACCCGTCGGTGAGGTGCCGCGGCACCGGCCGTGACGGCGCGGTCGGCGAGCGGCGGAAGCCCGCGGTGACGTTGGTCAGGGCCTGGTCGTCGAAGACCAGCCGGGCGTCCGGGTGGTCGTTCGGGCCGAAGCCGTCCGGGTCGTCGGGCAGCGGCAGCTGCCGCGCCGGCTTGTCCATCGCGATCGGCAGGTGCCCGATCGGGAACATGTGCACCAGGAACAGCGCGACGACGCTTTCCCGTTCCTTGCGCGGCGAGCCGAGCGGCGGCAGCGGGGTGGGCGAACCCGGGTTCGGCGGCGGACCGGCGACCGGCGGCGGCGGGCCGGCCACTGGCGGCGGCAACGGGGCCGGCGTCGGTGGCGGGGGCGGGGGCGGAGGCAGCGCGAACGGCGGGAGCAGCGGCGACACCGCGTGCGGCCACGCCTCGGGATGGCCCGAGGGCGGGGTCGGCGCCTCTTCGAAGGCGCCCGAATCCGTCAGGCCGTACCCGGGCAGCTGCACCGGCCCGGTGTCGAGGTCGGCCTCGACCGGTTCGGAGCCCGCCTCGGAAGGCTCGGTCACACCCATCCTCCGGCTCGGTCGGTGCCCGGGGGCACACTGTTCGACGCGGCCGCGGCGCTGCCGGTCCCCCTTGATACCGCACGCCCCCCGCGGCGGCGCAGCGAGGTCAGCTCACTGCTTCTTTTCGGGGGCTCCGGGTGGCGGAGCCCCCGGCCCGGGGCGACACAGCGCGGCCACCACGCGGGACGCGCTCGGGCGGCCGAGCTGTCCCGCCATCCACGCGCTGGCCGCCACCAGCGCGTCCAGGTCGACGCCGTGAGCGACGCCGAGCCCGTCGAGCATCCACACCAGGTCTTCGGTCGCCAGGTTGCCCGTGGCCGATTCGGCGTACGGGCAGCCGCCGAGCCCGCCCGCCGAAGAGTCCACTGTCGACACTCCACATCGGAGCGCCGCCAGGGTGTTGGCGAGAGCCTGACCGTAGGTGTCGTGGAAGTGCACGGCCAAAGTACCGACATCGCCGAACAGCCCGACGAGCGTTTCGACCTGCCCGGCCGTCGCGACGCCGATGGTGTCGCCCAGCGAAAGCTGCGAGCACCCCATGTCCAGCAGGCGGCGGCCCGCGGCGGCGACCTGCTTGGCGGGCACGGCACCCTCCCACGGGTCGCCGAAGCACATCGAGAGGTAGCCGCGCACGTCGAGGCCGGCTTCCCGTGCCCGGGTGACCACCGGCTCGAACATCGCGAACTGCTCGTCCAGCGACGAGTTGAGGTTCTTGCGCGCGAACGTCTCGGTCGCGCTGGCGAAGATCGCGATGTGCTCGACCCCCGCTTCGAGGGCCCGGTCCAGGCCCTTCTCGTTCGGCACCAGCACCGGGTACCGGACGCCTTCGCGGCGGTCGACCCGGGCCAGCAGCTGCTCGGCGTCGGCCAGCTGCGGCACCCACTTCGGGTGGACGAAGCTGGTCGCCTCCAGCGTCGTGAGGCCGGCTCCCGCGAGCCGGTCGAGGAACTCCAGCTTGACCTCGACTTCGACGATCGCCTTCTCGTTCTGCAGCCCGTCCCGCGGGCCGACCTCCCAGATCGTCACCCGTTCCGGCAGTTCACCCGCCGAGGGGACCCGTTCGGGCAGGCCCAGTTCGCGCGTGCCCATCAGCGGCGTCGTTCGCCGCGCGGCGGGTGCCCACCGCGCTGGGGCGGCAGCGGCTCGGTCCGCTGGGGCGGCTGCGGGGCGCCCGTGCGGTAGTCGTCGTACGGGTTGTCGTTGACTTCGCGGTAGATGACCGTGTGCACCTTCTCGACGTGCGGGATGTCCTCGAAGCGCAGCGGCTCGTCGGAGGCCGACTCGATGATCAGCGTGCCGCAGCCGAAGACGCGGTCCAGCAGGCCGTGCTCGAACTGGACGCTGTTGATCCGGCCCATCGGGATGTCGATGCCGGTGCGCTTGAGCACACCCTCGCGGGCGATCAGCCGGTCGGTGGTCACGATGAAGTGGGTGGTGCGCCAGCGCACGAGCGGGACCAGGAACAGCCACACCACCAGCACCAGGGCCACCACGCCGATGGCGATCAGCCCGACCGTGTTCCACGGCGACCCGGCGTCCTTCGCCAGGATCGCGAGCCAGGTGCCCGCACCCACGGTGACCAGCAGCGCGAGCGTCGGGAAGATCAGCATCTTGAAGTGCGGGTGACTGTGCACCACGACGTGCTCTTGCTCGCTGAGCAACTCGTCCGGATAAGCCACGGCGGACGCTCCCAAGGTCGGTGCGGCGGTGTCGCCTCACCGTACCGGCGAGGCGAGGAGCGGTGGGCACAACACCCGAACAATCAGGCCGGACGGACGTGGACCACGTCACCCGCGAAGACGGTGTGCCGCTGGCCGCCCGCCACGTCGACCTGCAGCTGCCCGGCGGCGTCGATGTCGGCCGCGCGGCCGGTCAGCTTGGTGCCGTCCGGCAGCTGGACCTCGACGTCCTGGCCGAGGGTCGCGCAGTGGGCGCGGTAGTCGCCGAGCAGCCCGGCTTCGGTGAGGTCGCCGCCGGCGAGGCGCCAGCGCCGCTCCAGGTCGTCGAACCCGGTGAGCAGCGCGACGGCGACGTCGGTGCGGTCGGTGTTCGTGGCGCCCCGCTCGGCCAGCGACGTCGCGGGCAGCCCGCCCGGGCCCGGCTGGACGTCACCGAGCGGCAGGACGTTGAGGCCGATGCCGAGCACGATCGACGGGTTCTCCCCGGCGACGGCCTCGGCGAGGATGCCGGCGCACTTGGCGCCGTCGACGAGGACGTCGTTGGGCCACTTGAGCACGGCGTCCACCCCCACGGACGCGGCGGCCGCGCGAACGGCGAGCCCGGCGACGACGGACAGTGAGCCCAGCACCGCGAAGGGCACGCCCGGCCGGAGCGCGACGCTCAGGTACAGTCCGGCGCCCTTCGGCGAGCTCCACGAACGAGCCCTCCTGCCGACCCCCGCGGTCTGCTCTTCGGCGAGCAGAACGGTCCGGTCGGCGGTGCCGTTTTCGAGGGCTTTCCGCAGGTCGGCATTGGTGGAGCCGGTGCGCTCGACGACGTCGATCCGCGCGTACCGATCCTGCAGCGCCGCGGTGAGCCGGGCAACGTCGATCTCGGGCATGTGCCCACAATATGGGAGTCCCCCTAACGTGCAAGCTACTCGCTCGTTCACCAAGGGGTGCGCTCTTCTAAGTTGGAACCTGTGACGACCAAGCAGACTTCCTGGGCCCGCGGCGCCGCGCTGCGCGGCCTGGTCGCGCTGCCGCTCGTCGCGGGCCTGGTCACGGCGGGCTGGCTGCTGGCCGACCGGTCGCCGGAACCCGCGGCCGCCCCGGTTCCCCCGCCGGTCGTGCGCGACGCGGCGTCGGGCCCGTCGGTCCTCGAAGTCAGCGCACCGGTGAAGGCCCAGGAGCCGGGTCAGGGCGCGTCCGGCCAGGGCGGCAAGAGCCCGCTGCAGCAGTGGGCCGAGCAGCTGTCCGGGCCCCTCGACATCCCGGCGGGCGCGCTGGTGGGCTACGCGAACGGCGAACTGGCGCTGCGCGGCGAAGACCCGTCCTGCCACCTCTCGTGGGTCACCCTCGCCGGGGTCGGCGCGGCGGCGTCGAACCACGGCCGCGACGGCGGGAACCTCCTGGGGCTGCCGGCGGCGCAGGCCAAGAAGCACGGCACCGACGCGCCGATCGCGGCCGGGCGCGCCCTCTGCGCGGGCGGTACCGACCTCGGCGCCGGGCCCGGCTGGTGGAAGGCGATCGCGGCGTACCACCCGGGCAGCGACACCGAGCTCTTCCGCCAGCGGGTGCTCGGCATGGCGCAGCTGTACGCGACGCTGTCGCTCGACCCGGCGTCGGCCGGTTCGGCCCACGTCCGGGCGACCCGGTTCGCGCTCGGCCAGCTCGGCCTCCCGTACGTCTGGGGCGGCAACGGCCCGGACGCGGGCGCGGCGGGCTTCGACTGCTCCGGCCTGACGAAGGCGTCGTACGACAGCGCGGGCGTCGCCCTCCCGCGGACGGCGGACAGCCAATTCCGCGCGCTCCCGCCGGTCCCGCCCACGCAGGAGCCGCGCCTGGGCGACCTGGTGTTCTACGGCAGCCCGGCGACGCGCATCCACCACGTCGGGCTGTACCTCGGCAACGGTCTGATGATCAACGCGCCGACCGAGGGCCAGGCGATCCAGATCCACACGTACCACTCGAAGGGCGACGACTACGCGGGCGCGGGCCGCCCGGCCTGACGGCGCACCACCTCGGCGATCCAGAGGGGTGCGAACGGCGACGTGCAGCCCGGCGGCGTCGGGTAGTCCTCGAGCACCCGCAGGCGTTCCCCGATGGCGACGGCGCGGGCACGGAGCCCGGCGTGCTCGATCCCGATCTGCGCCAGGCAGCTGTTCATCGCCCACTGCAGGCGGCCGGGCGCGGCTTTCAGGTCGGCTTCGATGACGTCGAGCAGGCCGGGGAGGTCGAGCCCCTCTGGCCGCTTGACCACGCGTTCGGTGGTCAGCGCCCAGCCGGCGCTCGCGACCACCGGGTCCGGGTCGGCGGACCAGGCCACGCGCAGCTGCTCGGCGTGCGGGCTCTTCTTCACCACGTAGTTCACGAGCCAGTCGAGCACCTTCGGCGTGCGCGCCTCGCGCACCATGGCGTCCAGCTCGGCGCGCTCGAACGCCTTCGGCCGGCAGAGCAGGATCGCCAGCAGCCGCGCGGCGGAGTCGCCCGACGCCCACAAACCGCGGGCGAGCTCGTGCTGCGTCTTCAGCCGCTTCGCGAGCGCGCGCAGCTTGCCGAGGTTCACCCCGTGGTCGTCGCCGTGGTTCTCGTTCACCGCGCGGACGCCGGGCTCTTCGAGCGCCGCCAGCTCGGCCAGCACCCCGGCCACCGTCGTCTCCGTCACCGCGGCACCAGTCCCGATTCGTAGGCGAACACCACCAGCTGCGCGCGGTCGCGCGCGTGCAGCTTCATCATGGCCCGGTTGACGTGCGTCTTCGCGGTGAGGGGGCTGATCACCATCCGCGCGGCGACTTCGTCGTTGGACAGACCCCGCGCGACGAGTGTGACCGCTTCGCGTTCCCGGTTGGTCAGTTCCGCCAGCCGCGCGCCGGGGACGGGTGGCTGCGTGACGTACCGGTCGATCAGCTTCCGGGTGATCGACGGCGCCAGCAGCGCGTCGCCCCGGGCGGCGACGCGCACCGCGTGCAGGAAGTCCTCCGGCTGGATGTCCTTGACGAGGAACCCGGCCGCGCCCGCGCGCAGTGCTTCGAAGACGTATTCGTCCACGCCGTAGTTGGTCAGGATGACGACGTGCACCGCGGCCAGCGCCGGGTCCGCGGCGATGCGCCGGGTCGCCTCGATGCCGTCGACGCCGGGCATCTGGATGTCGACGAGCGCGATGTCCGGCCGGTGCTCCAGCGCCAGCCACACCGCCTCGCCGCCGTCGCCGGCTTCGGCCACCACCTCGATGTCGTCCTCGACGTCGAGGAGCGCGCGGAACCCGCTGCGGATGAGCGGCTGGTCGTCGGCCAGCAGGACGCGGATCACCCGGGGTCCACCGGCAGTTCGGCCTGGACGCTGAAGCCGCCTTCGCCGCGAGGCCCGGCCTGGAGCCGGCCACCCAGCGCCGTGACGCGCTCGCGCATCCCGGTCAGGCCGACGCCCGGCGCACAGTCCACGGTGGCCTGACCGTCGTCGTCCACGCGGATGAGCAGCGTGCCGGGCCGGTGGTCGATCCGGACCGACGCGGTGGCCGCGGCGGCGTGCCGGGCGACGTTGGTCAGCGACTCCTGGACGATCCGGTAGGCGGTCCGCCCGACCGCGGCCGGCACGGCGTCGGACCGGCCCTCGACCGTCAGCCGCGCGTCGAGACCGGTGGTCCGGGCGCGGCGCACGAGGTCGGGGACGTCGTCGAGCCCGCGCGGCGGATCCTTGTCGTCGTCGCGCAACGCCTCCAGGGTCGCCCGCAGTTCCCGCGCCGCCTCGCGGCCGGCGTCGCGGATCGCCAGCAGCGCGTCGGGCACGTCTTCGCCGCGCTTGCGGGCCAGGTGGACGGCGACTTCGGCCTGCACCTTGATGACCGAGATCTGGTGGGTGAGCGAATCGTGCAGCTCCCGCGCGATGTGCAGCCGTTCCTCGTCCGCGCGCCGCCGCGCGGTTTCCTCGCGGGTGCGTTCGGCTTCGTCGGCGCGGCGCTCGGCCTGGCGCAACGCCTCCCCCGCCGCCCCGGCGGCGATCAGCCACGCCAGCTGGAGGATGTCCCGCGCCTGCGTGAACGCCGCGCCCGGGCCGGCCACCCCCGAAGCCAGGAGCGCGAGCGGGATCGCGGCCAGCATGAGCACCGAAGCCACCACTGCGGCGATCCGGTGTCCCGCCCGGACGGCGGCGTACACGGCGAAGAGGTAAGCGACGACGGGCACTTCGAAGCCGGCGAGCTGGTACGCGAGCGCGCAGACCGCGGTCGCGGCCAGCACGGCGATCGGCGCCCGGCGGCGCGCGGCCAGTGCCAGCCCGCCGGCGGCGAGCGCCGCGTACCCCAGGACGTCGAGCTCCGGGATCCGGTGCGCGCCGGACACCCCGGCGACCACCAGGGCCACCGCGACGCCGGCGGCGATCACCCCGTCGACGACCTGTGCGCGGCTCACCCCTGAACCCTAACCGGGTGACCGCCCGGTGAAGTCCGCCACGAACAGCAGTTCCGGGCTACCGCAGCTGCGGTAGCCGGCCGTCTCCTGCGGCGTCCGCGGTAGCGCGAAGTGTCTGCTCGCGCACCACGACGGGCGGCGGGTCCGGCGGACATGCTTCGGCGTCCGATCCGAACCGAAGGAGCACCTCATGAACGTCCTCGCCGCGGCCGGTCCCTACGACCTCACCCCGGGACGGCTCTGGTCCTTGATCGCCGTCGTGCTCGGAGTAGCGGGAGTCGTCGCGGGCGGGCGGGCACTGGCCCGCGGCCGCGGAGCCGTCGTGGCCCTGGCCGGCGGCCTGGCTTCCGTCGTGATCGGCGGCTGGGTGGTGGCCGCCGCGAAAGGCGGGCCCGGCACCGGCTACGGGATCGTCGGGGGCTACGTGGACCTGGTGATCGGCGCGGTCGCCCTCGTCCTCGGCGGGCTGTCGATGGCCCGCTCGCGCGGTTTTGTCGGTGGTCGCCGCTAGCGTCCGGTGGCATGTACGAAATCGACTTCGCCGAGTTCCCGTCCACGTCGGCCACGGCGTCCGGGCAGTTCTTCGAGCGCGCGTTCGGCTGGACGGCGACGCCGTACGGCCCGGACTACGCCGACGTCCGGGCCGCCGGCCTGACCCTGGGGTTCCAGTCGGACCCGGCCGAACAGCCACGCGCGCCCCTGCTCACCATCGGCACGGAAGACCTGGCGGCGGCCCGGAAGGCCGTGGAAGCGGCCGGTGGCGAGGTGACGAAGGAACCGTTCGCCTTCCCCGGCGGGCGGCGCTTCCACTTCCGCGAGCCCGGCGGGAGCGAACTGGCGGTGTGGTGCCGGGAGGACTAGCACGGCGGCCGGCGCACCGAAGTCCGCCCGTTCTCCTGGGACAGCGCCGCCATCGCGGCCGCTTGCTCGACGTAACCGGCGCCATCCGGCGTCATCCGGTCACCTCCGGTCGCGGCGATACGTCGAGAACGCGACGGTGGGCGCGAGCGAAAGGTGACCGATGGACGACCTGGCGGCCGAATTCGAGGCCGAGCGCGGCAGGCTGCGCGGGCTGGCCCACCGGATGCTCGGCTCGGCGGCCGAAGCGGACGACGCCGTGCAGGAAGCCTGGCTGCGGCTGCAGCGGGTGGACTCCGTCGGCAACCTGGCGGCCTGGCTGACGACGGTCGTCTCCCGCGTCTGCCTCGACGTGCTGCGTTCGCGGAAGGCGCGTCGCGAAGAGCCCTTCGACGTGTTCCCGGAGCCGGTGGACGACGCCGATCCCGCGGCCGAAGCGGCGCTCGCCGACTCCGTGGGCCGGGCGCTGCTCGTCGTGCTGGACGCGCTCGGCCCGGCCGAACGGATCGCGTTCGTTCTGCACGACCTGTTCGAGGTGCCGTTCGACCGGATCGGCCCGGTGCTGGACCGCACGCCGGTGGCGGCGAAGAAGCTGGCGAGCCGGGCGCGGCAGCGGGTCCGGGGCACCTCTCCGCTGCCCCCGGCCGACCTGGCCCGGCACCGCCGGGTGGTGGACAGTTTCCTGGCCGCGGCCCGCGGCGGTGACCTGGCCGCGCTGCTCGACGTGCTGGCCCCGGACGTCGTCCGCCGTGCCGACGCGGCCGCGCTGCCGGCGGGCGCGGCCCTCGAGACGCGCGGGGCCCGTGCGGTGGCCGAGGAGACGCAGGTGTTCGGGAAACGGGCGCGGTTCGCCGAACCGGCTCTGGTCGACGGCGCGGTCGGGCTCGTCGTCGCGCCCCGCGGACGGCTGGTGCTCGCGCTGGCCGTGACGGTCGAAGGCGAGCGGGTGGCGGCGTACGAGGTGATCGCCGATCCCGCCCGCCTCGCCGCGCTGCACGTCACGCTCCTCAGCGCTTGATCCGGTACGACAGGTGCGTCACGCCGGTGCCCTCGACGACCTCCGGGCCGGTCAGCTTGGTGGTGGCGTCGAGGTGGTCGAAGAAGCGGACACCGGAGCCGAGCAGCACGGGGACGAGGTCGACCTGGACGCCGTCGAGCAGGCCGAGGTTCAGGCACTGCTGGGCGATCGTCGTGCTGGCGACCGCGACGTTCTTGTCGCCGGCGGTCTTCTTGGCCTGCTCGACGGCGCTCTCGAGACCGTCGGTGACGAAGGTGAACGGCGCGTCCGGGTGCGGCCAGTCCGCGGGCTCTTCGTGGGTGACGACGAAGACCGGCACGCCCATCGGGTGCGCGCCGCCCCAGCCCTGGGTGAGGGTGAACAGCCGGCGGCCGGTGATCAGGGCCCCGATGTTCTTCATCGCCGCGCGCAGCATCTCCGCGCTGGCTTCGGAGGTCTTGAAAGTGGCCCAGCCGACCGCGGTGGGGACCTCGACGTCGCCGTTGCCGAACCACTCGAAGAGGTGATCGATGCGGTCCTCCGGGTCGGCGACGAAGCCGTCGAGGGACATGGACATGTTGGCGATGACGTCGGCCATGGTGACTCCTCTTTCGCTGGTCGGAGGCGGTTTGCCTCGCTGAGGAGAAGTCTTCCGCGGTCGCCCGGCCGGAAGATCTGCCACCTGGCCGACATCCGGCGGCGGGTGGCCGACCTGAACCATCGGGTCACCGCTCGCCACGCGTGTCCGTCCTTTGTGGAGTTATCGACACCAAGTCGACCATCCGCGAGCCAGAAAGGGAAAGACCGGCGGACTCTGCCGCGATACTCTCCCGGTATGGACGATGTCGAGGTCCGTGAGCTGCGGTATTTCCGCGCGGTCGCCGAAGAGCTGAACTTCTCCCGCGCCGCCGAGCGGCTCGGGATGGCGCAGCCACCGCTGTCCCGCGCCATCCGGTTGCTGGAGCGGCGGCTCGGCGTCCAGCTCTTCGAGCGCACGAGCCGGCACGTCTCGCTGACACCGGCCGGGGCCGTCCTGCTCACGGAGTCGGCGAAGGCCTTGGACGCCGTCACCGCGGCGGTCCGGCGCACCCGGCGGGCAGCGCAGCGGACGCCGGCCCTCGTCGTCACCGCGAAGCGCGGGATCGCGACCGACCTGCTGCGGCGGATCGCCGATGCCCACCCGGATCCCGTCGACATCCGGGTCAGCGGGTACGGCGAGCAGGCGGGCATGCTGCGCGACGGCCGGGCCGACGTGGCGGTGCTCGGGTGCCACGGCAGCACCCACCACGGCCTGGACGTCGAGGTGCTCTTCAGCGAGCCGCGGGTGGCCGCGCTGCCGCCGGATCACGAGCTCGCCGGCCGGTCCGCGCTGACCTGCGCCGACTTCGCCGGGCGGCCGACGCCGTGCTGGCCGCTCTCGTCGGCCGCGGACCGGGCGTACTGGTCCGGGCAGGACGTGACCGGCGGGCCGGTGACACCGGGGCCGGTGGTCCACGACAGCGCCCAGCTCATGGAGACGGTCGCACAGGGACAGGCGGTCGCGCTGCTGCCGGCCTCGGTCGCCGAGCTGCGATCGCGGCAGGACGTCGTCTACCGGCCGGTGGCCGACGCGACGCCGTACTCGCTGGCGCTGGCCTGGGCGGCCGGGGCGCGGGACCTGCGGATCGCCCGGTTCCTGCGGACCGCCGCCGAGGTCAGCGAAGCACTGCCTCGAGCGGGAGCCGTCCCGGCGGGGTGACCGTGCGGCTCACCGGCGCCGGGTAGCTGGCGAAGCCGACGCGGGCCGAGTTCGCGCAGGGTCGCGCTCGAGGTGGTGTCGAGCCGGTCCGCGTGCGGACCCTGGTCAGGGCGGCGCCCCGGGGGGCACAGCGGGATTTCAGCCGGCCTGGGCGGCCAGCTCCCCGCGGAACGTCGAGCGGTACGCGCTCGGCGACACCGCGAGCATCGCCTGGAAGTGCTGGCGCAGCGACGCCGCCGTGCCGAAGCCGGCTTCGGTGGCGACGCGGTCGACCGGCAGATCGGTCTCCTCGAGCAGCCGGCGGGCGCGCTCGACCCGTTGCTGCGTCAGCCATTGCAGGGCCGAGATGCCGACCTCCTCCCGGAAGCGGCGGGTGAAGGTGCGCGTGCTCATCGCCTCGCGGGCGGCCAGCTCGCGCAGTGTCAACGGCCGGTGCAGGTTCTCCAGCGCCCACGCGCGCGCCGCCTTGGTCGACGACGTGCGGGGCTCGGGCACCGGCCGCCGGACGAACTGGGCCTGCCCGCCCTCGCGGTGCGGGGACACGACCGTCCCGCGGGCGACCTCGTTGGCCACGGCCGCGCCGTGGTCGCGGCGGATCATGTGCAGCACCAGGTCGATCCCGGCGGCGACGCCCGCCGACGTCAGCACGTCGCCGTCGTCGGTGTAGAGCACGCACGGGTCGACGTCGACCTCGGGGAACCGCTCCTGGAGCTCTTCGGCCGAGCGCCAGTGGGTGGTGGCCGGGCGGCCGTCGAGCAGCCCGGCCGCGGCGAGCACGAACGCGCCGGTGCAGATCGACGCGATGCGGGCGCCCGCCGGGATGCGCTCGAGGGCGGCCTTGAGCGGCGGGGTCAGCACGCGTGCCAGCGGCTCGTACTCGGCCAGGGACGCGGGGATGATCACCGTGTCGGCCTCGGCGAGCGCCTCGGGGCCGCGGTCGACCGGGATGGTGACGTCGGCGTCGGTGCGGACCGGGCCGGGCTCGGGGGTGCAGGTCACGACCTCGTACAGCGGCTCGCCTGCCGCCGAGCGCGCCTGGCCGAACAGGCGGTGGACGATGCCGAGTTCCATCACCAGCATCCCGTGGCGGACCAGGACGGCGACGTGGTGGCGGGCGGGGTGCACGAATGCGGCCATGGCTCGATTCTTGCACAAGGTGGCCATCGGGCCACTCGATCGAGCCGCGCGAGCGCATGATCATCGAGGGATGAACGTGTTGTGGGTTTTCGCGCATCCCGAGCCGCGCTCGTTGAGCGGCGCCCTCCGTGACGACGGGCTGCGGACGCTCCGCGCGCTCGGTCACGACGTGCGGGAGTCGGATCTGTACGCGATGAAGTGGAACCCGGTGGCCGGCGCGGCAACGCCGGCGCGGGTGCCCACCCGCGGCGAACTGAGCCCGGACGTCGTCGCCGAGCAGGACAAACTGCGGTGGGCGGACGCGGTGGTCGTGCAGTTCCCGCTGTGGTGGTACGGCCAGCCGGCGATCCTCAAGGGCTGGTTCGACCGCGTGTTCGTGAAGGGCTTCGGCTACGGCGTCCGTGCCGAGGACGGCCGGACCCTGCGCTACGGCGAAGGCCGGCTCGCGGGCAAGCGCGCGATGGTGGTGCTCACCGCGGGTGCTCGCGAGCCGGCCATGGGGCCGCGCGGGGTGAACGGGTCCCTGGACGAGGTCCTGTTCCCGCTGCACCACGGAACGCTCTTCTACGCCGGGATGTCGGTGCTGCCGCCCGTGGCGGTGTACGGCGCCGACCGCGTGCCGGACGACCGGTTCGCCGAAGCGCGCGAGTCGCTGCGCGAACGCCTGCGAACGCTCGAAACCGCCGAGCCCATCCCGTTTCGCACGCAGAACGGCGGCGACTACGACGACGACCTCGTCCTCCGCCCGGACCGCGCGCCCGGCGCCGCCGGCCTGGGCATCCACCTCACGCCGGCAGGGTGAGGCGCCGGCCGAGACCGCCGTCCACGGGGAGGTCGGCGCCGGTGGTGAACGTCGCTTCGAAAGCCAGGAACAGCACCGCCGCCGCCACCTCCTCGGCGGTGGCGTGGCGCTTCAACGGCGTGATCTCGTCACCGATCGCCTTGAACTTCGCCAGGACCGGCTCCGGCACGCCGGTGACGCCCATCGTCGGCGTGTCCGTGTAACCGGGGCTGACCACGTTCACCCGGATCCCGCGCGGGGCCAGCTCGGCCGCGTACGTGCGGGCGAACGACCGCACCGCCGCCTTCGCCGCCGAATACAGGCCCATCCCGGCGATCCCCGCCTCGGCCGCGACGGACGTCGTGAAGACGAACGAGCCACCGGGCCGCACCAGCGGCGCGAGCCGCCGCGCCGTGAAGTACGCGCCCTTGGTGTTGACGTCGAACGTCCGGTCGTAGAGCTCGGGCGTCGCGTCTTCGTAGGGCGTCAGCGTCGAGAACCCGACGTTGACGAACACCAGGTCCAGCTCGCCGAGCGTGTCCGTGGCCACCGCACCCAGTTCCTCGACATCGGCCAGGCGAGCCGCGTCCGACGACAGCAGGTGGGCCTGGCCCGGCAGGGTCCCCCGCAACGGCGACACGTCCCGGCCGGTCAGCAGCACCTCCGCGCCGCCGTCGAGCAGGGCGCGCACCACCGCCAGCCCCATGCCGTGCGTGCCGCCGGTGACGACGGCCTTCTTTCCCGGGTACTTCACCGGATCTCCTCGATGACACTGGCGATCGCGTGCGAGCCGTGGCCCGCCGCGACCGCCCGGTCGAACAGCTCCCGCAGCACGGCGGGCACCGCCGTGCCGATCCCCTGCGCGCGGCTCGTCTCGACCAGCAGACCGAGCCCCGCGGCGTTGATGTCCAAACTGGACACATCGGTGGTGTAGTCCCCGGCGGCGACCTGCGCACCGATGCCCGGCAGGAACCCGCCGACGGCCGCGTGCCACGCCGACGCCAACGGCCCGACCTGCTCCGGCGTGACACCTTCGGTGCCGACCAGCGCCAGCGCGTGCAGGTAGCCGGCCATCGTCGACCACATCATGCCGAGCAGCGCCAGGTCGTACAGCGCCGCCAGGCCGGCGTCCTCGCCGAGGAACACCGGCGTCCCCAGCACCGCCAGCACGTCGCGCTGCGCCGTGAACGTCGGTTCCGAACCGCTGTAGAGGATCCGCGCCGCCGGTGTCCCGATGCCCTGCGGCACGGCCATGATCACGCCGTCCACGTAGCCGACACCCTCGGACGCGGCCCACTTCGCGACGCCACGCGCCTGCTCCGGTGTCCCGGACGTGAGGTTGACGAGCACTTTCGGCGAAGCGACTTCGAGCAGCGGCTGCTGAGTGTCATATGTGGACAGACAGCTGAGGACGACGTCCGCCGAAGCCGCCTCCGACGGCGTCGCCGCGAGCCGGGCGCCCCGATCGAGCAGCGGCCCCGCCTTGAGCGGCGACCGGTTCCACACCGAGACGTCGTGTCCCGCCCCCAGCAGCGCCCCGGCGAGGGCGGCACCCATTCGCCCCAGGCCGAGCACGCCCACGTGTTTCTTGCTTTCTACCATGGGTTCCATGCTGCGGGCGCGCTTTACACTGGACAAGTACCGACTAATAAGTCAGGTACCCACCGAAAAGTAAGGATCCTGGATGCAGCCTCGAACGTACCGCTGCGGATTGGACGCGGCCGTCGACGTGATCGGCGGCCGCTGGAAGGCCCTGATCCTCTGGGCGCTGCACGCCGAGCCGCTGCGGTTCGGCGAGCTGAAGCGGAAGATGACGGGGATCAGCGAGAAGATGCTGATCCAGGCCCTGCGGGAACTGGAGGCGGACGAGGTCGTGCACCGCGAGGTGTTCCACGAGATCCCGCCGAAGGTCGAGTACTCGCTGACCGCGCTGGGGCAGCGGCTGAACACGGCGTTGCTGCCGCTGGGCGACTGGGGCGAGGAGAACATGGCCGGCATCGCGAAGCGCCGCGGCGTCACGCCGGCGCCACCGCACCCGGCTTCGGCGTGATCGCGTGGCCCTCGGGCGCCGGCCCGGTCCGCGGCCGGCGCCTGCTCGCGAAGGACGTCCTGGCCTAAGCGGTGACCAGGTCCGCGCCGGCGAAGAACGTCCGCGCGGCCGTCATCGCGTCGGTGTCCAGGAGGACGTCGCCCGGGCGGCTGCCGTTGCCGAGCAGCACGCCGGCCCAGTTCATGCCCAGGTACTCGGCGCAGAGTTCCAGCGTGCCGATCAGCGGCTGGGCCTCGCGCGCGGTCTCGCCGAGCACGCTCACGCCCCACAGCGTCTTCCCGCGCATCCGCGGCTTGAACTCCACCGGCAGCCGCATCCAGCCCGACCAGTAGTCGAGGTAGAGCTTCACGCTCGCCGCGACCGAGTACCAGTACACCGGTGACGCGATCACGATGTCAGTGGCGGCGAAGGTCGCGTCCATCAGCAGCTGTTCGTTCTCGCCCGGCGCCGGGTGGTCGCCGGCGCCGTGGCGGCGGTCCTCGAACGGTGGCAGCGGCACCTCCGGCAGCCGGATCCACCGCTGCTCGACGTCGCCGGGCAGTTCCTTCGCCGCCCGCCGGGCCAGCATCTCGGTGTTGCCCCCGGCCCGCGCGGCGCCGGACAGGAACAGGAAGCTGCGGTCGCTCATGAGCATCCCCTCAGTTACTTGCATGTACATATAAATACTGGACCTGGACTATCCTGGCGTCAAGAGGAGGCCGGAAGATGACCGTCGACGAACAGTCGTGGGGCCGCGTACTCGTGCTGCACGCCCGCATCGAGCAGGAACTCGCCAAAGCCCTGCAGCGGCGCCACGGGCTCGGGCTGTCCGAGTACCGCGCGCTCGGCAAGCTGGTCGCGGGCCCCCGCGGCGGCTTGCGGATGCAGGAACTCGCCGAGGCGATCGGCCTCAACCAGAGCTCGGTCAGCCGGATGTGCGCGCGCCTCGAAGACGCCGGCCTGACCGTCCGCGACCTGTGCGAGGACGACCGCCGCGGCGTCTACTCGGTGATCACCGACGCCGGCCGCAAGCGCTACGCCGAGACCGAGCCGACGTACAGCGCGGTGCTGCGGACGGCGCTGGACAAGGCCGCGAGCGACCCGGACCTCGCCGCCGCGGTTTCCGCCGTCCGCGGCGCTTGACCCGAATATTCCTCAGTGGTTATATACGGGCACGGGCAACCCATGGGAGGACGCCGTGACCGGACGAGCAAAGCTGCAGACCGTCGGCGAACGTCCGGCGGTCCGGCTGGAACGCCGCCTGAAGCACGCACCCGAGAAGGTCTGGCACGCCATCACCGACCCGGCGGAGCTCGAGCACTGGTTCCCCGCGAAGGTGGCCGTCGAGCTGCGGGCCGGCGGCACCATCCGGTTCACCTTCCCCGGTGAGGACAGCACGACGACCGGCCGGGTCGTCACCGCCGACCCGCCGCGCGAATTCACCTTCGTCTGGAACGACGACACCCTGCGCTGGCTGATCTCCCCCGACGGCGACGGCAGCCTCCTGGAATTCACCCACACCTTCGGCCGCGGCGAGCCGGCGATCGCGAAGCTCGCCGCGGGACGCACCGCCGCCGGCTGGGACGTCTGCCTCGACGCCCTCGACGCGCGGCTCGGCGACCGCACGTTCGCCCAGCCGCGGCAGTGGCACGAGCGAATCGCGTCCTATGTGGAGGAATTCGGCCTCGGCGACGGCGAAGTCCTCGGCGACGGCACGATCCGCTTCCGCCGCGACCTCGTCTGGAAGCCCGTGGACGAGGTCCGGGCGCTGCTCCCGGACGAACCCGGGTGGCACGTGCTCCAGGACCCCCTGGACGGCACCCGCGTCGAATTCACCGAAGCGGCGGGCGACGACGTCCCGGCGCAGCTCGCCCGGCGGCACGAGCAGCTCGACCGGCTGTTCGCCGCCACCCACGGCGTCACCCTGCCGGACTGGCCGCCCGACCACGTCGAAGCCGTGAAGAAGCACTACGCGGAGCATCCGACCCAAGGTTGACGCGCGGGCGGAAGGTCCGCATTACGGTCGGTTCATGCGCATTCGCGTCGTTCTGGACGTGCTGGCCGTCCTGGTGCTGACCCTGGGAGCCGGCGGCAACCTCGCCGCCGGCGCGTGGACGCTGCCGCTGTGGCTGCCCGCCTGGCTCGGCTGGACCATCCTCGTGGCGAGCGTCGTGCCGATCGTGCTGCGGCGCTGGTGGCCGCGGCCCGCCTACATCCTCTCCCTGGTGCTGACCGCGGCGGCGGTGCCGATCGGCGGGCCGGTGCTGGCGGTCGCCGTCGTGGCGGCGGGCTGTGCGCTGTACACGTTCGTGGTGGCCCACGGCAGCCGGGCGACCAGGGTCGGGTTCGTGGCCGGACTGGTCGGCGTCGGCGTGATCGGCATCGCGGTGCCGAACCCGAGCACGGCGACGACGGTGAACTTCGGCGCGTCGGCGCTGATCGTCGGGTTCGCGCTCGGCATCGCCGTCCACGGCCGCCGCGAGCACGCCGAGATCGAGCGGGAAACCCATGCCCAGCAAGCGGTCTCGGCGGAACGGCTGCGGATCGCCCGGGAGATGCACGACGTGGTCGCCCACAGCATGAGCCTGATCGCGGTGAAAGCGGCGGTCGGCAACCACGTCGCCCTCGAACAGCCCGACCAGGCCCGAGACGCGCTGCGCGTCATCGAAGACACCAGCCGCGAGACCCTGGCCGAGCTGCGGCGCATGCTCGGCGTGCTCCGCGACGGCACCGGTGTCCCGGCACTGGCACCCGCCCCGACGCTCGACGACCTGCGGGCGCTCGCCGAACGCGCGCAGCAGGCGGGTCCCACGGTCGACCTCGTCATCGACGGCCTCACCGAACTGCCCGGCGGCGTCGGCCAGTCGGTGTACCGGATCGTGCAGGAGGCACTGACCAACGTGGTCAAGCACGCGGGCGCGGGGACGTGCCGGATCCGGGTCACCGGCGGTGACGGCGAAGTGCGCATCGAGGTGCTCGACGACGGCCGCGGCGGCGAGGCCGTCCCCGGTCACGGGCTGATCGGGATGCGCGAACGCGTCGCGGTCTACGCCGGGGAATTCTCCGCGGCACCCGCCGAAACCGGCTTCCGCGTCTTCGCGCGGCTGCCCTACGAAGAAGCGGTGGCGACCCGATGACCCGCGTCCTGATCGCCGACGACCAGGCGCTGCTGCGCGGCAGCTTCCGGGTGCTGGTCGACAGCGCGCCGGGGCTCGAGGTCGTCGGCGAGGCGTCCGACGGCGCCGAGGCGGTCGCCCTGAGCCGCGTCGAGCGGCCGGACGTCGTGCTCATGGACGTCCGGATGCCGGAGATGGACGGCATCGAGGCGACCCGCCGGATCTGCGCGGAAACCGACGTCCGGGTGCTGATGCTGACGACGTTCGACCTCGACGAGTACGTCTATTCGGCGCTGCGCGCGGGCGCGAGCGGGTTCCTCCTGAAGGACACCCGCCCGGCGGACCTGCTGGCGGCGATCGAAGTCGTGGCTTCCGGCGATGCGTTGCTGGCCCCCTCGGTGACCCGCCGCCTGGTGGCGGAGTTCGCGCGCCTGCCGTCGGGGCCGGTGACCCGGCTGGACGGGGTGACGGCGCGCGAGCAGGAGGTGCTGTCGCTGATCGCGCGGGGACTGTCCAACGACGAGATCGCCGCGCGCCTGCACCTCGGCATCGCGACGGTGAAGACCCACATCGGCAGGCTGCTGCACAAGCTCGCCGCGCGGGACCGGGCCCAGCTGGTGATCGCCGCGTACGAATCCGGGCTGGTCCGGCCCACGGCGTCCTGAATCGTGCCCGTGAGCCACTCACCCGACCGCGCGGGTGAAGGGGGCGAAGCGCAGCGTCCAGTCACCCGGTAGCGACCGCCCGCCGAGGACCAGCCGCGGCGCCGGGGCCGTCGGGACCAGGCCGCGCTCGCGGACCCACCCGATGAGGCCCGGGAAGCGGAAGTCCGGGTCCACCCGCACCGCGCCGGGCGCCGACCGCGCCACCCCGCGGATCAGCGCCCGCGCCTGCTCTTCCGTCTCCGCGACGACCGGGCCGATCACCGTCACGTGGCCGATGTCGGTCCCGAACGCGAAGCCGCCGTCGACCACGAACGGCTTCCCCAGCCGCTCCAGGAACGGGCGCCGGTCGACGCCCTGAGCCGCGAGATCCAGCGGGAAGACGTCGGACGGCGACCCGGGCGAAGCCGCCGGGCCGCCGTCGTCGGCGAACGTCCCGGCGTGGCCTTGGCAGCCGCCGTCGGCGACGAACCCCATCGACTCGTACAGCGGAAGGCCGTACTTGGACGCGTGGAGCCAGACGATCCGGTCGCCCGCCGCCGCGATCGCGTGCGCGGTGATCGCCCGGCCCAGGCCCCGCCGCTCGTAGCGGGGCGCGACCAGCACCATCGAGATCGACGCCACCCCGTCGAACGGCACCAGCACGCAGGAAGCGGCCAGGCCGTGGCCGTCCGGGGCGTCGATCCCGAACACCGTCCCGGTCTCGTGCAGCAGCGTCCACTTCGGCGGCTCCCGCGGCCACGAGCGGGACTCGGCCAGGTCGGAGCAGGCGGGCAGGTCGGCGACGGCCAGGGTCCGGATGTCCATGGACGTTGCCTACGCCACACGCCAAGTGACCGGCAAGTAGCTAAGCTCCCGTGGCATGAGCAGTGCGACGGAGCCGCTCGGGACGCCGCCCGAGGATGAACCGGACATCCACACCACGGCCGGCAAGCTGGCCGACCTGTACCGCCGGTACGACGAGGCGGTGCACGCGGGTTCGGCCCGCGCGGTGGAGAAGCAGCACGCCAAGGGCAAGAAAACCGCGCGCGAGCGAATCAAGCTGCTGCTCGACGAAAACTCGTTCGTCGAGCTCGACGAGCTGGCCCGGCACCGCTCGACCAACTTCGGGCAGGAGAAGAACCGCCCGTACGGCGACGGCGTCGTCACCGGCTACGGCACCGTCGACGGCCGCCCGGTGTGCGTGTTCAGCCAGGACGTGACCGTCTTCGGCGGCAGCCTCGGCGAGGTGTACGGCGAAAAGATCGTCAAGGTGATGGACCTGGCGATCAAGACCGGCCGGCCGATCATCGGCATCAACGAGGGCGGCGGCGCGCGCATCCAGGAGGGTGTCGTCTCGCTCGGGCTCTACGGCGAGATCTTCCGCCGCAACGTGCAGGCCTCCGGCGTCATCCCGCAGATCTCGCTGATCATGGGCGCGAACGCGGGCGGGCACGTCTACTCCCCGGCGCTGACCGACTTCGTCGTGATGGTCGACGAGACCTCGCAGATGTTCATCACCGGCCCGGACGTCGTCAAGACGGTCACCGGCGAGGACGTCACCTTCGAGGAACTCGGCGGCGGCCGCACCCACAACACGAAGTCCGGCGTCGCGCACTACCTCGGCTCCGACGACGAGGACGCCATCGCCTACGTCAAGGAACTGCTCTCCTACCTGCCGCAGAACAACCTGTCCGACGCGCCGGTGTTCGACCAACCGGACAGCCCGGCCGGGTTCTTCGAGGACGTCACCGACGCCGACCGCGAGCTCGACACGATCATCCCGGACTCGCCGAACACCCCGTACGACATGCACGAGGTGATCACCCGGGTCGTCGACGACGGCGACTTCCTCGAGGTCCACGAGCTGTTCGCCCCGAACATCATCGTCGGCTTCGGCCGCGTCGACGGCCGCAGCGTCGGCGTCGTGGCCAACCAGCCGACGCAGTTCGCCGGCTGCCTCGACATCGACGCGTCCGAGAAGGCCGCGCGGTTCGTCCGCACCTGCGATGCGTTCAACATCCCGGTGCTCACCTTCGTCGACGTCCCCGGCTTCCTCCCGGGCACCGAGCAGGAGTGGAACGGCATCATCCGCCGCGGCGCGAAGCTGATCTACGCCTACGCGGAGGCGACGGTCCCCCTGGTCACGGTGATCACGCGCAAGGCGTACGGCGGCGCGTACGACGTCATGGGGTCGAAGCACCTCGGCGCCGATCTCAACCTGGCGTGGCCGACCGCGCAGGTCGCGGTGATGGGCGCCCAGGGCGCGGCGAACATCGTCCACCGCAAGACCTTGGCGAAGGCGGCCTCCGAGGGACGCGATGTGGATCAGCTCCGGGCCGAGCTGATCCAGGAGTACGAGGACACGCTGCTGAACCCGTACGCGGCCGCCGAGCGCGGGTACGTCGACTCGGTGATCGTGCCGGCGCACACCCGCGGCCACGTCGGGCGGGCGCTGGCGCTGCTGCAGAACAAACGGGAATCGCTGCCGCCCAAGAAGCACGGGAACATCCCGCTGTGAGCGACGCTGTGAGCGAAGAACAGCGCCCCCTGCTGCGGGTGGTCCGCGGAAACCCGAGCGACGCCGAGCTGGCCGCGCTGACGGCGGTCGTCGCCGCGGCGTCGGCCGCGAAGGCACCGGAAAAGCCGAAGCCGCGTACGTCGTGGTGGGGCGATCACGCTGCTTCGCTGCGTAAGCCGCTTCACCCCGGCGAAGGTGCTTGGCGCGCTTCGGGGTTGCCTCAGGGCTGACGGCTCAACGCTGCACGGTGTCCAGGAAAACGGTCGGGGCTTCGTTTTCCCGCACGATCGTGCCCAGCAGCGCCGCGAGCCGGTCGCGGTCCGGCGTGCCCAGGCTCGCGGCCAGCTCGTCGACGCGGCGGCACGTCGCCGCGTAGAAGTCCTCCGCGAGCTCGTGGCCTTCCCCGGTCAGGAGGACGTGCACGGCCCGGCGGTCGTCCGGATCGGGCTCGCGGCGGACGAGCCCACGCCGCACCGCGCGGTCGACCAGGCCGGTGAGGCCGGACTTCTCCAGGCCGAGCGTCGCGCCAAGGTCGCCCATGCCGTACGGCCGTCCCATCAGCACGCACAGCAGCTGCCCCTGCTGCACGGTCAGCCCGTACTCGCGGGCAGACTCGGCGTAGACGGCGTTCACCAGGAACGACGCCCGCACGAGCCCGGCCACCACCCCGAGTTCCGCCCCGCTCTTTCCCATCCGGTCAGCCTACTTCGCGACGGCCTCGCGCACGGCGGGCACGATCTCCTCGGCCCAGCGCGCGGCGGCCGTCTCATCCGGCGTGCCGCGATCCAGCCCGAACAGCACGAACCCCGCGGCGCCGTGCTCCAGCACCGCACCGGTCAGCTCCTCGATCCACTGGTCCGGCGAGCCGCCGATCCAGCTGCCGTCCTCGGCGCGGGTCTTCGCGAGCGGCTCCGCGGTGATGCGCCCGGGGAAGTTGTAGACGGTGGCGATGTCACCGGGGTCGCGCCCGGCCTCCACCGCGGCCTGGTCGATCACCGGGCGCGAAGTGCGGTAGCGCTCGCTGAGCCAGTCGGCGGCGCGGCCGGGCATCCACCCGTCGGCCACGCGCCCGGTGACGGCGAGCGACTTCGGCCCCACCGAGCCGGTCCACACCGGCGGCATCGCTTCCGCGGCCGGCTCCAGGGCGGTGACCTGGTAGAACTCGCCGTCGAAGGTGACCGGCTCGCCGCCCCCGCCCAGCAGCTTCACCAGCCGGATCCCCTCCTCGAAGGCGCGGACGGCCTGTCCCGGCGTCAGCTTGGTGAAGCCGAGCCGCGCGATGTCGTCCCACAACCCGCCGACGCCCATGCCGAGCACGATCCGGCCACCGGTCAGCGCGGACAGCGACGTGACGGTGCGGGCCAGCATCGACGCGGGCCGCGTCGGCAGGTTGGTCACGCTGACCAGGCCGGAGATCCGTTCGGTCTTCCCCAGCAGAACCCCGATTTCGGCGTACGCGTCGAGCCGGTCGGCGTAGTAGGGGTGATCGGAGACGGTGATGAGGTCGAGCCCGCTGCGGTCGGCTTGGCCGGCCAGCTTCAGCGTCTCGGGGACGGCGGTGACTGCCGTGGACACGCCGATACCGAAGTGCACCATGATTCCTCCCAGTTTTAGTTCGTACTACGAACATAGCATACATGGTTCTTGATGCGAACTACTTGTGCGCCCGTTCGCGGGCGGCTCGACGGCGTCAGGGGAGACCGCCGGAAAACCGGTCGAGCTCCGGCCGATCGCTTGCTACCTTGGATCTCGCCCGGTGCGACGGGGAAGGTTACTTCCGGTATCCCATTGGTTCGAATCCAAAACCGGCCGCCTCACGGTGGCCGGTCGACACCTTCGCCGGCCGAGACCTCGGGCACTCCAACTTCATCACGCACTCCCGGTGCGAGGCCCACGGCTACTTCCTGCGGTAAACGAGAAATCCGTGGGCCACGAAGATCTCGGGAGCCGCGGCTTCACCGATGCCCGGTGCGCAGGCGAGGGTTACTTCCACTCTTAATGGGCAGGTCGGGGGTTCGAATCCCTCCCGGACCACTCGGTCCGGTAGTTCAGTGGCAGAACAGCTACGTACCTTCACCGACTTCGATCTCGGGCATCGCTGTGGCCGTGGCTCCCTCCGCAAGAGGGGGAAGAAATGAGCAAGTTCAACACCGCACGAGCACCCGCCGCGACCTCTCCGGTCCGCGGCGAGGCCACGCCGTCCACGGTCACCCACGAGGGCGGCGCCGGCTACGCGCGCGACCCGAAGTCCGCGCTCTTCCTGCTCGCCGTCGCCAACCTGGTCGGCGAGCCCACCTTCTACGAGTCCGCGGACACCCGCGACACCCGCTACGCCGAGCTGATCCACCGGTCTACTTTGGATGATCCAGAATGGACAGTCCGCTTTCTGCGGTGGCTGCGCACCGACGCGAACCTGCGGACGGCGTCGCTCGTCGGTGCCGCCGAGTTCGCCAAGGCGCGCCGGGACGCCGACCTCGACGGGCTGAGCCGCCAAGTCGTCGCCGAGGTGCTGCAGCGGGCCGACGAGCCCGGTGAGCTGCTCGCCTACTGGACTTCCGTGCACGGCCGCGCCGTGCCGAAGCCGGTCAAGCGGGGCGTCGCCGACGCGGCGGAGAAGCTGTACGACGAGCGTTCCTTCGTCAAGTGGGACTCCGCCGCGCGGGCGTTCCGGTTCGCCGACGTCCTCGAGCTGACCCACCCGGGGAAGCGCGACGACGCGCAGGGCGAGCTGTTCCGGCACGTCCTCGACGAGCGGCACGCCCGCGGCAACGCGATCCCGGACGTCCTGAAGACGCTGCGCGCCCGCGCGGAGCTGCTGTCGTGGGACGCCGGCCGCCGCCGTGCGCTGTTCGGCCGGCCGGACGCCGCGGACGTGCTCCACGCCGCGGGCATGACGTGGGAGTCGGTCGCCGGCTGGCTGCAGGGTCCCCTGGACGCGCGCGTCTGGGAGGCACTGATCCCGTCGATGGGCTACATGGCGCTGTTGCGGAACCTCCGCAACTTCGACGAGGCCGGCGTCTCGGACGCCGTCGCGCGGCAGGTCGCCGAGCGGCTCGCCGACCCGGCGCAGGTCGCGAAGTCGCGGCAGCTGCCCATGCGGTTCCTCGCGGCCCACCGCGCGGCGCCGTCGCTGCGGTGGGCGTGGGCGCTGGAGCAGGCGATCGCGCACGCGCTGGCGAACGTGCCGTGGCTCGCCGGGCGGACGCTGATCCTCGTCGACACCTCGGCGTCGATGAACGACCGCTTCAGCAAGGACGGCAGCCTGATGCGCTGGGACGCGGCGGCGGTGTTCGGCCTGGCCCTCGGCCGGCGCTGCGAGAAGGCCGACGTCGTGTCGTTCTCGAACGGCTACTGGGGCCGGGGCACCAAGGTGTTCAAGCTGCGCCGGGGCGGCTCACTGCTGAGCGACGTCGAGCGCTGGAAGTCCGGCGGGTTCTTCATCGGCGGCGGCACCGACACGGCGGGCGCGGTGAAGAAGCACTTCGCGAAGCACGACCGCGTCGTCATCCTCACCGACGAGCAGGCCGCGTACGGCGACGTCGGGCAGGCACTGCCCGCGCACGTGCCGCTGTACACGTGGAACCTGGCGGGTTACCGGGCCGGCCACGCGCCGTCCGGCGGTGCGCACCGGCACACGTTCGGCGGCCTGAGCGACCAGGCGTTCCGGATGATCCCGCTGCTGGAGAGGGGCCAGAACGCCGACTGGCCCTTCTGAGAGACGCCGTGGAAGCCCCCATGACCGCATCATGGGGGCTTTCACGCTGTGTACGGACGGTCACAGGAATGACCGTGGACCTCGGGTTAGCCCAAGTCGTATAGTCCACGTGGAATAACCGACCTGGAGGAATCGAAGTCATGGCCTCGCCCAAGCTGACGCCACTCGGCCTCGCCGTGCTGGAGCTGCTACACGAGAGGCCGCTGCACCCGTACGAGATGGCCCAGCTCATGCGTGAGCGGTACGTCCACATGCGGGTCAACGTGAAAGCGGGCTCGCTCTACCACACCGTGGAGCGCCTGCTCCGGGCCGGATTCATCGAGATCGTCGACACGCAACGTGACGGACGACGGCCCGAACGGACCGTCTACGGCATGACGCAGACGGGGCTGGACGAGTTCACCCAGCGAGGCCGCGAGCTGCTCGGGGACCTCGCCACCGAGTTCCCCGCCTACCTGTCGGGACTCGCGGTGATCGACGAACTGGGGCACGAAGCCTCGTTGATCGAGCTCGAACACCGGATCACCCGGCTGCGCGCCGCGGTGGCCGCCGACGAGGCGGTGCTGCAGCGGCTGGCCGAAGACGAAACGCCGGCGATCTACTGGCTGGACTGGCGCTACCAGTGCGACCACCGGAAGTTCGAGCTCGGGTGGACCGAGCGGCTCCATGACGACCTGCGGTCCGGGCGGATCCCGTTCCAGGACGACGGACAACCCAAGCTCACGCTCATCACCAAGGAAGACGACGATGAACGCAAGACAAGCTAATCCGTGGGCCGCGCTGGGCGCGCTGTGCCTCGGCTTCTTCATGATCCTGCTCGACACGACGATCGTGTCGATCGCGATCCCGACCATGCTGCGCGAGCTGGGCGCCGGGCTGAACTCGATCGTCTGGGTGATCAGCGTCTACCTGCTCACCTACGCCGTGCCGATGCTGTTCACCAGCCGGCTCGGTGACCGCTTCGGCCCGAAGCGCGTGTTCCTCGCCGGGCTGATCGTGTTCACCGGCGCGTCGCTGTGGTGCGGCCTGTCCGGCAACGTCGAGATGCTCATCGCCGCCCGGGCCGTGCAGGGTCTCGGCGCCGCGCTGATGACGCCGCAGACGCTGGCGTTCATCACGCACCTGTTCCCGCCGGCCAAGCGCGGCCCGGCGATGGGCATGTGGGGCGGCGTCGCCGGGCTGGCGACGATCGCCGGCCCGCTGCTCGGCGGGGTCCTGGTCGACCACTTCGGCTGGGAGTGGATCTTCTACGTCAACGTGCCGATCGGCGTGATCGCCGTCGTGCTCACGCTGCTGCTGGTGCCGGATTGGCAGCCGAAGCACTCGCACTCGTTCGACGTGCTCGGCATCCTGCTCTCCGCCGCGGCACTGCTCTGCATCGTGTTCGGCGTGCAGAACGGCCAGCAGTACGACTGGGGCACCGTCTTCGGCGGGATCACGGTGTTCGAGATCATCGCCGCCGGTGTGGTGCTGATGATCGCGTTCGTGGTCTGGCAGCGCTTCAACAAGCGCGAGCCGCTGCTGCCGCTGCAGGTGTTCTCGAACCGGAACTTCTCGGCCGGGACGCTGACCGCGGCCACCGTCGGCTTCGCGATGACCGGCATGTTCCTGCCGCTGGTCATCTACATCCAGTCGGTGCTCGGGCTGAGCCCCACCATGGGCGGCCTGCTGACCGCGCCGATGTCGCTGCTGTCCGGCATCATCGCGCCGTTCGTCGGGCGCGCGTCGGACAAGGTCAACGGCAAGTACCTGGTGATGTTCGGCCTGGCGGCGCTCGCGGCCGGACTGGGCATCATCGCCTGGCAGGCGACACCGACGAGCAGCGCTTGGTCGTTCGTCCCGGCCCTGCTGGTGTGCGGGCTCGGCATCGGCTGCATCTTCTCGCCGATGAGCAACCTGACGATGGGGTCGGTCGCGCCGCGGCTGGCCGGGACCGCGTCGGGCATCTTCAACACCGCGCGTCAGGTGGGCGGCGTGCTCGGCAGCGCTGCCATCGGCGTCCTGCTGCAGGCGCGGATCAGCGCGTCCATCGCGGACGAAGCGACGAAGGCGGCTTCGCAGCTGCCGGAGCAGTACCGGGCCCCGTTCACGGAGGGGATCGCGCACGCCGCGGCGAGCACCGGGGAGTTCGGCTCGGCGGGCGGTCCGTCGCCGATGCCGGGGCTGCCCGCGGAGATCGCCGCGCAGGCCGGGAAGCTGGCCACCGAGGTGGTCCACAGTGGACTGACCGATGCGGCCCGCGTGACGATGCTGCTGCCGATGGGCGTGCTCCTGCTGGGGGTGGTGTCGGCGGCGGTGATGCGGCAGCTCAAGCCGAGCTGGGAAACCCCGGCGCCCGCTCCCGAAGCGGCCGCGGCCTGAAAACCGGGTGAGCCCCCGCTCCGGTTGTCGGGAACCGGAGCGGGGGCCCACGCGGACCGCGGGAGCGGTGGTCTAGTGGTGGCGGCGGTAGGACAGGCCGTACCCGTAGGGGAACAGGCCCTGCTTGCCGTCACCGACGTTGATCGGTTCCTGCGACGAGCTCTTCGGCCAGGTGAAGCTCAGCTTCCCGGTCGGGTTGTAGTCGCCGTACAGCACATCCGCGACGCCGGCGCCTTCCGAGCCCGGCAGCCAGGCCGCCACCAGCCCGTCGAACGACGGCAGCTGCGCGGCGAGGTCCAGCGGCCGTCCGGAGACGGTCACCACGACCAGGGGCACGCCGGAAGCCTTCAGCTTGCCGATGAGGGCGAGGTCTTCGGCGTCGAGACCGAGGCCGTCGGGGCGGTCTCCGTTCCCTTCGGCGTACGGCGTTTCGCCCACCACGGCGACCGCGACCTTGTAGCTGGAGTCGATTCCGCCACCCGCACGGTCATAGGTCACCACCGAGCCTTTCCCGGCACCGGCCTTGATGCCGTCGAGGACCGTCGTGCCCGGGATGACCCGCTCGCCGCTCTGGCCCTGCCAGGTGAGCGTCCAGCCGCCCGCCTGGTTGCCCATGTCGTTCGCGTTCTTCCCGGCCACGAAGATCTTGTTGTTCCGCTTGGCCAGCGGCAGCACGCCGTCGTTCTTCAGCAGCACCTGCGACTCCCGCACCGCCTGGCGCGCCACGGCGTGGTGCGCCGCGCTGCCGAAGTCCTGCTGCAGCGAACGGTCGGTGTACGGGTGCTCGAACAGGCCGAGCTCGAACTTCTTCGTGAGGATCCGCCGGTTGGCGTCGTCGATGCGGGACATCGGGACGTCCCCGTTGAGCACTTCGGCCTTCAGCGTGGCGATGAACTTCTGGTAGTCGTAGGGGACCATGATCATGTCGATCCCGGCGTTGACGGCCTGCTTGACCTCGGCGGCGGTGAAGCCCTCCTGGCCGTCGATCTGGTCGATGCCGTTCCAGTCGGAGATCACGTACCCGGAAAAGTGCAGTTCGCCCTTGAGCAGGTCGGTGATCAGGAACTTGTTGCCGTGGTCCTTGACCCCGTTCCAGCTGTTGAAGCTGATCATCACCGAGCCGACGCCGTGGTCGACCGCGGCCCGGAACGGCGGCAGGTGGATGCGCCGCAGCTCGTCCAGGCTGATCTGGGTGTTGCCCTGGTCGTCGCCGCCGGTGGTGCCGCCGTCGCCGATGAAGTGCTTGGCCGTGGCCATGATCGACGTCGGGGCGTCGAGCGAGCGGCCCTGCAGGCCTTCGATGACCACGGAGTTCTCGACGGCGTTGCGGGGAATCTCGCCGAAGGACTCGTACGTGCGGCCCCAGCGGTCGTCGCGGGCGACGCACAGGCAGGGCGCGAAGCCCCACTTGACGCCGGTGGCGGCGGATTCGTCGGCGGTGATCGCGCCGATCTTCTCGACCAGCCCCGGGTCGTTCGCGGCCCCCAGGCCGATGTTGTGCGGGAAGACCGTGGCGCCGTAGACGTTGTTGTGGCCGTGCACGGTGTCGGCGCCGTAGATGATCGGGATGCCGAGGCCGGTCGTCGCCGCCGCCTTCTGGTAGGCGTCGATCATGTCCGCCCACGCGGCCGGGGTGTTCGGCGTCGGCGTCGAACCGCCGCCGGAGAGGATGGAGCCGAGCCGGGCGGCGGCGGACTGGGCGGGCGTCGCGGACCCGCGCTCGCCCTCGGTCATCTGCCCGACCTTGTCGTCCAGGGTCATCCGCGCCATCAGGTCCTTGACGCGCTGGGACACTGGAGCGTGCGGGTTCTTGTAGAGCGGCGTCGCGGTGGCGGACGCCATCGGGACGAGGGCCGTGCCCGCGAGGAGCAGGGCGGCCAGGACAGTGGTTCGAGTGGCGCGCAGTGATCTCGTGGTGCGGAGGAGCGGCATTGGGTTCTCTCCGTGACGATCCGTCGATCTATAAGTTGCGAGCCACAACAAAATAGCTCGCCCATAGAGTGACGCCGGTCACAATTCGGTCACGGCCGCTCCGCCCAGTAAGTTTCAGTCGTGCAGTTCGTCCTCGCCTCCCAGTCCCCCGCCCGCCTCGCCCTCCTGCGCGCCGCGGGCCTCGAGCCCGCCGTGTTCGTCTCCGGCGTCGACGAGGACGCCGTAGCCGCCTCCCTGACCGATCCGGCACCGTCCGAACTGGTCACGGCCCTCGCCGCGGCCAAGGCCGAAGCGGTCGTCGACCAGGTCGCCGCGGTGCACCCGGACGCCGTCGTCGTCGCCTGCGATTCGATGCTTTCGATCCACGGGCAGATGGTCGGGAAACCGGGTTCGCCGGACATCGCGCACCGCCGCTGGGCCGCGATGGCCGGGACATCCGGTGAACTCCTCACCGGCCACGCGGTCGTCCGGCTCGACGGCGGGACGCGCGCGAAGGAGACGTCCGGCTGGGAAGCGACCACCGTCCGGTTCGGCACGCCGAGCGCGCACGAGATCGACGCCTACATCGCCAGCGGCGAGCCGCTCAACGTCGCCGGCGGCTTCACGATCGACGGCCTGGGCGGCTGGTTCGTCGACGGACTGGACGGCGGCCACACGAGCGTGATCGGCATCAGCCTGCCGCTGACGCGCCGATTGCTGGCGGAGGTCGGCGTGAGTGTCGTGGACCTCTGGCGGCCTCCCGCATCCTGAGAAGGGCGCCACACCCACGGGTGATCCGGAAGAGTCCTCCCTTGCCTGACGTTCTCTTTACCCGGCAAGACTGACTGTAACTTTCAAGCACCGGAGTCGCCCCGTGTCTTTTCTACGGACGTACACCAAACCGCGGGTGTTCGCGGCCGCGGTTCTCGGCTCGCTCGTCGTCGGCGCCCTGCTGGGTGTCGTCGCGCGGCAGACCGAAGCCGGCTGGCTGACCGATCTCCTCGACCAGATCGGCACCATCTTCACCACGCTGCTGCAGATCGCGGTGATCCCGCTGGTCTTCACGGCGATCGTGGTCGGCATCAACAGCCTCCGCGGCCTGGGCGGCGGCCGCACCGCCGCGCGCCTCGGCGGCAAGACGGTGCTGTGGTTCGCGATCACGTCGTTCATCGCCTCGCTGATCGGCATCGCGGTCGGCCGGCTCTTCAACCCCGGCGCCGGCGGGCTCGGCGGCGTCGAAGCCACCGCCAAGAACGCCGACAAAGCGGCGAAGAGCGTCGACCACTGGGGCTCGTGGGACGCCTTCGTCAACGGGCTGCTGCCGGAGAACTTCGTGAAGGCGTTCGCCGACGGCGAGACGCTGCAGGTGCTGTTCCTCGCGCTGGTGATCGGCGCGGCGGCCTACAGCCTGGGTGACAAGGCGAAGCCGTTCGTGGACTTCACGACGAGCGTGTTCGAGATCATCCAGCGCTACCTCGGCTGGATCGTCCGGCTCGCCCCGATCGGCATCATCGGCCTGATCGGCGCGGCGGTTTCGAACTACGGCGACGCGCTGTTCCGGCCGCTGTTCTCCACCACGCTCGCGGTGTACGTCGGCTGCCTGCTCGTGCTGTTCGTCGTCTACCCGATCCTGCTGCAGTTCGTGGCGAAGGTCAGCCCGCTGAAGTTCTTCGCGAAGGCGGGCACGGCGATCCAGTTCGCGTTCGCTTCGCAGTCCTCGGCCGCGACACTGCCGCTGACCCGCCAGTCCGCGGTCAACCTCGGCGTCCAGCCGTCGTACGCGGCCTTCGCGACGCCGCTCGGCAGCGCGACGAAGATGGACGGCTGCGCGGCGGTCTTCCCGGCGATCGCGGCGATCTTCGTGGCCAACCTGGCCGGGGTGTCGCTGAACTTCTGGCAGTACGCGGGCATCGTCGTGGTGGCCGTGGTCGGCGCACTGGCGACCGCCGGGACCACCGGCTGGCTGACGGCGTTCACGCTGACGACGTCGTTCATCGGTCTCGACGCCAAGCAGGTGGCACTGGGCCTGGCACTGATCTACTCGGTCAACCCGATCATGGACATGATGCGCACGGCGACGAACGTCGCGGGCCAGATCGTGGTGCCGACGATCGTGGCGCGCAGCGAAGGCCTCCTCGACGACGAGGTCCTGAACACCCCAACCGACCGTCCCGAGCACTCCGACGACGGCTCCACAGCCCGCCACGCGGCCCCCACTCCCGCCTGACCGCGCTTTCACGTGAAAGTGATCCGGAGGCCGGCCCTCCACGTCACTTTCACGTGAAAGTGACGGCTCCGCTTCAGGACGGGCAGGCGCGGAGATCGGCGCGGCTGAGCCGGATGTCCGGCCAGCCGCGCAGGTCCGACGGCGACGTCACCCGCCGCGTGCAGCCCACCGACCGGCCCGTCAGGTCGTACACCTCGCCCAGCACCGGGGCCGCCCCGCACTTCGGGGTGCCGGAGGCCACGCCCGGGCAGTCGTGGCGGACCACGATCACGTCGGGACTGGCGTCGGCCGTGACGTCGTAGAGCGCCAGCGTGCCGGCGTCCGCGTAGAACGGCTTGCCCGGGTCGCGCCACACTCCCCCGCTGCCGACCAGCAGCTCGCCGTACGCGGCCGTGCCGTCGTCGCCGACGTCCCCGCGGACCAGGCACGCCGGGGCGGGGCCGTCGATGCAGCGCAGCGAGTTCTGGTCCAGCCGCACGTCCAGCTCGGCGATCGACAGCTCGAACACCGTCCCCGGCTCGGGCCCGACGCGCAGCCGCGCCGAGCCCCCCGCCGCGTCGGTGAGCAGCACCACCGGCGTGCCGCCGACCGTCACCGCCGCGAGCTGGCGGCACGGGCCGCCGCCACAGGTCACCACCGGCGGCACCGGCGCGGCGGAGAGCTCAGCCGCGCCGGACGGCACCTCGGGCCGCGGCCGCAGCAGGAACACCGCGCCGATCGCGCCCACGGTCACCACCGCGGCCAGCACCGCGGTGAGCAGCGCCGACCGAGGCGTCCGCGCTGCCGTAGTCCGCATAAGGCAGAGGGTAAGCCGCTTCGCGACCGCCGGTCGGCAGCGCCCCGGCGCGATGTGTCGGGTTCAACCCGACGGGGTCATGGGTAGCGGAACGTGTCCGTCTATGTTGTCCGGGTGACGAACCCGAACCTGCCCCCCGCCCTGTACCTCCCGACCGGCCCGGTCGACACCACCACCGAAGGCGCGTCGATCGAGCTGCGCCGCACGCCGGACGGCCGTACCGCACTGGTCGCGTTCACCGCGCTGGACCGGCTGATCGACTGCTGCGGCGAGCACCAGCCGTGGGTGCTGGTGAACACCGAGCACCTGCCGAAGGTGCACACCGCGAACCCGTACGACGTGATCGTGCTCGACTCGCCGCTGCCCGAGGAGCTGCGCCACCACGTCTGAGCGTGGTTCACCTCTCACTCGAGAGACTCGAGACGGCATATCCGTAGACTTCCCTGATGCCGCGTGGGCGGTCAGCAATGCAGCTGTCGGACGCAGGAGGTGCGGGGTGGCCGAGCAAATCGGCGAATCCACGGGTGGTCCGGTGACCAAGATCCTGGTCGCCAACCGTGGCGAAATCGCGGTACGCGTCATCAGAGCCGCCAAAGACGCCGGCTTGGCCAGCGTCGCGGTGTACGCCGACCCGGACCGCGACGCACCCCACGTCCGGCTGGCCGACGAAGCCTTCGCGCTGGGCGGCACGACGGCCGCCGAGAGCTACCTGAACTTCGACAAGCTCCTGGACGCCGCCAAGCGCTCGGGCGCCGACTCGGTGCACCCGGGCTACGGCTTCCTCTCCGAGAACGCGGACTTCGCCCAGGCCATCCTCGACGCCGGGTTGACCTGGATCGGGCCGAGCCCGCAGGCCATCCGCGACCTCGGCGACAAGGTCACCGCCCGCCACATCGCCCTGCGCGCGGGTGCGCCGCTGGTGCCGGGCACGAAAGAGCCGGCGAAGGACGCCGACGAGATCGTCGCGTTCGCCGACGAGTACGGCCTGCCGGTGGCCATCAAGGCCGCGTTCGGCGGTGGCGGCCGCGGCCTCAAGGTCGCCCGCACGCGCGAAGAGATCCCCGAGCTGTTCGAGTCGGCCACGCGCGAGGCCGTCGCCGCGTTCGGCCGCGGCGAGTGCTTCGTCGAGCGCTACCTGGACAAGCCGCGGCACGTCGAGGCCCAGGTGCTGGCCGACATGCACGGCAACGCGATCGTCGTCGGCACCCGCGACTGCTCGCTGCAGCGACGGCACCAGAAGCTCGTCGAAGAGGCGCCCGCGCCGTTCCTGAGCGACGAGCAGCGCAAGCGCATCCACGAGTCCGCGAAGGCGATCTGCAAGGAAGCCGGTTACTACGGTGCCGGCACGGTCGAGTACCTCGTGGCCGTCGACGGCACCATCTCCTTCCTCGAGGTCAACACGCGGCTGCAGGTCGAGCACCCGGTGTCGGAGGAGACGACCGGCCTGGACCTGGTCCGCGAGATGTTCCGCATCGCGCGCGGCGAGAAGCTGCGGATCACCGAAGACCCCGAGCCGCGCGGCCACTCGATCGAGTTCCGCATCAACGGCGAGGACGCCGGCCGCGGCTTCCTGCCCGCCCCGGGCACGGTGACGAAGTTCGTCGCGCCGAGCGGCCCCGGCGTGCGCGTCGACTCCGGCGTCGAGTCCGGCAGCGTCATCGGCGGGCAGTTCGACTCGATGCTGGCGAAGCTGATCGTCACCGGGTCGGACCGGAACAACGCCCTCGAGCGCAGCCGCCGCGCCCTCGACGAGATGGTCGTCGAAGGCATGGCGACGGTCCTGCCGTTCGACCGCGTGATCGTGAACGACCCGGCCTTCATCGGCGACGAGAACGGCTTCAGCGTCCACACGCGCTGGATCGAGACGGAGTTCGACAACAAGATCGAGCCGTTCGTGGCGCCGGACATCGAGGCCGCGGACGAACAGCCGCGGCAGAACGTCGTGGTCGAGGTCGGCGGGCGACGCCTGGAGGTGTCGTTGCCGGGCGGGTTCGCGCTCGAAGGCGGCGGTGGCGGCGGGACCGCGGTCAAGGCGAAGCCGCGCAAGCGCGCCGGCGGCACCAAGGCGGCGGTGAGCGGCGACGCCGTCACGGCTCCGATGCAGGGCACGATCGTGAAGGTCGCCGTCGAAGAGGGCCAGACGGTCGAAGCCGGTGAGCTGATCGTCGTCCTCGAGGCGATGAAGATGGAGAACCCGGTCACCGCCCACAAAGCGGGCACCGTCACCGGACTTTCGGTCGAGGTCGGCGCCGCCGTGACGCAGGGCACGCAGCTTCTCGAGATCAAGTAGCGCGGTTCGTTACAGATGTCGTGGTGGGCCGCCCCCGGGGCGGCCTACCATCGACCAGGTGACCGAAGTCCCGTCTCCGCAGCTGCGGATCAGCGACCAGAACCGTGAGTCCGCGCTGTCCGCGCTCGGTGAGCACATGACCGCGGGGCGGATCGACATCGACGAGTACGGCGAACGCTCGGCCCGGATCACCGCGGCCAAGACGCGCGGCGAGCTCGGCGAGATCTTCGCCGACCTGCCGGCCCCGCACCCGCAGTACGACGACGTCCCGAAGGCCGTCGCCGCGGAAGCGTCGAAGGAGACCGAGCCGGCGCCACGGCCGGTGGCCCCGGTGGGCTGGTCGTCGGGGCAGCGGTTCGTGGCCGCGTTCGTCCCACTGGTCTGGATCGCGACGCTCGCGCTGATCGCCACCGGCCTGGTGCACGGGACGCTCATCCTGATCCCGATCGGGCTCAGCGTGTTCGGCCGCGCGATGTGGGGGCACGGGCACCACCACGACCGCCGTGACCGGCACCTGCGCGACCGGGAGCGCCGGCGCGAACTGCGCGACTCCTACCGGCGCGAGCTGGGCCGCTGATCCGGCCGTGGGTGACATGCGGTTGAGCGACGCCGAACGCCAGGACGCCCTGGACGTCCTCGAAGAGCACGTCCGCACCGGGCGGCTCGACATCGACGAGTACGGGTCCCGGTCCGCGAAGGTCACCGCGGCCAGGCGGGTCAGCGACCTCGTCCCGCTGTTCGACGACCTGCCCTCACCCAAGCCGAGCGCCCTGCTGAACGGTGCTTCCGCGCCCCGGGTCCCGGTGGCGTCTCCGGACGACAACGTCCTGGTGCGGTTCCTGACCGCGGGCGCGGTGCCGATCGCGATCGTCCTCGCGATCGCGGTGCTGATCCTGTCCCGGGGCAGGCTGCTGATCATCTCGGTCGCGCTGCCGCTGGTCGTCGCGGCGATCGCGGGGATGCGCCGCCGACGCTAAACCCTTCTCCGGCGTCACGCGTGAACGAGACGCCGAACAAGGGGAGGGATCCACATGGGATTCGGATCGATGAGACGCGCGGCCGTCCTGGCGGCGGCCGCGGCGTGCGCGGTGACGCTGGCCCAGCCGGCCGAGGCGGCCGAAGCGCCGGGGCTCGGGCACTGGGAGGCCGAGCTCTTGGCCATGCCCGACGGCTTCGCGGACGCTTTCGCGCACGTTCAGGGCAACGACAGCCACGGCGGGTACGCCGGGGACCTCTGGCTGGACGGGATTTCCCACATCGTGACCTGGTCGCAGGGGCGGCCCACCGTTCACCCGCAGCCCGACGGCTACGAGGCCGCCGACGTCGTGGACGAGAACTCCGCCGGGACGATCCTCGGCGACGCCAAGGGCGGGTTCTGGTCGCAGCCCCTCGTGCTCGACCACGGCCGCTACGAGCGCTTGCTCGTGCCGGGCGACTGGGCGTCCTTGCGCGCGGTGGCGTTGAACGAACGCGGCGACGTCCTCGCCAACGCCCAGCCGAACAGCGGCGACGGGGTGGCCGTGCTCTGGCCTGCCGGGGACCGGGCGCACCCGGTGGTGATCACCGGCCCGCCGTACCTGAGCGCGGTGGACATCGACGACGACGGCACGGTTCTGATGAACGCGTCCGGCAAGTCCTACACCTGGCGCGACGGAGTGTTGCAGCAGCTCACCGCCCCGCAGGGAGCGGCGTACGTCCACGCGGCGGCCATCCGGAAGGGGCAGATCACCGGCAATTTCTTCGGCTCCGACATGCTCGTCAACCACGGTGTGCGGTGGCGGTCCCCCGCGCAGCCGGAGGTCCTGCCGTCCTCCAGCACGACGTTCGGGCTCAACAGGTTCGGCCTGATCGTGGGAGACGGCCCCCGCCCCGACCCCACCGGCCCGCTGGGGCCCCTGTCGGCGTGGCTCGCCGGACGGGCACTGGGCCCGCTGCCCCTCGCCGGGTACACCGAGGGGCACGCGAAGGCGGTCGGCGACGACGGGACGATCGCGGGCGTGGTGTCCGACGGGGCCCTGTCGGACGCCGGCCGGCCGGTGGTGTGGCGGTACAGCCTGCGCTGAGGCGGTGATGGCCGGGCCGGGAGCGGCGTGCTCCCGGCCTGGCTAGGCTGGGTGGAGTGGAACCGGTGGAGATCAACGCGGGCACGTACTACCTGCGGCAGCTGCGCGCCGACCGGCACATCGACGACCGCCCGCTGCTGATGGAGGCGTTCGCCGACCCGACGCACCGCAAGTACGTGCTGAACTACCGCTTGCGCACGCTGGACGAGGCAACGGAGTACGTGGCGCTGCGAGCGGCCCAGTGGGCCGGCGACGAGCGCTGTTCGTGGGCGATAGCGGAACCGACGTCGGGACGGCTTCTCGGTGAAGTGGGCCTGCGCGAACTGAACCTCGACGCGGCGTACGCGGAGGCGACGATCTGGGTCCACCCCGCGGAGCGGGGCAAGGGCATCGCGACAACGGCGTTGAACGCGGCTCTTCGGTTCGGTTTCGGGGGCCTGGGGCTGACCGAGGTGAGCTACCGGTACGAGGAGAGCAACACGGCCTCGGCGATCGTGGCGGAGCGCTGCGGGTTCACGTTGGTCGGCCCGGAGACGCAGCGCGCTCCGACGGGGGAGCGCCTGATCCGCTGGCACCGGACGTCCTGACGTCCCGTCAGCTCACCGGCTCCACGATCCCCGCCCGGGCTTCCGGCGCCGCCGACCGCAGGGCGTCCGCCGCTTCGTCGCTCGGCTGGGACTGGGACTCGCGCTCCGCCTCCACCCGCGCCCGGTAGACCTCGATTTCGTGCTTCACCGTTTCGGGTGACCAGCCGAGGATCTCGCCCACCAGCGTCGCCACCTGCTCGGCGCAGTCGACGCCGCGGTGCGCGTACTCGATCGAGATGCGCGTCCGGCGGGCCAGGACGTCCTCCAGGTGCAGCGCTCCTTCGTGCGAAGCCGCGTACACCACTTCGACGCCCAGGTAGTCCGGGGCGTGCTCGATCGGCTTCAGCAGCTCCGGGCGACCCTCCGCCGCAGCCAGGACCTCGTGGACCAGCGAGCCGTAGCGGTCCAGCAGGTGCCGCACCCGGTAGGGGTGCAGGCCGTGCTCGGCGGCCAGGTGGTCGGCCTGGTTGACCAGCGCGTGGTAACCGTCCGCGCCCAGCAGCGGGACCTTGTCCGTGATCGACGGCTGGGAGCGGCCCGGCAGGTCCACCGCCGCCGCGTCGACGGCGTCCGCCGCCATCACCCGGTACGTCGTGTACTTGCCGCCCGCGATCGCCACCAGGCCGGGGGCGACCCTCGCCACCGCGTGCTCGCGTGACAGCTTCGACGTCTCTTCGCTCTCCCCCGCCAGCAACGGCCGGAGGCCCGCGTACACGCCTTCGATGTCGTCGTGCGTCAGCGGCGTCGCCAAGACGGTGTTGACGTGTTCGAGGATGTAGTCGATGTCGTGCTTCGTGGCCGCCGGGTGGGCCAGGTCGAGCTCCCAGTCCGTGTCCGTCGTGCCGACGATCCAGTGGTTGCGCCACGGGATCACGAACAGCACCGACTTCTCGGTGCGCAGGATCATCCCCGATTCCGAGACGATCCGGTCACGCGGGACGACGATGTGCACGCCCTTGCTCGCGCGCACCCGGAACCGGCCGCGCCCGCCCGACAGCCGCTGCAGCTCGTCGGTCCACACGCCGGTGCAGTTGATCACCGCGGCCGCCGAGATCTCCGTCTCGCGCCCGTCCTCGACGTCGCGCACGCGCACGCCGGACACCCGGTCGGCCTCCCGGAGGAACCCGACGACCTGGGTGGACGTCCGCACGACCGCGCCGTAGTGCGCCGCCGTGCGCGCCACGGTCATCGTGTGGCGGGCGTCGTCGGACTGCGCGTCGTAATAGCGGATCCCGCCGATCAGCGCGGACCGCTTGAGCGCCGGCACCATCCGCAGCGCGCCGGCGCGGGTCAGGTGCTTTTGCCCCGGGACGCTCCGGGCGCCCCCCATCGTGTCGTACATCAGCAGGCCCGCCGCGGTGTACGGCCGCTCCCACACGCGGTGCGTCAACGGGTAGAGGAAGCTGACCGGCTTCACCAGGTGCGGCGCGATGGTCGTCAGCATCAGTTCGCGCTCGCGCAGCGCTTCGCGCACGAGCCCGAACTCGAGCTGCTCCAGGTACCGCAGGCCGCCGTGGAAGAGCTTGCTCGACCGGCTCGACGTCCCGGACGCGAGGTCACGGGCCTCGACGAGGGCGACCCGCAGGCCGCGCGTCGCGGCGTCCAGCGCCGTGCCCGCCCCGACCACACCGCCACCGATGACGACGAGGTCGAACGTCTCCTTGCCGAGCCGCTGCCACGTCTCTTCCCGGTTGACCGGGCCCAGGCGAGCCGGGTTGGTCTCCGCTGCGTGCTGAGCCACGTGACATCCTCCTCGTGCCGGCGAGGCTTCCAGCATCGCACGACCTGGTGATCATTCGCCCGTCCACGGATGACACTTGTGGCGTAACCCTCCGCGATCTTGAAAAGATTCGGCTGCCCGGTGCTTGGTTCGGGCTTCTACGCCCGGGTAACGTCGCCCGGACGTGGGTCGGCAACGGTGCCGTGGCACGCCGTGATCGACCCTGCGCAGAGTGTCCAGTGTGGAGGTGCAGCGGTGAGTGCTGGAGCGATAATCGTCTGGGAGCTGCTGGGAACGGCAGCGCTGATCCTGCTCGGCAACGGCGTGGTGGCCAACCACGTGCTGCGCAAGAACAACGGCTTCAATTCGGGTTTCCTGTTCATCAACTTCGGCTGGGCGTTCGCGGTCTTCACCGGCGCCAGCATCGCCGCGCCGAGCGGCGCGCACCTGAATCCGGCGGTGACGCTGGGCCTGGCCATCTCGGGCAAGACCCCGTGGGCCGACGTCCCCTTCTACTTCATCGGCCAGATGGCAGGCGCCATCATCGGCGCGGTGCTCTGCTGGGCCACCTACAAGCTGCAGTTCGACGACCACCCGGAGCCCGAGAACACCCTCGGCATCTTCTCCACCGGACCGCAGATCCCGAACACCGCGTGGAACCTCGTCACCGAGGTCATCGGCACCTTCGTTCTGGTCGCGTGGATCCTGCTCAGCCCGGCCGCACTCCCCGACAAGGAGCAGGTCCCGCAGTTCGGCAACGCTGCACTCGGCTACGCGGGCGTGTCGTTCGTCGTGCTCGTGATCGGTACCTCGCTCGGCGGGCCGACGGGCTACGCCATCAACCCGGCCCGCGACCTCGGCCCGCGGATCGCGTACGCCTTCCTGCTGCCGATCCGGAACAAGGCGAACGCCAACTGGGGCTACTCGTGGATCCCGGTCGTCGGCCCGCTGGCCGGCGGCGCCCTCGCCGCCCTGCTCTACCTCGGCGTCCACAACCTGACCTGATCGCCCGCCCCACCGAATTCCGGGAGCACACATGACTTCGTACGTAGCCGCGATCGACCAGGGCACCACCTCGACCCGCTGCATGATCTTCAACCACGAGGGCCGCGTCGTCTCGGTCGACCAGCGTGAGCACGAGCAGATCTTCCCCCGTGCCGGCTGGGTCGAGCACAACGCCGAAGAGATCTGGGAGAACACGCGCCGGGTCGCCGCGGGCGCGCTGGCCAAGGCGGACCTCACCGCCAAGGACATCGCCGCCGTCGGCATCACCAACCAGCGCGAGACCGCCCTCGTCTGGGACAAGACCACCGGCAAGCCGGTGTACAACGCGATCGTCTGGCAGGACACCCGCACCGACAAGATCGTCACCGAGCTCGGCAACCTCGGCGGCGGCCAGGAGCGCTACCGCGACAAGGTCGGCCTCCCGCTCGCGACCTACTTCTCCGGCCCCAAGATCAAGTGGATCCTGGACAACGTCGAGGGCGCGCGCGAGAAGGCCGAGGCCGGTGCCCTGATCTTCGGCAACATGGACACCTGGGTGCTCTGGAACATGACCGGCGGTGCCGACGGTGGCGTGCACGTCACCGACCCGACCAACGCCTCCCGCACGATGCTGATGGACCTCGACACCCTGCAGTGGGACGCCGAGATCGCCGGCGAGATGGGCATCCCCCTTTCGATGCTGCCGGAGATCCGCTCCTCGTCCGAGGAGTACGGCAAGGTCCGCGAGAAGGGCGCGCTGGCCGGCGTCCCGATCGCGGGCATCCTGGGCGACCAGCAGGCCGCGACGTTCGGCCAGGCCTGCCTCTCCCCCGGCGAAGCCAAGAACACCTACGGCACCGGCAACTTCATGCTGCTCAACACCGGCACCGAAAAGGTGATGTCGCAGAACGGGCTGCTCACCACGGTCTGCTACAAGATCGGCTCGAACGACACGATCTACGCGCTGGAAGGCTCCATCGCCGTCACCGGTTCGCTGGTGCAGTGGCTGCGCGACAACCTCGGCATGATCTCGACCGCGGCCGAGATCGAGGAACACGCGCGCAGCGTCGAGGACAACGGCGGCGCGTACTTCGTCCCGGCGTTCTCGGGTCTGTTCGCTCCTTACTGGCGATCCGACGCTCGCGGCGCGATCGTCGGGCTCACCCGGTTCGTCAACAAGGGACACTTGGCCCGCGCGGTGCTGGAGGCGACCGCCTTCCAGACGCGTGAGGTGCTCGACGCGATGAACGCCGACTCCGGAGTTCCGCTGAAGGCGCTGAAGGTCGACGGCGGGATGGTCGTCAACGAGCTGCTGATGCAGTTCCAGGCCGACATCCTCGGCGTGCCGGTGGTCCGTCCGGTGGTCAACGAGACCACCGCGCTGGGTGCCGCGTACGCCGCCGGTCTCGCCGTCGGGTTCTGGAAGTCCGAGGACGACATCCGCACCAACTGGGCCCAGGACAAGCAGTGGGATCCGTCGATGGACGACGCCCGCCGCGAGCGCGAGTACCGCAACTGGAAGAAGGCCGTGACCAAGACCTTCGACTGGGTCTCCGAAGACGACTGAGCGGACTGAGCGGACTGACCGGCCGGGGCCGGGGGTGCTGCGTCATGGCGCCTCCGGCCCGCCTCGTCACACGGCCCAGCCCTCCGGCTCGCCCGACCGCTCGTTGGGGGCGATGACCATGAACGGCACGCCCTGGTCGTCGGCGACCCGCACCTGCCGCCCGTACGGCGAGTCGAACGGCTTCCCCTCCACCGTGCCGCCGAGCTCGGTCACCTTGGCCGCGCTCGCGTCGGCGTCCGCCACCCAGAAGTACGCCGACCAGGAGGACGGCACCTCCGCCGGCACCGACCCGGGCACCGTGCCGAGCCCGCCGACCGGGCGTCCGTCGATGAGCACCACCGCGTACGTGAAGTCGTCGCTGGACAGGTCCTGGAAGCCGTAGCCGAAGACCTCCTCGTAGAACGCCTTCGCCGCCGGGTAGTCACGGCTCATGCACTCGTTCCAGGCCAGGGTGCCCGGGGCCGAAGTGACCTGCGTGCCGATGTGGTCACCGGCCTCCCAGAGTCCGAAGACCGCGCCCGCCGGGTCGGCCGCGACGGCCATCCGGCCCTCCTTCATCACGTCCATCACCGGCATGACGATCCGCCCGCCCGCCTCGGTGATCGACGCGGCCGTCCGGTCCACATCGGACACCGCCAGGTAGGTCGTCCAGACGGCGGGCACGTCCTGGCCCGGCGGGGTCTGCCCGATGCCGGCGACCGGGCGCCCCCGCAGCTCCGCCATGCCGTAGAAGCCGGACTCCTCCCCGCCCCGCTGCACGTCCCAGCCGAACAGGCCGCTGTAGAAGGCCACGGCCTTCGCCTGATCGGGCACCATCAGGTCCACCCAGCCGGGTGTACCGTCGGGCCATCTTTCTTCCCGGAACACCATGCCGACTCCCAACCCCTCGTCTGCGCCGCCGTTGGTGACGACGGGCACAGTCTGGCACCGGGCACCGACAAAAACCGAAAATCAGCCCTGGACCAGGCGGGCGTAGACGACGATGTTGTCGACGTAGTTGTGCGCGCTCCGGTCGAAGACCCCGCCGCAGGTGATCAGGCGCAGCTCGGGACCGGCCGTGTCGTCGTAGACGCCTTCGGCTTCGAAATCCTTCTTCGGCACCTGGTGCACCTTCGTCACTTCGAACACCACGGTGGTGCCGTCCTTGCGGGCGATCGAAACCCGGTCGCCCGCGGCCAGCTCCTTGAGCCGGAAGAAGATGCCCTTCTGGTGGTTGCCGTCGACGTGCCCGAGGACGATGGCCGGGCCGGTCTCACCCGGCGTGGGTGCGTAGGTGTACCAGCCCGCCTGCAGCGGCGTGGTCACCGGCGGCACCTGGATGGTGTTGTCCGGGTTGAGCCCGAGCGGGATCAGCGACGAGTGGGCGCCGATCTTCGGGACGTCGATCGAGACCGGGTCCGACTCGGGCAGCGCCACGGCCGCGGCCTGGCTGTGCGCCAGGGGAGCCGGGTTCACCGCGACCGGCTGGGCGGGTGGCGGCTGCGCGCTGCCCTCGTCACGGCCTCCGCCGAGCGTCAGCGCCAGCACCACCAGCGCGGCCGCCAACGCCACGATGAGGGCGATCAGGAAGCCCCGTCTGCTGCCCGTGGTCCTCGTGCTCATGCTCTCCCCCGTCGCTCGCGCCTTCGCTCGCCGGTCACACGCCCGGGTGGCCCGGGCGGTTGAGCCGGGCCGCGGTCAGCGCCGCCGCGACCGCCGGGCCAGCACGAGACCGCCACCGCCGACGGCCAGCGCACCCATGGCGCCCGCGGCGGCGAGCGAGCCGTGGCCGGCCGGACCGCCGCCCGTCTGCGGCGCCCCCGACGGTACCTTCGCCACCTGACGACGTTCACCCAGGACGGTGAACTTCGTGGTCAGCTCCGCGCCCCCGCAGGAGAACGACACCCAGTAGACGCCGGGTTTCGCAGGCTGCACGATCGCCGCCGCGGCCGCGGCGGGCGCCTTGGCCGGGTCGTTCTGCGGGCCGACGCGCCGCAGCGCGCCGATCGTGAGGACCGGGGACGCCAGGTCGCTCGTGCTCGTGGCTTCGCAGCCGAGCCGGATCCCCACCTTCGTGCCCGGGCGGGCCGCGTTCGGCATGACGCGGAGGTAGGCCTTCGGGTTCCCCGCGTGCCCGGCCGGCGTGGCGGCGAAGGCCGCGGGAGCCGAGAGCAGCAAACCACCCGAAACCACGGCGACGACCAGCACCCTTTTCATTTCCAACCCCTTTTCCCCTCGAAAACCCCCAGGAGTTCTGCCCCAAAAGACGCTCTACCTGCGAAGAGGTTGCCCTGGGGCACTAAAAAAACCACCCCGCAGCCGCAGCTGACGGGGTGGTGGCGGGTTTCGGGAATTCAGCCTGCCATGCTGCCGTCGCCCGCCTTCGCGGCGCCGGACGGCACCTTTGCGACCTGGGCGGCGGAAACCGTGAACTGCGTGCGGTAGGTCTGGCCACCGCAGGTGACGGTCAGCGGGTACGTGCCCGCCGCGGTGCCGGGCTTCAGTTCGGTGTCGGCGCTGATGTTCGCGTCGACGCCCATGAACGGGCCGGGGGTGTAGTTCGTGAAGGTCAGCGCCGGCGAGGAGAACGTCGGCGACGGGCCTTCGCACTTGGCCAGCGCGACGTTCGGCGCGTCGCGGACGTACTTGTTCACCAGCGTCTGGTTGATCGCGGTGTTCACGTTGAGCTGAACCATGCCCCCGGTGGTGCTCGGCGCCGGGGCGGCCGTCGGACTGGTGCCCGGCGTGGGGCCGGTGCTCTGCGCCATCGCCGTCCCGGCCAGCGCCGTCGCCCCGAACACCGCTGCCGCAACGAAAAACACCGTCTTGCGCACCTTCACACCCTTCGCGTCCTTCAGCCTTACAACCGACAAGACGCGACGGGTGCGCCCGGGTTGCGTGCCGGCTCAGTCGAGATCGTCGTGGCGCATGAGCTGGCGCCCGGCCTCGGTGATCGAGCCCGAGAGCGACGGGTACACCGAAAATGTCAGTGCCAGGTGGTCCACTGTGAGCTGGTTCTGGACGGCGAGCGCGATGGGAAGGATGAGCTCGCTCGCCTGCGGCGCCACGACGACACCACCGACGACCACGCCGGTGGCGGGGCGGCAGAACAGCTTCACGAAGCCTCGGCGGAGGCCCTCCATCTTCGCGCGCGCGTTGGTGGCCAGGGGCAGCATGATGGTGCGCGCGGGCACCTCGCCGGAGTCGATCGCCTGCTGGCTGATGCCGACGGTGGCGATCTCCGGGTGGGTGAACACGTTGGCGGCGACGGTCTTGAGCTTGATCGGCGCGACGCCCTCGCCCAGCGCGTGCCACATCGCGATGCGGCCCTGCATGCTCGCCACCGAGGCGAGCATCAGCACGCCGGTGCAGTCGCCGGCGGCGTAGATCCCGGGAACGGAGGTGCGCGAAACGCGGTCGACGGTGATGAACCCGCCGGGGCCGGGCGAGATGCCGACCTTGTCGAGGCCGATGTCCTTGGTGTTGGGGACCGAACCGACGGTCATCAGCGCGTGGCTGGCTTCGATCACGCGGCCGTCGGCGAGGTGGATCTCGACACCCTTTTCGGTGCGCTCGACGCGGTCGGCGCGCGCCTGCTTCGCGACGGTCGTGCCGCGCTGCGAGAAGACCTCTTCGAGCACCGCGGCGGCGTCAGCGTCTTCGTGCGGGAGGACGCGGTCCCGGCTGGAGACGACGGTGACCTTGACGCCCATCTCGGTGTAGGCGGACGCGAACTCGGCGCCGGTGACGCCCGAGCCGATCACGGCGAGGTGCTCCGGCAGCTCCTGGAGCTCGTAGAGCTGGCGCCAGTCGAGGATGCGCTCGCCGTCGGGCACCGCGCCGGGCAGGACGCGCGGGGTGGCGCCGGTGGCGATGAGGACGACGTCGGCGGGCAGCTTCTCGGTGCCGTCCTTCGTCGTGACGGCGACCTTGTGGGTCGCGAGGCCGGGCTCTTCGTCGCAGAAGCGGGCTTCGCCGATGACGACGCGGACGCCTTCGCGCTGGACGCGGGCGCGGATGTCGGCGGACTGGGCGAGCGCGAGCCCCTTCACCCGGCCGTGGACGGTCGGGAGATCGACCCTGGTGTCGGCCATGTCCGTGTTGATACCGAGCTCACCGAGGTCGTGCATCTTCGCCAGCGCGCCCGAGCTGGCGATGAACGTCTTCGAGGGGACGCAGTCGTAGAGGACGCAGGCGCCGCCAAGGCCGTCCCGCTCGACGATCGTGACGTCGGCCCCGTGCTGGGCCGCGACCAGCGCGGCTTCGTAGCCGGCCGGGCCCCCGCCCATGATCACGATCCTGGTCACCTGGGTCCTCCTCGGAGTGCGTGCGTGCGGTGGTCTCACCGTACGCGGCGAAGGTGACCGGACACTGAAGTGGGCGAACACGGCGAGTGCGTCCACTCGGGCCGGGGAGGTGTCGCTACGCTGTCGGCGTGCCGTTGTATGCCGCGTACGGATCGAACATGGAGCCCGCCCAGATGCTGGAGCGCGCGCCGCACTCTCCGATGGCCGGCTCCGGCTGGCTGGAGGGGTGGCGCCTGACCTTCGGCGGCGAGGACCTCGGCTGGGAAGGTGCCCTGGCCACGATCGTCGAGGACCCGGGGTCACGGGTCTTCGTCGTCCTCTACGACGTGACCCCGCTGGACGAGACCGGGCTGGATCGCTGGGAAGGCGGCGAGCTGGGAATCCACTCGAAGATCCGCCTCCGCGTCCAGACGATGGACGGCTCGGTCCTGGCTTGGCTGTACGTCCTGGACGCCTACGAAGGCGGCCTCCCGTCCGCCCGTTACCTGGGCGTCTTGGCCGACGCGGCCGAAGCGGCCGGCGCCCCGGCCGACTACGTCGACGCCCTGAGAACCCGCCCCTGCTCCGGCATCACCGGCTAACGACTGACGGCTCCAATCACGCAAGTCCCGGCTTCAATCACGCGAGTCACGTCCCCAATCACGCCAGTCACGTCTCCAATCACGCCAGTGACGGCTCCGATCACGCGAGTCACGCCGCTCGTCGCTTGAACTGTGCCTGTAGCTCGGCGAGCACCCGGCTCGGGTCCCGGAGATCCGCAGCCGTCGCCCGGATGGTGACCCATCCTCGGCCCGCCAACCGCTGGTCACGCTCGGCGTCGTGGTCACGCCGCTCCTCGTGAGCGGCGAAGCCGTCGTACTCCAACGCGAGGCGCAGCGCCGGCCAAGCCATGTCGAGCACGTACAGCCTGCGGCCGTCGATCGCGGTGATCTCGTACTGCGCCTCCGGCACCGGGAAGCCGGCTTCGACCACGATCAGCCGGAGGACACTCTCGGGCGGCGATTCGGCCTGCCCCGTCGCGAGGGCCAAGAGCATCTGCGCCCTGTGGATACCTCGCTTGCTTCGGCGGTCCAGGATCCGGTCACGAACGTTCTCCCGGAGCCTCAGGCAGTGGTCGGAAGCCAGACCGTGCATGGCCTCGTCGAGTGCGGCGAACGCCGTTCGCTTGTCCCCGTCGCAGAGGAAATCAGCGAGGGCGAGGTCGAGCGAAAACGCCGTCAACCCGTCGAGTTCGACCACATCGCCTTCGGTGAATTCAGCTCGGTGGACAGCCAATCCGGGCCGCGACTCCACCCGCCGGGCATAGGGCACAGTGACGTGCACGACAGGCTCATCAACAGCTGAAATCCCATGCAGCGCAAGGGAAGTAGCTCCAGACAACGCGGCAGGCGGACCTACCGCGATCAGCGCGGCCTGAGCCCGGGTCGCGAGCTTCAGCGCATCTGCCGCGTGGATGACCACGCCGCGCCACGGCTGCGCGAGCACCCCTGTCGCCAGCCCTTCGAGTACTGCTCGCCGCCCCAGAACTGCGTCAGCTTCGCGACGCGAGACGGCTCCGTGTCGTCCTCCCCAAGTGATCACACCATCGAGAATGAGGCCCTCCGGCGATCAGCGGAAGGGCCTCATTCTCGATCTGTGGATAACTCGCCTAGCCTGTGGATAACTTGTGTACGTAACTCGTGACTCGCGTGATCGGGGACGTGACTCGCGTGATTGGAGGCGGAACTCGTCAGGCGAGGGAGGCCAGGGCCGTGTGGACCAGGGTTCGGACTCCGCACAGGAGGGAACGCTCGTCGAGGATGAACGTCGGGCGGTGGATGTCCGACTGGGGGGCCGGGTGGCCGGACCAGACACCCAGGCGGGCGAAGGCTCCCTGGACGTGCTCCAGGTACCAGCCGAAGTCTTCGCCGCCGGACGACTGCTCGGTGGGCGCCACGGCGCCCTCGCCGAGGGCCGCTTCGGTGCCGGCGCGCATCAGGGCCGTCGACTCGGCGTCCGAGACCACCGGCGGGACTCCGCGGCGGTAGTCCAGCGAGAAGCCGACTCCGGTCGGGGCCAGCAGGGACTCCACCGACGACGCCACCAGCGGCTCCAGCGCCGTCCAGACCTCGTGGTCGGCCGTGCGCAGCGTGCCGCGCAGGACGCCGTCCTGCGGCACCGCGTTGGCCGCCTGGCCCGCGTGGACCGCGCCCCACACCAGTACCGTCCCCGACCGGGGGTCGACCCGGCGGGAGAGCACCGCGGGCAGCGAAGTGATCACGGTGCCCAGCGCGTGCACGAGGTCGGCCGTCAGGTGCGGCCGGGACGTGTGGCCGCCCGGCGACGTCAGCCGCAGCTCGATCAGGTCGGCCGCGGACGTCAGCGCACCCACCCGCATCCCGACGGAACCCACTTCGAGACGCGGGTCCACGTGCAGGCCGAAGATCCGCTCGACGCCCTCCAGCGCGCCCGCCGCGATCATGTCCAGCGCGCCGCCGGGCATGACCTCCTCGGCGGGCTGGAAGATCAGCCGCACCCGGCCGGGCAGCTCCGGCGCGCCGGCCAGCGCGCGAGCCGCGCCGAGCAGGATCGCCGTGTGGGCGTCGTGGCCGCACATGTGCGCCGCGCCCTCGGTGGTCGACGAATACGGCAGCCCGGTCGCCTCCGTGAGCGGCAGCGCGTCCATGTCCGCGCGCAGCGCCACGCACCGCTCGCCGCGGCCGATGTCGCAGACGACGCCGGTGCCGCCCGGCAGCACCCACGGCTTGAGCCCGACCGAGCGCAGCAGCGTGACGACCAGTTCCGTGGTCGCGAACTCGTGCCGCGACAGCTCCGGGTGCGCGTGGATGTGCCGGCGCCAGGCCAGCACGTCGGTCGCGTTGGCGCGCAGCCAGTCGTCCAGCCAGAACGGGCCGCGGCCCGCACCAAGGTCCTCCACGGGAGCCATGCTTACGCCGGCGTCGGAAATCAGCGCCTCGGACCCCTCCATGGGGTTGATGATGCGCCCTTGGGGGTCGCCTGGAACGTCCGGCCGTGAATCCAACACCGTCACGCCGCACCTCCTCCCGCAACACGGACAACCCGCGCAGCGGCTGGGGTCACGCGTCGTGCCGATCGATCTGTACGCATTTGCAGACGATCGTGCACCATGCAGGCGGCAAGGCGCGCCTCGAAAACGACCGTCCTAGACGGCCGGTACCGGATCTGCGTTGAACGGTGTGCTCCAGTTCGGCAAAGCCGAACGCGATCCGGCGTCAGGAACCCTTGGCCTTCTTCGAACGGATCTTGCGGCCCCAGATCACGATGGCGAGCAGGACCACCGCGATCAGACCCGCGATCAGCTTGTTCTTGGTCTTTTCGGTGTTGGCCTTGTCCGTCTGGGCCGGGTCGAGCACCGGACCCGGATCGGCCGTGGCCTGCAGCGGGACGGGCGCCGCCCCCGGCGCCACGATCATCGTGACCGGGTGCTCCGACCGCACCGGCCCGGCGAGCGTGAGCGCGGACGCGGGCGAAGCGGTGAACAGCACCGCGCCCAGCAGCCCGACCAGGACCAGACCCCGCAGTTTCGCCATGTCATCCTTTCGCCGCGACCAGGCATTCTGCCCCCGGAACGCCCGCGGTGTCAGCCACCACGCGGTGGACCGAACGCGTCGAGGATCCGCTGTGCACCGAGGGTAGCCGTCAGTTCACCGTCGCGCACCGCACGTTCGACGTCGGGAACGACCGTTCGCACGGCCGGATGCGCCGCCAGCCGACCCAGCAGCTGTTCGCGCACCATCGCCCAGGTCCAGTCGACCTGCTGCTGCCGCCGCCGCGCGTCGAGTTCGCCGGACGCCGTGAGCGTCTCGCGGTGCTGCTCGATCGCGCCCCAGACTTCGTCGAGGCGCAGGTTGTGCAGGCCGCTGCAGGTGAGCACCGGCGGCGTCCACGACGCTTCGGGCCCGTAGATCATCCGCAGCGCGCCCGCCAGCTCCCGCGCGGCGCGGCGCGCGTCCCGCTCGTGGTCGCCGTCGGCCTTGTTGACCGCGATGACGTCGGCGAGCTCCAGCACGCCCTTCTTGATGCCCTGGAGCTGGTCGCCGGTGCGGGCCAGCGTCAGGAACAGGAAGCAGTCGACCATGTTCGCCACGGTCACCTCCGACTGCCCGACGCCGACCGTCTCGACCAGCACGACGTCGTACCCGGCGGCCTCCATCAGCACGATCGTCTCGCGCGTGGCGCGGGCGACCCCGCCCAGCGTCCCGGACGTCGGCGACGGCCGGATGAACGCCCGTTCGTCCACCGCCAGCCGGGCCATCCGGGTCTTGTCGCCGAGGATCGACCCGCCGGTCCGCGTCGACGACGGGTCGACGGCCAGCACGGCGACGCGGTGCCCGGCCGTGGTCAGATCGGTGCCCAGCTGGTCGATGAAGGTCGACTTGCCGACCCCGGGGACGCCGGTGATGCCGACGCGCCGGGCACCGCCGGCCGACGGCAGCAGCTCGACCAGCAGCTCCTGCGCCAGCGCCCGGTGGTCCTCCCGCTGCGACTCGACCAGCGTGATCGCCTTCGACAGCGTCCCGCGGTCCCCCGCGAGCACTCCTTTGGCGTAGGCGGTGACGTCGATCTTGCGCGGCAAGGGTCAGGACTCCTGCGCCGACAGCTGGCCGAGCAGGTCGATGGCCGCGTCCGCGAGCACCGTGCCGGGCCCGAAGATCGCCGCCGCGCCGGCCTCGCGCAGCGCCGGGTAGTCCTGCGGCGGGATGACGCCGCCGACGACGACCATGATGTCCTCGCGCCCCAGCTCGGCGAGTTCGTGCCGCAGCGCGGGCACCAGCGAGAGGTGCCCGGCGGCCAGCGACGAGACGCCGACGACGTGCACGTCGGCCTCGATCGCCTGGCGGGCGACCTCGGCCGGGGTGGAGAACAGCGGGCCGACGTCGACGTCGAAGCCGAGGTCGGCGAAGCCGGTGGCGATCACCTTCTGGCCGCGGTCGTGGCCGTCCTGGCCCATCTTCGCGACGAGGATCCGCGGACGGCGGCCTTCCTCCGTGGCGAACTCTTCGACCAGCTGACGGGCCTTCTCGACGTTCTGCGTCTTCCCCACCTCCTCGCGGTACACCCCCGAGATGGTCCGGATCTGGCCGGCGTGGCGGCCCCAGATCTTCTCGAGCGCGTCGGAGATCTCGCCGACCGTGGCCTTCGCGCGGGCCGCGTCGATGGCCAGTTCCAGGAGGTTGCCGCCCTGCTGAGCGCCCTCGGTGAGCCGCCGCAGCGCGTCCTCGGTCGCCGAAGAGTCACGCTCGGCGCGCAGCCGCCGCAGCTTCTCCAGCTGCTGGGCGCGGACGCCCGCGTTGTCGACCTTGAGGACGTCGATCTCTTCGTCGGAGGTGACCTGGTACTTGTTGACGCCGATCACCGGCTGGCGGCCGGAGTCGATGCGCGCCTGGGTGCGCGCGGCGGCTTCCTCGATGCGCAGCTTCGGGATGCCCGCGTCGATCGCCTTGGCCATGCCGCCGGCCTGTTCGACTTCGCTGATGTGGCCCCAGGCCTTGCGCGCGAGGTCGTAGGTCAGCTTCTCGACGAAGGCGCTGCCGCCCCACGGGTCGATCACGCGGGTGGTGCCGGACTCCTGCTGCAGCAGGAGCTGGGTGTTGCGCGCGATCCGCGCGGAGAAGTCGGTCGGCAGGGCGAGGGCCTCGTCGAGGGCGTTCGTGTGCAGCGACTGCGTGTGCCCCTGGGTCGCGGCCATCGCCTCGACGCACGTCCGGACGACGTTGTTGTAGACGTCCTGCGCGGTCAGCGACCAGCCCGACGTCTGGGAGTGCGTCCGCAGCGAAAGCGACTTCGGGGACTTCGGGTCGAAGCCCTTCACCAGCTTCGCCCAGAGGAGACGCGCCGCGCGCAGCTTCGCGACCTCCATGAAGAAGTTCATCCCGATCGCCCAGAAGAACGACAGCCGCGGCGCGAACTTGTCGACGTCCAGCCCGGCGTCGACGCCCGAGCGGAGGTACTCGACGCCGTCGGCGAGGGTGTAGGCCAGCTCGAGGTCGGCGGTCGCCCCGGCTTCCTGCATGTGGTAGCCGGAAATGGAGATCGAGTTGTACTTCGGCATGTGCTGCGAAGTGAAGGCGAAGATGTCGGAGATGATCCGCATCGACGGCTGCGGCGGGTAGATGTAGGTGTTGCGGACCATGAACTCCTTGAGGATGTCGTTCTGGATGGTCCCCGCGAGCTGCTCCGGCTTCACCCCCTGCTCCTCGGCCGCGACGACGTAGAGCGCCAGCACCGGCAGCACCGCGCCGTTCATCGTCATCGACACCGACATCTTGTCCAGGGGGATGCCGTCGAAGAGCTGCCGCATGTCGTAGATCGAGTCGATCGCGACGCCCGCCATGCCGACGTCACCCGAGACGCGCGGGTGGTCGGAGTCGTAGCCGCGGTGGGTGGCCAGGTCGAAGGCGACCGAAAGGCCTTTCTGGCCGGCGGCGAGGTTGCGCCGGTAGAAGGCGTTGGACTCCTCGGCGGTGGAGAACCCGGCGTACTGGCGGATGGTCCACGGCTGGTTGACGTACATCGTCGGGTACGGCCCGCGCAGGAAGGGCGCGATGCCGGGGTACGTACCGAGGAAGTCCACATCGGACAGGTCTTCGGCGGTGTACACCGGCTTGACGCCGATGCCCTCGGGCGTTTCCCAGGCGAGTGCGTCCGGGCCCTTGCCGGTGGCGTCCTGCACGGCCTTCGCCCACGCGTCGCGGTCACCGGGCGACGGCGTGCCGAGGTCGAGACCGGCGAAGTTCGGGATGGTCATCGCGCAACTCCCAGCTTGGCGTGCAGGCTGTCGAGGACTTCGAGGGCGTCGCAGCCGGCGAAGACGTTCTCGTCCACGCCGTCGTAGGAGCCCTTGCCCGCCAGTAAGACGTGGTCGGCGCCGAGGGACGCGGCCACGGCGGCCGCCTCGGCGGCGTACGCGGCGTCGGTGCCGCACAGGCAGGCGATTCGCGCGCCGGACGCCCGGAACGCGCCGGGCAGGTCGTCGGTCGCACCCGGGTTGACGGCTTCGATCCCGCCCGTCTGGAACAGGTTGGCGGCGAACCCGGCGCGCGCGGTGTGCGCGGCGACCGGGCCCAACGTGGCGAGGAAGATCTTGGGCCGCGAACCGTGCGAAGCGAGGTACGCGTCCGAAGCATCGCGAAGTGCTTCGAAGCCCTCGGCGTACCGGTGCCGTGGCAGGCCGCCCTCCACAGCGGACTCCACAATGGACTCCACCGGTGCGCGGACCACCGGCTTCTCGGCCAGGTTCGGGAACTCGCTGACGCCGGTGAGCGGGTCACGCCGGGTCGCGATCCGCTTCGAGCGCTTCTCCCACGTCGCCGCCAGCCGTCCGGCGAGTGCGCCGGAGGAAAGCTCGGCGACGAGGCCGCCCGCCGCCTCGATCGCGGTGAACTCGGCCCAGGCGGCGTGCGCGAGGTCGTCGGTGAGCTTCTCGACGTACCAGGAGCCGCCCGCCGGGTCGGCCACGCCGGCCAGCTTGGCCTCCTCCAGCAGCACGGCGTGGGTGTTGCGGGCGATGCGCGCGGAGAAGCTGTCGGGACGGCCGATCGCGGCGTCGAACGGCAGCACGGTGACCGCGTCCGCGCCGCCGACGCCCGCCCCGAAACAGGCCACGGTCGTGCGCAGCATGTTCACCCAGGGGTCGCGCCGGGTCAGCATGGCCGGCGACGTCACGGCGTGCTGGCGCATCGGCGAGGTGAAGCCGCAGACCTCGGCGACGCGCGCCCACAGGCGGCGGGCCGCGCGCAGCTTCGCGATCGTGGAGAACTGGTCGGCGGTCGCGGCGAGCCGGAATTCGAGCTGCCCGGCGGCGGCCTCGACGGCGAGCCCGGCGTCGGTCAGGGCCCGCAGGTAGGTGACGCCGGCGGCGGCGAGCGCCCCGAGCTCCTGCGCGTCCGACCCGCCCGCTTCGTGGAAAGGCAGACCGTCGGCGACGACCGTCCGCACTTTCGGGTACTTGCCGTCGACACGCGCCGCGAGCGCGGCCGCCGGTGCGAGGTCCACCGCGGAGCCGGACCGGGCCGCCAGCCCGATCGGGTCGGCGCCCAGCACGGCGGTGGCTTCGCTCGCCGGGATCTCGCGCTCGGCGAACAGCTCGAACAGGGCTTCGGCGGCGGCTTCGAACGAAGCGCCGGCGTCCAGCACCACCGGTGCCAGATCGACGTAGACCTCGTTCAGCGCGTCGGCGACCGACTCGGGCGGCACCGAGAGCCAGATGGACGTCACGCCGCCTTCGAGGTCGGCGAGGATGGCCTTGTTGACCGCGCGGGCGTCGTCGCCGGTGAACCTCGCCCGGACGTCCCAGCCGGTGCTGACCTGGCCGTCCGGGTGCGAGCCGCGCACGTACGGCGGCAGGCCGGGGAAGCCGATGTCGCCGGGGACGTCCTCGGCCGTGTACAGCGGCTGGATCTCGATGCCGTCGTAGGTCCGCGTGACGAGCTTGCTCTCCGGGGCGCCCGCGAAGTCCTCCGGCAGCTTCCCGCTCTTGCGCAGGACGCCCGCGACCAGCTCCTGCCACTGCTCGCGCGTCGCCTGGGGAAACTCGGCCGCGAGGTCGAGCTCGGAGATCGGCGCTGACTCCGGACCGGCCACATCAGTCATACCCAGTGATGGTAGAGGCACTCGCCGCGTCCGACCTGTGACTCTAGTCGCGCTAGGGGGCGGCCCCGGACAGGTTAGGGGCCAGCTTGCAGAGACTGTCGGTCCCGTACGCCACAATTGGCGCGTGCCCCCCTCCAGCGAAGAGACACGAGTGGTCGCCGGTCGCTACCGGCTGCGTTCGGTGCTCGGCTCCGGCTCGATGGGCACCGTCTGGTCGGCCTACGACGAGTTCCTGCACCGGCAGGTGGCCGTCAAGGAGATGAAGGTGCCGCCGGGCATCCCGGCGTCGCAGGCGGACGAGCTCCGGGAGCGCACGCTGCGGGAGGCGCGCGCGATCGCCGTGCTGTCCCACCCGAACGTGATCATCCTGCACGACGTCGCCCGCGAGGACGACCAGCCGTTCGTGGTGATGGAGCTGCTGCCCTCGCGCAGCCTGGCGCACATCCTGCGCGACCACGGGCCGCTGACCGTCGGGCAGGCCGCCGCGGTGGGCATCGCCGTGGCGTCCGCGCTGGAGGCCGCGCACGCCGCCGGGATCACCCACCGGGACGTCAAGCCGGGCAACGTCCTGGTGGCCAGCGACGGCCGGATCAAGCTGACCGACTTCGGCATCGCCCGCAACGTCTCCGAGGCGACCATGACCCGCACCGGGATCATGCTCGGCTCGCCCGCCTACATCGCGCCGGAAGTGGCCTCCGGCGGCGCCGTCACGCCGGCCGCGGACCTCTGGGGCCTCGGCGCGACGCTGTTCGCCGCGGTCGAGGGCGCGCCGCCGTACGACGCCGACGGCGACCCGCTGGAGACGGTCGGCAAGGTCGTCAACGGGAAGGTGCCCCAGCCGAAGGCCGGCCCGCTGGCCGACGTCATCGGCGGGCTGATGAAGAAGGAGCCCGGCAAGCGGATCACGCTGCGCGAAGTCCGGCACCGGCTGTACCCGCTGCAGACGAAGACGCCGCTCGACCTGTTCGGGCCCGAGCTGTTCCACACCCCGGACGGCAAGAAGACGTCCGCGCAGCCGGACGCGACCGACACGCAGGTGATCAAGACCGTCCTGCCCGACAAGGGCAAGGCGGAGAAGAAGGCCGAGGCGTCGAGCAGCGAGCTCGCCGCCGACCCGGGCCCGCTGCCGTTCCTGCGCCCGCCCACGCCGGCCTCCGGGTCGGGGTCGTGGCCGAACGCCGGCCCGCCGACGGTGTTCGTCCCGGCACCGCGGACGGCGCGGCGCAGCTCCGCGGCCACCGCCGTGCTCATCGCGGTGGCGATCCTGCTCTTCCTCGTCGCCGCGGGTGGCGGGTTCGCGCTGGCCAGGACGGTCGGCGGCGAGCCGCTGCTGCCGCCGGCCGCCGCACCGCGGGGCACGTCGAACGGCCCCACCGACGTGCCGGCGCCGACGCTGGTGCAGCAGTCCGGCGACGCGAGCTACGCGACCGGCAACGGCGGGCAGTTCGGCCTCCAGGTGCCCGAGGGCTGGCAGAAGTTCGTCGCCCCGCACACCACCACGAAGTTCGGGGCGAGCACGGCCGTCCAGTACGTCTCGCCCGACGGCCGCCGGTCGCTCCGGGTCGAACGGCTGGTGAAGTACTTCGGCCAGTTCCGCAGCGACGACGAGTACATCACCTGGTTGAAAGGGTCCTACCCGGGCAACTCGTTCTTCCTGTTCCCGCCGTCGCCCTTGCCCGACGGCAAGGGCACGACGCTGACCTACCGCTTGGCCGAGGGCGGCAACCTGCCCGAAAGCAACGGGGGCGGCGGCACCCGCGTGACCTTCATGAACCTGATCCAGGCGGGCACGAGCCTGTGGATCCTTTCGGTCACTGTGCCGGCCGAGCAGGAGAGTTCGGGCCGCCAGGACGTCTTCGACCGCGTCGCCAAGACCCTGAGCGTCTCGGACTAACCGCCGAGGACGTCCCGGGACACCTGCTCCTGGGCCAGGTGGCGCAGCCCGGCGAAGATCCGGTCGCCGAGCACGGTCGCGATCAGCCCGGCCTCGATGATCTTGTCCGCGGAGCTCAGGCCGGCCACCACCTCGACGTCGAGCTCGGCGACGCGCATCGCCAAGCGGGCGTACTCGCCGAGCCGTTCGGTCAGCTTGTCGTGCCCGAGCTCCTTCGCCGTGGCCAGCGCGGCGACGAGGTTGGCCATCGCCGCGTGCTCGGGCGCGTGCGCCTTCCAGCCGTGGCTGCGCGTGAGGTCCGCCAACCGCTCGGTCGCCCACTCCGCGGCCGCGTCGGACACCTTCGGCGCGGGGCCGGCCAGCTCCTGCTGGACGACGCCCATCGTCCGGTGCGGGGTCTCGTCGCCGTCGATCGCGCTCAGCACGACCCCGACCGAGGCCAACGGCAGGCCGCCGACGTCGGTGAGCGCCTTGATCAGCCGCAGCCGCTGGACGTGCGCCACGGAGTACCGCGCCTGGTTCGGGCTGGTGCGCTCGCCCGGCGGGAGCAGCCCTTCGCGCAGGTAAAACTTGACGGTCGCGACCGGCACCCCGGACTCGGCGCTCAGCTCGGCCATCCGCATGCGTTTCCGCTCCGATCCCGGGGTCTGCCTCGGGGACAACCCTGAAGACTTCTCAGTATGGATAGCTTAACTTCCCATAACGGAGAGTTTGACTATCCATTCTGGGAGGGAACCATGACCATCCTCGCCGATCTCCGGAGCAGAACGAACAGGTGGCACCGGCCGTCCGCGCTCGCGGCCGCGACGCTGGCGGCGGTGGCGGCGCTGTGCGTGGCCGCCATGCTCCTCGACCAGCGGACGCTGGCCGGCGCCCCGATCTGGGCGAAGCCGTTCAAGTTCGCCGTGTCCGGCGCGCTCTACTTCGCCACCTGGAGCTGGCTCGTGTCGCTGCTGCCGCGGTTCCGGCGCACAGCGAGCTGGCTGACGAACATCCCGGTCGTCATCTTCGGCGCCGAGTACGTTCTGCTGGTGTTCCAGGCGGCGCGCGGCCGCGCGAGCCACTTCAACAACGCGACGCCGCAGGACGCCGCGATCTACCAGGTCATGGCCACGATGATCATCGGGCTGTGGGTGGCGACGCTCGTGCTGACCGTGCTGGTGCTGTTCACGAAGACCCGCGACCGGGCAAGCTTCTGGGCCGTGCGGACCGGCGCCGTGCTGTCCCTCGCCGGGATCTCGCTGGCCGTCCTGATGACGAGCCCCACCGCGCAGCAGCTCGCTCAGCAGCGGACCGGCGGGCGGCCGTCGATGGTCGGCGCGCACACCGTCGGTCTCGAAGACGGTGGCCCCGGCCTGCCGATCCTCGGCTGGAGCACGGTGGCGGGCGACCTGCGGATCCCGCACTTCGTCGGGATGCACGCACTGCAGGCGCTGCCCCTGCTGGCCATGGCCCTGACCGCGCTGGCCCCGCGATTCCCCCGGCTGCGCGACGACGTCGTCCGCACCCGGCTCGTCCTGATCGGCGCGGCCGGGTACGCGGGGCTGACCGCGCTGGTCACGTGGCAGGCGCTGCGGGCGCAGTCGATCGTGCGCCCGGACGCGACGACGCTGGGGGCCTTCGCGCTGCTGGTCACGGGCGTCGGGCTGGCGGCACTGGCCGTCGTGCGCGCCCCGGACCGGGTGGCCGTCCGATGATGCTGTTCACCTTGGCCTTTCCGCTGGCCGCGCCGTTCTGGGCGCTGATGATCCTGGCCCCGAAGTGGCGCTGGACGCCGCGGATCATGGCGTTGCCGTGGGTGCCGCTGCTGCCGCTCGGGTGCTACTTCGGGCTCGTGCTGCCGCACTTCGGCGAGTGGGGCCGGGCGATGCTCCGGCCCGACCTCGGCGTGCTGCAGACGCTGCTGGCCACGCCGTGGGGCGCCGGGCTGGTCTGGGCGCACCTCATCGCGTTCGACCTGTTCATCGCGCGGTGGATGTACTTCGAGGGACGCTCGCGGGAGATCTCGCCGTGGATCGTGAGCCCGATCCTGGCGCTGACGATCTTCCTCTCCCCGTTCGGGCTGGTGGTGTTCCTGGTGGTGCGGAGCGTCCGGATACGCTCCCTCGCATGAGTGAACACGAGGCCGCGGCCGCCATCGCCAAGCGCACCGGCGTGGACGCGCACGACATCGCGGTGGTCCTGGGATCGGGCTGGCGCCCGGCGGCGGACGTCATCGGGGAGTGCGAAACGGAGATCCCGTTCGCCGAGCTGCCCGGCTTCACCACGCCCGGCGCGGTGGGCCACGGCGGCACCATCCGCTCGCTGAAGGTCGGCGGCAAGAACGTCCTGGTGATGCTGGGCCGGACGCACTTCTACGAGGGCAAGGGCATCGACCCGGTGGTGCACAACGTGCGCACCGCGGCGGCGGCCGGCGTCCGGTCGGTGCTGCTGACGAACGCGGCGGGCGGGCTGCGCGAAGGCTTCCACGTGGGCCAGCCCGTGCTGATCTCGGACCACCTGAACCTGACCGCGCGCTCCCCGATCGTCGGCGCGAACTTCGTCGACCTGACGGACCTGTACTCGGCGCGGCTGCGGGACATCGCCCGCGAGATCGACCCATCGCTGGCGGAAGGCGTCTACGCGGGCCTGACCGGGCCGCACTTCGAGACGCCGGCGGAGATCCGGATGCTGCGCACGCTGGGCGCGGACCTGGTGGGCATGTCGACGGTCCTGGAGGCGATCGCCGCCCGCGCGGCCGGCGTCGAGGTCTTCGGCCTGTCCCTGGTGACGAACCTGGCCGCCGGCATGACCGGAGAGCCGCTCAACCACGAAGAGGTCCTGGAAGCCGGCCGCGCGGCCGCCGCCCAGATGGGTTCGCTGCTGCGAGAGCTGGTCACCCGCGCCTGACCACCACCGAGTTCCGGCTTGAATCACGTGAGCAAGCTCGTCAAACCCGCCGGGTCGCTGGGGCGGCTCGAAGAGCTGGGCGTCTGGATCGCCGCCTGCCAGGGCCAGTCGCCGCCGCGGCCGTTC
>NZ_JBEZYB010000047.1:0-59193 GCF_040638285.1 Amycolatopsis sp. NPDC026612
TCGGTGAGGGCGCTGCGGTCTTTCTTCATCTTTTACTTCTGCGTTTTTTTTTTTCACTGCTGTCCGGCCGGTGGGGGGGGGGGGGGGGGGGGCGCCGGCGGGGGGGCGGGCGGGGGGGGGGGGGGGGGCGGCCCCCCCCCCCGACACCGTCGTCCCGGACACCGCGGTGCCGCCGCGGGTCCGCTTCCTCGCTCCGTTCGACCCGGTCGTCTGGGACCGCCGCCGCTTCGAGAGCCTGTGGGGCTGGCCGTACCGGTTCGAGGCCTACACCCCGGCCCCCGCACGGAAATTCGGGTACTACGCCCTGCCGCTGCTGACCGGTGACCGGGCGGTGGGCTGGGTGTGCTGCACGGTGACGGGTGGCGGGTTGGCCGTCGAGGGGCGGTTTGCCGTTCGCCCCTCGACGGGTAAGGCGTTCCGCGCCGGATTCGACCGGGAGGCGGAGCGGCTGGCGGCCACCTTCGGGCTTTCGCTGCACTCCGCCACGTTGACGTAGTGAATGGCCCGTCCGGGGGGACGGACGGGCCATTCGCCGCGGGAGGCACTCAGCCTCGAGGATCAGGAAGCCTGCGTCCGGCCACGAAGATGACGAAGGCGACCAGAACCTGGACCGCCATGACGCCGGCGAACGCGTCGCGGATGCCGAGCACCCCCGGTTCGGCCAGCCACAGGTACGAGCTGCCGAGGGTGGCCACGCCCGCGGCCACCGACACCTGCTGCACGGTCACCAGGACCCCGCTCCCGGCCCCGGCCTGGGCGGCGGGCACCCGCGAGAGCACCACGCGGAACATCGTGGTCATCGTCAGCCCCTGGCCGAAGCCCGCGAGGGCCATGCCCGGGACCAGCGCGAGGATCGGCACGTGCGGCCACACGAGCAGGACCGTGCCGATGAGGACCACGACCCCGGCCGCCTGCGTGACCGCGCCCGTCGTCACCACCCGCTGCCCGAACCGGGCCGTCAGCTTGCTGCTGACCAGCGAGGCGACCAGGAACCCGGCGGCCATCGGGGTGATCGCGAGACCGGCGCCGGCGGCGTCGAACCGCAGCCCGTCCTGCAATGTCAGCGCGTACACGAAGAGAAAGGCCCCGAAGCCGGCGAAGAACGGGGCGCTGAGCGCCAAGCCGCGCCGCATGCTGGGCACCGCGAGCAGGGACGGCGGCAGCAGCGGGGTGGCGCCCCGGTGTTCGGCGCGGCGCTGCGAGCGGGCGAACAGCACGGCGAGCACGGGGGCGGCGCCCAGCGAGAGCCACGTCCACCACGGCCAGCCGAGCGCCCGGCCGGCCATCAGCGGCACCAGCACCGCCAGGACCAGCGCGCCGAACAGCGGGGTGCCGGCCCGGTCGAGGCCGAGGGGGTGCGCCGAACGGCTCTCCGGCACGGTCCGGCGGAGCGCGATGAGGCAGGCGAGCCCGATCGGCACGTTCACCAGGAAGATCGGCCGCCAGGTCAGGCCGGCGAGGTCCGCCGTCACCAGCAGGCCACCGGCCAGCTGGCCGATGATCATCGCCAGCCCGGAGGTGGCGCCCCACCAGCCCAGCGCCTTCGACCGCCGCTCGCCGGTGGTCGTGGCCTGGATGATCGACAGGACCTGCGGCACCATCAGCGCCGCCGCGGCGCCCTGCGCGGCCCGGGCCGCCACCAGCAGGCCGGCCGTCGGCGCGAGGCCGCCGGCGAGCGAGGTGAGGGTGAACAGGGCGAGGCCGAGGGCGAACAGCCGCCGCCGGCCGAAGTGGTCGCCGAGCCGGCCGCCGAGCACCAGCAGCGTGGCGTAGGCGATGCCGTAGGCCGCGACGACCAGCTGGAGCACGACGGGGGTCGCGTCGAGGGTGCGGTCGATGGTGGGCAGGGCGACGTTGACGATGAAGAAGTCGACGATCGACAGGCCGGCTCCGCTCAGCACGGTCAGCAGGCCTGCCGGGCCGAGCTCGGCGGGCGTCTTCGCCGCGGTCACCGGGTGCGTACCGGTTGCTGTGTCCATGGATTCACTCTCCGCGATGAGGCGTCACACAACCGTCACCCAGCGCAGTCCACGTCATCCGCAGCGCCGCGAGCGCGCGGTGTTCCAGCCGGGCGGCGTGCGTCGCGTCGAGGCCGGCGACCACCCAGCCGATCTCGCCGCGGCACGCCGTGGCGTCGACGGTGACGGCCACGCCGGTCCGGGCCTGCCGGTCGTAGGCCACCTCGGCGATTTCGAGCGCGGCGACGGCCGTGGGGAAGTCGCGCACCTTGATGCCGGCCCGGGTCAGCAGCACCCGGTCCCGGGCGTGGTCCGGGCCGCCCAGCGCCCGGGCGAGCCTGCCGACCGGTCCGTGGCGGCCGGTGCCGCGCCGCACCCCGCTGACGAGCCAGCCGTCGCCGGTCACCACCGAGTCGACGCGCAGGGCGCCGGCGTAGCCCCGCCGGCCCGCTTCGGCGGCGACGTCCACGCTGTGCGCGGTCAGCCGGGCGAGCCTGGCCGCGGCCAGGCTCCCGCCGGGCACCGCGAGCCCCGCGACCCCGATCCGCCGTTCCGCGATGCCGAGCAGGTGCGGCGGCCCGGCCGGCCCGGGGACCCAGAACTCGGCGACGTGGGAGCGCAGGGCCCGGCGGTGCACCTCGACGAGCACCGGCGCGTCGCCGTGGTCGCTCAGCAGCGGCCACAGTTCCGCGGCGAGGAACGCGAAGTCGCAGTCGTCGGCGGGCACGCGCACGACCGCGTTCCGCTCGTCGCGGATCTCGTCGTGCACCGTCACCACGAGCCCCTCGCCGCGGCCGGAATCCTGCCGGATGAGCACCCGCCCCGCGACGGGCAGCAGCGCCCGCACCGCCGAGCACAGGCCGTGTTCGGTGTCGGCGAGCCGGCCCGGCGCCAGCGGAGCCCCCACCGCGCTCGCCAGCAGGCGCAGCCCGGCGGGGCCGTCGAGGGCTTCGGCGCCGCCGAACCGGAGGAACTGGCGGCACGCGGCGTCGGTGTCGCCGTCCACCTCGGCCAGGGGGAGGCCGAGGTCGTCGGCGAGACCGAGCACCGTGCGCCCGGGCCGGTACGCCACCAGCCGGCGGCCGGCCAGGTCACCGGCGCGGGCGCGGAGCGCGGCCGCGGCCCGGCCGTCGTCGAGCGCCGGCCCGGTCACGACCACGTGGTCCGTGCCCAGCCGCCGCCCGAGCAGGCCGCCGAGGTAGCCGAGGAAGGCCTCCCCGGCGGGGTGCGGCAGCAGGAGCAGGTCCTGGTCGCCGACGACGGCCAGCAGTTCGCACCCGCATTCCGGGCCGCCCGGCTCGGCGGCGAAGACGTCGCGCATCGTGGGATCCTCATCGGGGAGAGTGACCATCGCCCGGCGACCCTCCCCGGCTCGCCGTGACCGCGGAGTCGCGCCGGCGTCACACTTCGTGCCGCCACAGGCAGTGACAAGCCGGCCGGATTCCGGCTCGGCGGTGGCGCGTTCCGGCCTTCTCGAATACGCTCTGTTCGGTTGATCAATGGGTTTGCGCTATTGTCTGCGCAGTTCCATGTCTTGAGCTACCCTCGGCCCGTGGGACTTACTGGGGGAGCACCACCGCTCCCGTCCGACGCCGAACTCATCGCACGGCTCAAGAGCGGCGATGAAAGCGCGTATGCGCTGCTACTCGACGCGTGGTCGGGAAAACTGCTGCGCCTGGCGCGGTGCTTCGTCAGCACCAACGAATCGGCGCACGAGTTGGTGCAGGACACGTGGCTGGCGGTGCTCCGCGGAATCGAGAACTTCGAGGGCCGTTCGTCGTTGAAGACCTGGGTCTTCCGGATTCTCGTGAATGCCGCCAAACGGCGTAGCACGCAAGAAAGGCGAACCGTCCCGTGGAGCAGCGTGGCCCGCGCGGAGGACACCGGGCCCACGGTCGACCCGTCCTGTTTCCGCGGCCCCACGGACCCTTACCCCGGCGATTGGTGGGCCTATCCGGCAACCTGGCCGACGCCGGAACAGGAGGCAATGGCGGCGGAAATAAGAAATGAGGTGGCGTCGGCGCTCACGGAATTGCCGGAGCGGCAGCAGATCGTGCTCACCCTGCGCGATGTCGAGGGGCACAGTTCCGAAGAGGTTTGCGCCATGCTGGAGATCTCCGCGCCGAATCAGCGGGTTTTGCTGCACCGGGCGCGGGCGGCGGTCCGGAAGCGGCTCGAGGACTATTTTTCCCCCGCGCCGGCGGCCGACGACCCGGACGCGGTCGCCCCGTGACCGCACGCCGCTGACCGGGCCTTTCGCGGCGATCCGCGCGAGCGGTGTAACGCTGCGCGACGTTCCGGCACTGTATGTCCGTGGACACTTGCCTGATCGAGCGTTGCCGGGGTGGTCGAACGCGTAGTCTAAACGGGTGGTCGACATGAAGAACATGACGTGTCAGGAGCTGGTCGAACTCGTCTCGGCCTTCCTCGACGGCGAGCTCGATCCGACCACGGAACGCCGTCTGGTTGACCACGTCGCCATCTGCGACGGCTGCGGAAACTACATCGACCAGTTCCGTCAGACGATCAACACGCTCGCCGAGCTCCCCGACGATGCGCGAGAAGTGCTTTCCCCGGATCGCCGTGACGCGCTCCTGGCCGAGTTCCGGAAGCTCCACCCGCCCGCGGACGGTGACACGGATGGCGTCGGCAACTAGCCGCGTGCCGCCCCGGCGCCGGTGAGGCCGGCGTGACACCAGGTGACCGTGCGCCGCGCGGCTTTCATTGTGCCGCTAGCGATCGGCGGGGTAGCCGTGGTGGAGGTACCCGGTCGTTCCGGCCCGCAACGCGTCCAGGCAGGCATCGACACGTCGGCTCATGTGGTCGTCGAGGCGAGCGACGTACTCGTCGCGATCGCAGTAGTCCCATCGGGACAGCTCGCCATCCTGCAGTTTGATGGCCTGTTCCTGCCCGGTCGTCAGCGTTCCTCCGTCGAAGAGGAAGTTGATCAGCGGTCGCCGCCCGTCGCGGGCCGGAACGCAGTCGACGACCAGAAGCCTGCCGGGGGTGATGTCGAGGCCGAGTTCTTCGTTGATCTCGCGGCGGGCGGCGTCGATCGGATAGTCACCGTGCTCAGCGCCGCCGCCGGGGATCTCCCACTTTTCGTCGCCCCGGTATTTCGCATCGACATAGGTGGGGCGCACCAGCAGCACACGACCGGCGCCGTCGCAGAAGATGACTCCGCCGCTGGCCAGGTGCTGGGGGCGCGACGAGCAGTAATCGGCCGGCGAAGGCCGGATCGGGGTCATGCCGAGGAAACTACCGCCAACGAGTGGGTCCGGTGGACGATGCCGGGAACCACGGCCAGCAGTGCCACCCCGAGCCGGTACCGCGACCGGGTAGGCGCACACAGGCGCTGATGAGCCGAAGGCCGACACCGGCGCCGGTCCCCACGCGTGGGGACCGGCCCAGCGCCTCGATCGCGCCGAACAACTGCTGGAGACGACCGGCTTGCCGATCGAAGAGATCGCCGCAGCGTCAGCTCAGCAGCCGCCACTTCTGGTACGCGCCGTAGTTGCAGTCCCGGCCGTACGCGTCCTGAGTGGCGGCACCATGCGTGTCGACGCAGAGCAGGTGGTCCCCGTACTCGAGGCGCAGCGACACGTTCTGCCAGTTCGGCCCCACACCTTCCAGCACGTCGGTCTCGGGCGGGCGGCCGTCACTGCAGGGTTCGGTGTACAGCCGGATGTCGCCGTACTTCTCCATGCCCAGGCACAGTCCGGTGGCCCGGTTCTTGATCTGGACCTGCTCGTAACCGAACCGGGACGTGCCCTTGTTGCCGGACACTTCCCAGGTCTGGTAACCGTTGCCGCTCTGGCACCCCCGCGTGTACACGGGTCCGTAAATACTGTTCTTGACCGGGAAGCCGCTGTCCAGGCACAGGCCGGATTGGTGGCTCTGGAACCTCCCGACGAGCGTGTAGGCGGACGCCGGGAGGGCGGCCACCAGCAGCCCGCCGACGATCATCGCGCACAGCGCGACGACCTGCGTGACGAGCCGCGGGCCCTTGTGGGATCTCTTGAGCACGGACGTTCCCCTCTTCTGCCGAGGTAGGTGACCGAGCGGTCACTCCGGACCGAGTAGATCGACGGACCGACCGGGTCTCCATGCAGAACGACAGGCAAGAATTCGCCGCTGGATGTTCGGCCAGCTCACGGTCGCGGCGGCGGACATCCTGTGACTTGATCGATACACTTGGCCCGGCGGAAGTGACCGTCTTCGACCGGGGGAGGGGTACGGCCGTGATCGGTCCGAGCCTCGGCCGCCTGCTGCGCGAGCACCGCTCCGGCGTGGGGTGGACGATCGAGGAGCTGGCCCACCGGGCAGGCGTCAGCCCCCGAACGGTCAGCGATCTGGAGCGCGACCGGGTGCGCCGGCCGCAGCGACGCACCCTGACCGCCGTCCTCGACGCGCTCGGCCTCGCCGCAGCCGATCGCGACCTGGTGCGCCGGACGGCAGGCGTCGATCGGTCGCCGCCCGGCCCGTGCCCGATGCCGGCGCCGCCACCGCACTTCACCGGCCGACGCGACGCCCGCGACGCGATCCGGGCGCTGGCCGGTGCGGACACCGCCGGCCCGGCTCCCGTCGCCGTCGTCACCGGCCAGCCCGGCGTCGGCAAGACCGCGCTCGCCCTGCACGTCGCCCACGAACTCGCCGACATGTACCCGGACGGCCGGTTCTTCGTCGACCTGCGCGGCACGCAGCCGTTCCCGGCCACCCCTGCGGAGGCCCTCCGCCGGCTGCTGCTGGCCCTCGGCGTCGCCGAAGGCCGGATCCCGGCCGGCCTCGACGAACGGGCGCGCGTCTACCGCGGCCTGCTTCGGCACCGCCGGGTCCTGCTGGTGCTCGACAACGCCGCCACCGAGGACCAGGTCCGCCCCCTCCTCCCCGGTGACGGTCCCGGTCTGCTGCTGCTCACCTGCCGCCGTTGGCTGAGCGGGTTGGAGGCGGTGCGCTGGCTGCCGCTGGAGCCGCTACCGCCGGACGACGCGGCGGCCCTGCTGCACGCCGTCGGCCGGCCGCACACCGGGGACGCCCCGGAGCCGATCGCCGTCCTCGCCGCCCACTGCGGCCACCTGCCGCTGGCGCTGCGGGTGGCCGGGCAGCGCCTGCACGACGAGCCGGACCTCACGGTGCCGGCGCTCAACGGACGGCTCGCGCGAGCCCGCGACCGGATCGCCGTGCTCGACGGCGGCGCCCCCGGGGTGGCCGCCGCGCTCAGGCTGTCCTACCAGTCGCTGCCGCTGCCCGGACGGCGCACGCTACGGCGGTTGGCCGTGATCCCCGGCCCGGACTTCACCGCCGATGCCGCGGCGGCGCTCTGCGGTGTCGACCCGGCCGACGCCGAGGACGAGCTGGACGCGCTGGTGGAGTGCGGGCTCCTCACGATCCGGCCGCCGGACCGCTACAGCCTGCACGACCTGGTGCGGGACTTCGCCGCCACCTGCCTGCGCGGCGACGAGCCGGACGGCGGCCGGGCCGCCTCCGACACCCTGGTCCGGTGGCTGCTGGAGACCACCGTCCGAGCCGGCAGGCACTTCGAGCCGGGCGGCCCCGGCCCCGGCCCCGGCGCGGTGTCTCCGGCCTTCACCGACGCCGCACCGGCGCGTGCCTGGCTGGACGCGAACCTGGACAACTGGCTGCCCGCTCTGCGCACCGCGGCCGAGACCGGGGCGGACGACCTGGTCGTCGCGGTCGCCGACGCCCTGCACTGGTTTTCCGACCATCGGCTGCACCTCGGTATCTGGGCGGAAGTGTTCCGGTTGGGCGCCGAGGCGGCCGTGCGCACCGGTGACGTCGCCGTGCAGGCCGTGCACCTGAACCACCTCGCCTGGGCCCAGGCGATCTGCGAGGGCGATCACCTGGCCTGCCTCGGCACCGCCGGCGAGGCACTGCGCTGCGCGGAGGCCGCCGGCGACGTGGCCCAGCAGGGTTGGGCACTGATGTGCGCGGCGTCGGCTCGCACCGCTCTCGGCGAGCACGGCGCGGCCCTGCGACTCCGGCAGCGGGCCTGGGTGGCGTTGCGGAAGGCCGGCGACCGCGAGGGCGTGCCGCAGGCCATGCGCCTGCTGGGCTCGTCGCTGACGGCGCTCGGCCGGGCCGGTGAGGCACTGCGGGTCCACCGGGCGACGCTGCGGCTGCTGCGCGACCCGGGATATCCGATGGCTCCGTTCGCCAAGGCCGTCTCCGACGCCTTGACCTGCGGCGCCATCGGCATCGACCTCGCCGCCGCCGGGCGGTGGCCGGAGGGTGTGGACGCGTTCCGCGAGGCACTGGCGGGCGTGCGCGCCGGCGAGCTGCGGACGCAGGAACCCGGCGTCCTGATCGGACTCGCGGACGCGCTGCGGCACACCGGCGCCGTCGCCGAGGCCGCCGGGCACCTGGCGGCGGCCGTCGAGCTGGCCCGCGACCTGGGCGACGCGGAAACCGCCGCGCGTGCCGTCGCCATGGTGGCCGGGCTCGCTCCGCCGGCCGCTCCGGACTGACGGGGGAACCGCGGTGGCGGCTCACAGGGTGGCGGCGAAGCCGCGCAGCACCGGATGAATCTCGTACTCGCCCGAGGGCCGCACCCACGCCCACCCGCAGTCGGCCAGCGCCGACAACACCGCCGGCGCCGCGGATCCCTGCGCCAGTGCGCGGACCGCGGACCGGGCGGGGCCGGGGAGCTGCCGATACCCGCGGTGGAACGCCGCACCGACGGACAGGTCACCGGCGGACAGCTCGTCCAGGGACCGCCCCGGCCGGGCCAGCCGCTCGGCGATCCGCTCGACCGGCCACCGGCGCCGGGTCAGTACCCGGTTCGCGACCGCCCGCAGAGCGAGCGGCAGGCCGTGGCAGTGCCGCGCCAGTACCCCGGCCAGCGGAGCCGGGACGACCCCGTCGATCATCCGGTGCAGTGCCCGCTCACCGGCCGCGGCGGAAAGCGGTGCCAGCACCCGGCACTGCCCACCAGGCAGCGGCAGCCGCCGGGACGACGTCAGCACTGTCACCGCCGGTCCCTCGGCACCCAGCAACGGTGCCACCTGGCCGGGTTCGCCCACGCCGTCCAGGATCAGCAGGACCCGCCGGCGGGCGAGCAGTCCTCGGCAGTCCGCGCCGGCGTCGCCGCCGAGAGCCTGCGCCACCCGCCGGGCCACCATCGGCGGCGGGTCACCGCCGAGGGCGACGAACCGGACCCCGTCCGGGAAGTCCCCGGCCAGCCGGGCGGCGGCCTGGATCGCCAGCGCCGTCTTGCCGATCCCGGGCAGCCCGGCGAGGTGGACCAGCGGGCCGCGGCCGGCCGCGGCCACCAACCAGGCCAGGTCCTCCTCGCGCCCGGTGAAGCCGGGTGCCACCCGGGGCAGCCCGGCGGCCGCGGGCGCGGCGTCCTCCGCCGCCCGCAGCCGATCGCCGCCGCCAGGACCGAGACCCAGGCCGTCGGCCAGTGCACCGATCGTGCGCTGGTGCGGACACCGGATCCGCCCCCGCTCGATGCCGCCGATCGTGCGGGGGCTCACCCCGGATCGCTCGGCCAGGCCGTCGATCGTGAGCCCGGCCTCGACCCGCAACGCTCGCAGCCTCGAACCGCCCTCCACCGCATGGCCCTCGCAGCTCGTTCCCAGGCACCGACACACGGATTGTGAACGACGGGCATTACGCTGACGTTTCACCGGCCGAAACCGTTGCTGCACAGTCGATGCTGTGCCGAGCGCGCCAGACGCGCCACTCGCCGGCCACGATCACGCGGTCGTGGCGATCCCTCCGTCGACGGGAACGACGGCGCCCGTCAGGTAAGCGCCTGCCCGGCTGGCGAGGAACACGGCGACACCCGCCATGTCGTCGTCGCGGCCGATCCGGCCCAGCGGGGCCGATGCCGCGATCGCCTCGCCGAGCTCGTCGAGGGTGGCCGCCATCATCGTCGACGGGAACGGTCCCGGCGCCACCGCGTTCACCGTGATGTGCTGCGGGCCCAGTTCCTTGGCGAGCACTCTGGTGAGCTGATGCAGCGCAGCTTTGCTGCTGGAGTACGAGTAGTTGGGCCGCTGGGGGATGTGTATGGCGGCGATGCTGCCGATGTTGATGATCCGCGCGGGATCGTCGGCGGTCCCGGCGTTGCGCAGCGCCGGCAGCAGCGCCTGCACCAGCCAGAACGGCGCCTTCAGGTTGAGGTCGACGACCGTGTCCCAGGCCGCGTCCGGGAACGTCGCCAACGGCTCGTCCCACATCGCGCCCGCATTGTTGACGAGGATGTCGAGACTCCCGGCATCGGCCGTGACGAGGTGGGAGAGGCGCTCACACTCTTCGTGCCGGGACAGATCGGCGGGGATCGCCCGGACGGCGCCGTATTCGGACAGCTGTTCCTGCGCCCGGGCGCACGCTTCCGCGGTGCGTGAGCTGATGACCACGCGGGCGCCGGCCTGGAGGAGCCCGCGCGCGATCATCATCCCGATGCCCCTGGTGCCACCGGTGACGAGGCCGCACTTACCACTCAGATCGAAAAGCTGGGTATTCGTCGCGAATTGACTGTTCACCATTTGTCGTCTTTCTTTTGGTCGGAACGGAACCTGGTCGGTACCGCCGCGTCAGGACCACGCGCACGAGCCCATCCCTATTCCGCGTTCACCGGCAGCAACCCGCGGTCACCGAAGACCTTCTTGGCCGTGAAGGTCGCGTTCAGCGCCTTCGGGAATCCACAGTAGACAGCGGAGTGCAGGAGCGCCTCGACGATCTCCGCGGGCGTGAGGCCGACGTTGAGCGACGCGTTGACGTGCACTTCCAGCTGCGGCTCGCAGCCGCCGAGGGCAGTGAGCATGCCGAGGGTGACCAGCTGCCGGTCGCGCGGCGCCAGCCCCGGCCGCGAGTAGATCTCCCCGAACCCCCAGGAGACAACGGCCTCGCCCAGCGCGGGGGAGACGTCGGCGAGCGCGTCGAGCACCCGCTGCCCGCTCTCGCCGTCGATCTCGGTCAGGGTTTTCAGGCCACGCTCGAAGCGCTCGTCGGTCATGTCGTTCCTTTCCCCGGCGTCCCTTGTCCCGAACGACGCTAGGGGCTGGACCGCGCTCCAGGTCAAACGTGACAGCCACCACGGCAGGGGAGTGGGGCGAGCACGGAACGCCCCGTCGTGGAATCGGATCGCCGCTGCTTAACCGTATAACGCCCTATACGCCGGGCGATGATAAAAGCCGCATCCGCGGCTTAACTTTCGTTTTGAAGACCCCACACAACCAGCAAGAGAAGAGCAACACCGGCACAGCGCCTCCCCGGTTCGGTCGCCCGACGATGCGCCGAACTCGGACACGGCGTCAAGACGCCATATCCGGACCCCTCGTCCGGCTAAGATGCCGGTGATCACCCCCTGCACGTGGAGACCGCCGATGCCTTCAGTCACCCGGCCCGCCGGCAACAGGCGGCAGGACCGCCGAGAAGAGCTGGAGCGACGCCTGTTCGCGGCGACCGAGGAGCTGGTCGGCCAGGGCGCCGGCTTCACCGAGCTCAGCGTCGAGCGGCTGGCCGCGGCGGCCGGCATCTCCCGCTCCACGTTCTACGTCCACTTCGAGGACAAGGGCGACCTGGTCCGCCGGCTCGCCACCACCGTGCTCACCGAGCTGCGGGACGTGTCGAGCATGTGGTGGGAGACGGCGGAACACGCCGACCCGGCCGACCTCACCGCGGCCGTCACCGCGATCGTGGAGGTGTACCGCCGGCGTGCCGCCGCCTTCACCATCATCACCGAAACCGCGGCGTACGACTCTGCCGTCGCCGCCGAGCTGCGCACGCTGATGCAGTCGATCATCGACGCCACCCGGGACGCGATCGAACGCGGCCAGGCGGCCGGCGTGATGCGCCGCGTCCGCCCGGCGGAGACCGCGGCCGTCCTCACCTGGATGGTGGAACGCGCGGGCTACCAGCTCGTCCGCGGCGCCGAACCGGCACACGACGAGAACGTCATCGAGGTCCTGACCGACATCATCCGGACGACGCTCTACACCGCCGCTTGACCGCAGCTGTCAGCGCTGACCTGTCCGGGTGGCTCAGTTGGTCGTGGTTCCTGCTGCGCTGAGCAGCGCGGGGTCCACGTCGGGCACCGCAAGCCTCGGGTTGTGGCCTGCCGCCACGACCCGCATGACGAATCCCGCGGCTTCCTCCAGTTGCCGGGCGGTGGCGAGTCCGCCGACCACGGCGGTCTGCGCGCCGAGGTCCCCGATCAGTGCCGCGGCGAGATCAAGGGCACTGTGCGTGTCGCCGCAGATCGCCACGACGGGCGCCGCCTCCTTCGGCCCCGCGTACGGCCACGAAGCTCCCGCGAACAGGTGGAGTGCCTTCACCACGGACGCGCCGGGCGCCGAGTTGGCCACGACTTCGGCCGCCGAGCCGGACGCCGGCTTCAGTTGACCGGTCGTGTAGTCCACCGCGTTGGTGCAGTCGATCACGGTCTTGCCGGCCATGGATTCCTGGGTGCCGCCGACGAGAGAAACGGCAGCCTCCAGTCCTTCCCAGGAGACCGCGACGACGACCACGTCGGCCCGGCCTGCGAAGTCGGCGGGGTCGACAGCAGTGGCCGCGTCGCCCATCCGTGCGGCGGCCTCACTGGCGTGCAGCGGGTTGCGCCCGGTGACCACCAGCGAGTGGCCGGCCGACGTCCACGCGCGACCAAGCGTCACGGCCAAGTTTCCGGTGCCCAGGATGCCTACGTTCACAACGGTCTCCTTCATGGGGAAGTGGTGTCGTTGTGAACGCTACGAACCAGGTTCCTACCGTTCGGTAGGCGCCGCGTGCGAGACTGGGCTGGTGATCGATGGGTTCTGCCAAACCTTCGTCTCCGACTGTCAGGTGCGCACGGCAATCGAGCTCATCAGGCACGCTTGGGACTCGGTCATCCTGTCGGCCCTGCGCGCGGGGCCGACGCGGCGTAACGAGCTGCTCGCCCGCATCGCAGGAGTCAGCGACAAAGTCCTCACGCAGGCTCTCCAACGCCTCCAGGCGCACGGACTCGTCACCAAGGCTTCCAGCAAAGAGCAACCGGCACCGCAGGCCGGAGCGATCTACCGGCTCACCCCGCTCGGGGAGTCGCTCGCGAACGGACCTCTGGCCCAGCTCGCGCAGTGGGCAGCGGACAACCAGGCCGAACTCACCGGCTCGTCGACAACGCCATGACGACCCAGTGGCGGCCCGCACGAGGGCCGGTGCGGCCGAGGAGGTCGTGTGGAGCCAGGGCGGCGACCCAGTTCCGGATCGAGCTCGAGGCCGGGTAGCGATCGCGCGTTCAGTGCCAGCCGAGCTCGGCCAGTTGTTCTGCGGCTTTGCCCACGGGCCAGAAGCTCACCTTGTCCAACCGGCCCGACTCGGTCCGGAACTTGAAGCCGCGGCTGAACAGGCCACGCACGCGGCGTACGCCGGTCACCTCGGTGCGGGTGATCCGGATCGGCACAAGGGTCCGGACGCGCAGCTCGATCTGGTTTCGGCTGACCAGCAGGTCGGCGAACGGCCACGTGACGCTGAGGCCGTTGACCCGGGCCCCGCCGCGCAGGACAAGGTCGTAGTCCTCGTCCCGCAGCGCGGCGATCCGGCGTGCGTGGGCCGGGTCCGGCGGCGGGACCTGGCCGAGGCCTCCGGTCTTCTCCCGCCGCCGGCTCTCGACGAACACCGTCGTCACCAAAAGTGCGCAGATCCCGAGCAGGACGATCCCCACTTCCGTATGGGGGCTCATCGAGGTTTCTCCGGCATCACCGGTGAATCGTCTCAGTCGCGCGGGCTCGTCAGCCACGGCCAGGAGCCCGCGTCCGTCCGGCGCCGGGGTCAGAGCAGCCCGGCGGTGGCCGCGAGCGCGGCGGCCGCGGCTCGCGACGACACGCCCAGCTTGCCGCGGATGTTCGACACGTGGCGGTGCGCGGTGTGGGCGCTGATCCCGAGCCGGCGCGCGATTTCCTGGTCGCTCAACCCTTGCGCGACCAGGCGCAGGACATCCAGTTCGCGTTCGGAGAGCTCGGGGCGCGGGGAGCCGGTCTGGCGGGCGGGCCGGCCGGCGCCGAGGAACTCCCGCACGGCGCGGACGAGCCCGTCCACGTCCCCGCGCCAGGGCAGGTGGTCGGTGCCGTCGAGCGGGACGAAGCCGGCGCCGGGGATGCGGGAGGCGACGTCCTGGCCCAGGGCGAACGGGATCGCGCGGTCGTCGCGGCGGTGCAGGACGAGCGTCGGCACCTCGATCGTGGCCGGCTGGTCTCGGACGTCGAACGCGTAGACCGCCGCGAGTGAGTGCGCCGCTTTCTCCGCGGTGAGGCCGGCGCGCTGGAACCGGACGAATTCGTCGCGTTCCGCCGGGGTTGCGGTCGGCAGGAACAGGTCGGCGAGCACCCGGGATCCCACGCCCCAGTGCCGTCCGACGACCGCCAGCAGGGCATCGCGGGCTTCCGGCGTGGCGATCTCGGCGCCGCGGAGGAAGCTGCCGTAGAGGACGAGCCGGTCCACGCGGTCGGGGTGGGCCGCTGTGTACGCCATCGCGGCGCAGCCGCCGGACGACCCGCCGAACAGGCTCACCTTCTCCCCGGCCGCGTCGACGACCGCGCTCAACGCGGCCACTTCGTCCGCGAGCGAGGTGACCAGCGGCCCACCGGCGTCGGACATGCCGACGCCGGGCCGGTCGTAGCGGACGAGCGTGAACCGGTCGCCGAGCAGGCCGGCGAACCGGCGGAACAACGGGTTCTGCCAGTCCAGTTCGAGGTGCCCGCACCACCAGCCGCCGACGATCAGGGGCGGTCCTGCGCCGACGGTGGCCCAGGCGAGGGGGCGACCGTCGGGGCCGCCGGTGAACCGCACGACCTGGTCTTGTCCCGGCATTCCTCGAGCGTAGGCCGTTGCCCGGACCCGCGTGGCCCGTTCCGGCCAGCCTCGGCAATGGCACGAGCGGGTGATGCGGTGGGTGGCCGGTGGCTGATGTGCTGCATCGCATCGGCGGTGTGGAGGAGGAACGATGGCCGGAGGGGACAGCGTGGGGGCACGGGACAGGCTCGGGGAACGGTTCGGGGCGGCGCTGTACGAACCGTTCCTGCGCCGGGGGGAGCGGCTCGGCTTGGCGGGCCGGCGCGGGGAACTGCTGCGGCGTGCGCACGGTCAGGTGGTCGAGATCGGGGCGGGGACCGGGCTCAACGCCGGGCATTACCCGGCGACGGTGGAGGTCGTGCTCACCGAGCCCGTGCCGGCGATGTACCGGCGGCTCGAAAAGCGGGTGGCGGGCCGCATCGGGATGCGGCCGGTGCAGGCCCGGGCGGACGCGCTGCCGATGGCGGACGCCAGCGTCGACACGGTCGTGTCGACGCTGGTGCTCTGCACGGTGCCCGACGTCGATCGGGTGCTGGCCGAGCTCGTGCGGGTGCTGCGGCCCGGTGGGCGGCTCCTGTTCTGCGAACACGTGCGTGCCGAGGACCCGAAGCTGGCGCGCAGGCAGACGCGGCTGGCGGGTCCGTGGGCGGCGTTCGCGCAGGGCTGCCGGTGTGATCGGGACACCGTGGCGCTTCTCAAGCAGCGGTTCGACATCGGGGACCTGAGCACCGCGCGGTGGCGTGGGATGCCTTCGGTGGTGCACCCGCTGATCATCGGGACGGCGACACCGGCTCGATGACGCCGTCGGCGGCGATGCGCGGTCGCGGTGATGGTGGGCGACCTCGTCGGGTGCGTGGAGACCGGACCCTGGTCGGCGGGCAGCGGCGTCCGCTCCGGACCGTGGTCGAGCCCGTCACCGCGGGCGGCGCAGCCCGTCCAGCACGAGGGTGATGACGTCGTCGGCCTCGGTCCGCCAACCGGGGCGGTCATGGGCCGCGCCGATGCCGTGCAGGGCCATCATCACGGCTCCGGCGTCCACGTCGTCGCGGACGGCGCCGTCCCGCACGGCGGCGGCCACCAGGTCGGTGACGGCCTGTTCCAGTGCCCGGCTGCCCTCGGCGAGGGCGCCCGAGCGATCGGCCATGAGTGTGGCCAGTGTCCGGGCCAGGCCTTTGTGGGCAGCGATGTGGTCGACCATGCCGCGCAGGAAGGTCGCCAGAGCTTCCGCCGCGGGCATGGTGGCCTGGAGCCGGCGGGCGCGGTCGCACAGCGTGGCGACTTCGCCGCGGTAGACCGCCTCGGCCAGCGCCTCGCGGGTGGGGAAGTGGCGGTACAGCGTGCCGGTGCCCACCCCGGCCAGCCGCGCGAAGTCGTCGAAGCGCAGGTCGAAGAAGTCGCCGGCGTCGAAGACCTCTCGTGCCTTGGCGAGCAGGGCCTCGCGTTTGCGCCGGGCGTCGGCCCGCAGTGGCTTGTCGGCGCTCACCCGCTACCTCCCGTTGACAAGTGGAGATCATCTCCATATCTTGAAAATGGAGATGATCTCCAAATAACCTTACCCCACGAGGTGCGCCGTGAAGATCCTGATGTTCGGCCGCGGCGTGATCGCCACGATCTACGGCTGGGCCCTGCACCAGGCCGGACATGACGTCGAGTGCTACGTCCGGCCGGGCCGCGCGGCGACGTACGGGGAAGCGGTGGACCTCGACCTGCTCGATACGCGACGCCGGGTGTGGGGGCAGCGCGTCGCCGAGAAGTGGCCGGTGCGCTACCGCGAGACGCTGGCGCCGGATCACGACTTCGACCTGATCGTGCTCAGCGTGCCGCACCACCGCCTCCCGGAGGCGACGGCCTTCCTGGCCCCGCGAGCCGGCCAGGCCACGGTGCTGCTCTTCGGAAACATCTGGACCGAGCCGCCGTCCGCGATCGGCGCACTCCCGCCCGACCGCATCGCCTGGGGCTTTCCCCAGGCCGGTGGCGGTTTCGGCGCAGACGGCGTGCTCCGTGGGGCGCTGCTGCCGTCGGTCGTCTTCGGCACCCTCGGCCGGCCCCCGACCGACCGGGAGCGGGCCGTGCGCCAGGCGTTTCGCGAGGCCGGTCTCCGGATCAAGGAGCAGCCCGACTTCCGCGGCTGGCTGTGGGTCCATTTCGTGTCGGATGCCGGCCTGTTCTCGCAGGGCCTGCGGCGCGGTTCCCTGTCCAAGCTGGTCGGGGCCACGGGCGACCTGCGCGAGGCACTGCTGACCGGCCGCGAACTGCTGCCGCTCGTGGAGGCGCGCGGCATCGACCTGCGACGTCACCGGGGCGGGGTGCTGCTGTTCCGGGCACCCACCTGGCTGATGGCCCCCGTGCTCGCCTGGCTGACTGCTCGGGTCGCGCTCGCGCGCGTCAGTCTCGAGGCGCACTCCGACCCCGACGCCGAGGAACCGCGTGAGGTCTGCCGGGACACCCTGGCCGAAGCGCGACGGCTGGGCATCGCGGTGCCGCGGCTGGAAGCGGCGGAACCGGGCTTCGCCCGGCAGGGCTACGGTGCGTAGGCGCTCCTTATGGCCCTTTTCCGGCGGGTCGCGAGTTGGTTGACTCACTCGGGTGAGGCTCTCGGGTGCGCTGCTCACCGTCCTGCTCGCCACCGCCGGCGTCGTCGTCCCCGTCGCCCGGGCCGAGGCGGACCCGCCGTCCTGGACCGGGCCGCTCAGCACCCGCGGCCGGTACATCGTCGACGCGCACGGTGACCGCTTCAAGCTGAAGGCCGCCAACTGGCACGGCGCGAGCGGCACGTGGACCGGCTCCGGCGACGTGAACGACCCGGCGAACCACCACGCCGGCGAGATCGCCTTCCAGACCCCGCTCGGGCTCGACCGCACGTCGATCGACACGGTCATCGACGGGCTCGCGCAGCTCGGGCTCAACAGCGTCCGGCTGCAGTTCTCCAACGCGATGCTCCACGACACCCGGCCCGTTCCGGACCTGGCCGCCAACCCGGACCTCCACGGCCTGACGCCGCTTCAGGTCTACGACCGCGTCGTCGACCGGCTGACCGCACGCGGGTTCGCCGTCATCCTCAACAACCACACCACGACCTCGCGCTGGTGCTGCGGGCTCGACGGCAACGAGCGCTGGAACACCGCGCAGACCGAGCAGCAGTGGCAGGACGACTGGCTGTTCATGGCCCGCCGCTACGCCGCGAACAACCGCGTCGTCGGCGCCGACCTGTACAACGAGGTCCGCCGCAGCACCTTCGACGACCCCAACTGGGGCTGGGGCAACAGCACCGACTGGCAGCGCGCGAGCCAGCAGGTCGCCGACCGCATCGTCACCGAGGCGAACCGCGACCTGCTGATCTTCGTCGAGGGCATCAACTGGACCGGGCTGCCGATCGACGGCTTCCCGCACGGCCGGCCGACGCTGGAACCCGCCCGGACGCTGTCGCACACGCTCGTGGACTCGGGCAAGCTCGTTTATTCGGCGCACTTCTACGGCTACACCGGGCCCAACCACTCCGGCGCGACCGGGATCGGCGAAACGCACGACCCGCGCTACCGCGACCTCTCGCCCCAGGACCTGCGGGACGTCCTGTACCGGCAGGCGTTCTTCGTCTCGGCCGACACCGGCAAGCACTACACCGCGCCGCTGTGGATCAGCGAGTTCGGCGAAGGCCGCAACACCACCGACCCGGCATCGCGCGCGTTCTTCGAGAACTTCGTGAGCTACCTGGCCGAGACCGACACGGACTTCGCCTACTGGCCCGCGGTCGGCTTCCAGACCAACGGCTCCGGCGACGGCTGGGCCCTCCTCGAATACGACTCGGCGGGACACCGCATCGACGTGCTCGACGGCAGCGATTGGCGTGGCCCCGCCTGGCGGCGGCTGATCTCGGCGCCGTCGCGCACCGGTCCGATTCCGGCCGCCGAGCGCTGGTCGATGGTGAACCTCGACTACGCCGACTTCGCGCAGTCACGTCAGGTCCGCGCGCTGCCGGACTGGAACCCCGGCGCTCGCAAGGGCGTCTGTCCCGACGGCCAGCGGCTCGCCGGCCTGGCCCACACCGGGAACCGTGGCCTGTGCACCGGGACGCTCGCCGCCCCGGCCGGGTACGTGGTCGTGCGCGACGAGACCTACGTCGACACCGACTGGGCGTCGGGCTACACCAAGACCCAGTGCCCGCCCGGCCACGCGGTCGTCGGGTACAGCGTCCAGGGCGCGGCCTTCTCGGCGGTGCTGTGCGGCCGGTCGGCGACACCGCTGGGCCGCACGGGCCGCACGGTGTGGTTCGACCGCGGCGACAACCGGCCCTCCGGCGACCCCGGCGGCGACTTCGCGACCGGCAACTACAAGGGCCAGTGCGCGCCGGGGGAGTACGTCGCCGGCGTCGCCTACACCGGCCGGGTCGGTTCGAGCCGGACGCCGGACGCGCTGCTCTGCCGGTCCTAGGCCATCGGCACACCGGCGGCGCGGGCGCCGCGCTGCCGGTGCGCCGGTAGGGCATCAGGAGAGCCGGGCGACCTCCGCGTCCGTCAGCGCCTTGCCGACCACGCCGACGTCGTCGACCGCGCCGGGCCAGAAGTCGACGTTGCGGCCGTCGTACTTGGCCCGCCCGACCGTGAACGCGCCGGTGCCGGCGAGTGCCGGTCCGGCCGGTGCCGTCGCGACCTTCACGCCGTCCACGTAGAGCCGGATCTCGTTGCCGGCCCGCACCCCGGTCAGCTCGTACCAGCGGCCGGTCTCCGGCACGACCTCGTACCGGGCCCGGTTGCCGCCGGGGGTGCTGAACGCGAACGCGCCCTGCCCGTACTGCAGGTAGAACGGGCTTTCCCGCTCCCGGCCGTCCTGGCTCACCGCGGTCGCGTAGTTGCCGGGCAGCTGGTCGAGCCGCACCTTCGCGGACACGGTGTAGTCGCCGGTCGTGTCGACGACCGGGCCGTAGGTGTCGGCCGAGCCGCCGGAGAACTGCAGCGCGCCGTCCTTGAACGTCGCCCCGGTCGGGGTGAGCGTCAGCGGGTTGTGGCCGCCGCTCGAGTCCCTCGCGGTCGTGCCCCCGCGCTCGTCGAGGTGCCACTCGCCCCTGCCCGCGTACGGGTACGGCTTCCCGGCGTTGGCACCGGCTTCGATCACCCGCCGGTTGATCTCGCGGACGGGACCCGGATCGACCTTGATGCGCTTGCGGTCGTAGGTCCAGAGCCCGTTGAGCTCGCCTTCCAGGTCGGTGACCTGCGTGTAGACCGACGCCGACAGCTCGGCCCGGGCCTGGCCGAGGTAGAACGTGCGGGTGTTGTCGACGTACTTCGCCGTCAGCGCCGCCTTGTCCGCCACGCCGCTGTAGATCGCGATCGGCGCGCCCGGCCACTGGTGACCCGGCGTGCGCAGCGTGAAGCCGCCGTGCTCGCCGTCCATCGCGACGCGCGTGCCGTCCGAGCGGGCCGGGTCGGTGTTGTTGTAGTCGTGGTGGTCGATGACGTCGCCGCGGCCCGAGTCGCCCTTGGAGGCGCAGCAGTTCACGCCGCTGTGGGCGTTGACGATCCGGCTCGGGTCGGTGGCCTTGACCTGGTCGGTGATCCGGCCGGTGGCGGTCTTGTCCCACTCGCCCCAGCCCTCGTTGAACACGATCCAGGCGTAGACGGACGGGGAGTTCTGCAGCTGGTGCATCTCTTCCAGGCCCTGGCTGAGCCACGCCTGCTGCGCGGCGGGGTTGTTGCCGTCCTCGACGGACACGAAGTCCTGCCACACCAGCAGTCCGAGCTGGTCCGCGTGGTAGTACCAGCGGGCGGGCTCGACCTTGATGTGCTTGCGGACGGCGTTGAAGCCGAGGTCCTTCTGCGCCTTCAGGTCGAAGACGAGGGCCTCGTCGCTCGGCGCGGTGTTCAGGCCGTCCGGGTAGAAGCCCTGGTCCAGCTGCATCAGGTTGAAGATCGGCTTGCCGTTGAGCGTCAGCTTGGGCGTGCCGCCGACGTTGGTGATGCCGGTGGACCGCATGCCGAAGTAGCTCTTGACCTTGTCGCCGCCCAGCTTGATCTCCAGCTGGTACAGGTACGGGTCGTCCGGCGTCCACAGGTGCGGGTTCGGCACCGGCAGCTTCAGGTTCGCGTTCGCCGGTCCGGTGACCGTGCCGATCTGCCGGCCGCGCGCGTCCTTGGCGACCGCCGTGACGGTGGCGTTGCCCGCGGATTTGACGGTGAGGGCCAGCGAGCTGGTGGTGAGGTCGGGAGTCGTCTTGATCTCGCCGATGCCCTGGGCCGCCACGGGTTCCAGCCACACCGTCTGCCAGATGCCCGACGACGGGGTGTAGAAGATGCCGCCGGGGTTGGCGGACTGCTTGCCCTTGGGCTGGTACGGGCCGGTCGTGTCGGTGACGGCGACGACGATCTCCTGCTCGTCGCCGCGCTTGAGCGCGTCGGTGATGTCGGCGCTGAACGCCGTGTAGCCGCCGGTGTGCTCGGCGACGAGCTTGCCGTTCACCCACACCTTGGCCTGGTAGTCGACCGCCCCGAAGTTGAGCTTGAGGCGCTGCCCGTCGCCGATCCTCCAGTCGCGCGGGACGGTGACCGTACGGCGGTAGAACATGTGGTCCTCGTGCCGTTCGAGCCCGGAGAGCTGCGACTCGATCGGGTAGGGCACGATCACCTTCTCGGGCAGCCGCTTGCCGAACGCCGGCTGCTGACCTTCCTTGGCGGCCGAGAACTCCCACGGGCCGTTGAGGTTGACCCACTTGTCGCGCTCGAGCTGCGGCCGCGGGTACTCCGGCAACGGGTGGCGCGTGTCGACGTTCTCGCCCCACGGCGTCCTGAGCCGTTCCGTCGACGCGTTCGCGACCGTGCGCCCGGTCTTGCCGACCTTCGCGCCGTCCACCGCGAGCGCACCCGCGCCGTCGTAGTAGATCGTGACCCGCTGGCCCTTCAGGACCCGCTCGGCCAGCCGGATCGTGGCCCGGTTGTGGTTCGTCGTGACGAACGAGACCGGCATCGGCGTCGCGTCGACCTCGATCCGCAGGTGGTCCGGCAAGTCGCTCGTCCCCGAGACCCGGCCGTCGAAGTCGGTCGTGAGCGTGCGGCCGTCCTGGGACACCTCCGCCGTGCGCGGCACGGCCCGGTAGTCGGCGGGCGGCGTGAACGCCGACAGCGGCACGATCTGCTTCGCAATGGCCGCGCTCGACCAGCGCAGGAACATGTTGGCGCCGCCGACGTCCTGGAACATCTCCAGCTTGAAGTCGTACTGCCGGCCGGCGGTCAGCGTGACCGGCGCGCTGGTCTGCTCGGAGTCCCAGTCCCCGACCCAGTGGTCGATCACCGGCGCGCCGTCGACGAACAGCCGGAACCCGTTGTCACCGACGGCGTAGAACGTGTAGTCGCCGGTCTGCGGCACGGCGATCTGCCCGGTCCAGCGGGCGGTCGTGTGCTCGGTGCGCCCGGCGACCAGCCCGAAGACCGAGGTCAGGTCCGCGTGGTCGACCTCCGGGTCGAGCGCGGTACCGGCCAGGTTCGCGAAGTCCCGCGCGCCCGGCATCGACATCGTGTAGTACTCGGCTTTCAGGCCGTGCACGGGCTCGGCGGCACCTGCGGGCGGCGTGCCGGACGCCACGCCCAACGCCACCAGCAGGGCGACGAGGACGGAAGCGGCTCTTCTCATCGGCGCGATCCCTTCAGTTTTACAACGTTGTAAAAACGATCTGCGGGGATCCAATCAGATAAATCGGACTCCTCACTACCGCCGAATGTCGGTATCCGAAGGGTCAGCGCCGGAATCCTCAGCGGGGAACTCCGGCGGTGCCTGCAGATCGTGGGCGCGGAAAAGGACGGCGTGCTCGACGCCCATGGCCTTGCCGCTCATCGCGGCGAACCGGGGGATGAAGTCGGCGGGTGCGGGGTGGTCCGGAAGTGCGGCCAGGTACGCAGCGTGCGACTCGAGCGAGGCGACGCCGCGGCGCAGCGGCTCACCCGTGATGTCGACGCCGTGGGTCGCGTCGGTGGTTCCGGGGGTGAGGTACCAGCGCGCGGAGTGCGGTTCGAGGCCCTCGTCGTCGACCTGTTCCGGGAAGATCCACCGGTTGCCCGCGTCCCGAATCGCGTCGAGGGTCGCGAGGCCGGCCGCGCGGTGGTCGGCCTGGTCGAACCCGTAAGGCGTCTCCACCTCGAAAGCGCTGCCGAAGACGACGTCGGGCTTGAACCGGCGGATCTCCCGGCAGATGTCCCGGCGCAGGTCGAGCCCGTAGACGAGCACGCCGTCCGGATGTTCGAGGACGGTCAGGTGCGCGACCCCGACCGCGGCGCAGGCGGCCCGCTGTTCGGCGACGCGCAGACGAGCTGTCTCTTCGGGCGGATTGGGCATCCCGGCTTCGCCGCGGTTGAGCAGCAGATAGCCGACCTCGATCCCCCGCGCAGTCCAGCGGGCGACGGCCGCGGACGTGCCGTACTCCATGTCGTCGGGGTGGGCGACGACGCAGAGCACGCGCCGGAAGGACTCCTCGGGCAGAGCCGGCAACGTCATGCCCGGCATCCTGCCGTGTTCCGCGCCCGCGGGCCGCCGCCGGTCCGGTGGTCGCGCCGATGCCCGCGCGCCGCCGATGCGGTTGGATCGGACCGACGATGGGTGGCAGGAGGCGTGACGCTGGTGGGCACCAATGCCGGAGGGCCGGACCCGGCGCGGATCACTGACGCCGCGGGGTTCGTTCGCGAGGTCGATCTGCTGCGCCGGCAGGCGGCCCGCGGCACCGGCAAGGCGCGAGTCGGTTTGACCGAACTCGCCGGCAGGGTGGATGTACCCCGCTCGACCGTGCACGCCTACGTGTCCGGCAAGATCCACCCCCCGTCCGACGTGTTCGACCGGATCGTCATCGCCTTGGGTGTTCCGCGCACGGCGTGGGCGAGCTGGAACGAAGCCTGGTTCCGCGTGGCCGCCCACCTCCACACGCAGAAGCAAGCTGCCGATCCACCGGTGGTGCCCCGGCAGCTGCCCCTCGACGTCGGCGGATTCGTGGGACGCGAGCAGGAGCTGGCCGCGCTCGACGAGCTGTCCAGCGGCTCGCCGGGCACTCCGGTTGCGCTCGTCACCGGGATGCCCGGGGTGGGCAAGTCGGCTTTGGCGATCCGGTGGGCGCACCGGGCCGCCGGCCGCTTTCCCGATGGCCAGTTGTTCGTGAACCTGAGGGGGTTCGCCGAAGCTCCCCCAGCCGATCCGGTCGACGTGCTGTCCGGGTTCTTGCGCGCACTGGGGACGGCTGAGCGTCAAATACCGCGGGAAGCCGACCGGCTCGCCGCCTCCTTCCGGTCCGCGGTCGCCGGTCGTCGCATGGTGGTGGTGCTCGATGACGCGAGCAGTGCCGAGCAGGTGCGCCCCTTGCTGCCCGGCTCGCCGAGCTGCGCTGTCCTGATCACCAGCCGCACGAGACTGGTCGGCCTGGTCGCCAGGGAAGGAGCTGTTCCGTGCGAGCTGGGGCCGCTCGGGATGGACGACGCCGTCGCACTGGTCCGGCACGCTGCCGGTCCGGACCGGGTCGACGCCGACCCGGTGGCGACCGCGGAGCTGGCCGAAGTCTGCGGACGTCTGCCGCTCGCGCTGCGGATCGCCGCGGCGAACGCCCGTGTCCGGCCGGGCGTGCTCCTCTCCGCGATGGTCGGGGAACTCCGGTCGGCTGATCCGCTGGCGGTCCTCGATGCCGCGGTCGACCGGGCGACAGCGGTGCAGAACGCGGTCGCGCTGTCCTACCGCGCGCTGAACTCCCCGGCGCAACGGGTGTTCCGGCTCCTCGGGCTGTTCCCGGTCGACGGGATCGCCTTGCCGGCGCTGGCCGCCGCGACCGGCATGGAGCCGGAGTCGCTGGTCCCGGTCGTCGGCACACTGCTCGACATGCACCTCCTTTTCGAGCGGACGCCGGCGCGGTACAGCCAGCACGCCTTGCTGCATTCGTGGGCCAAGCGCCGTTGCCTGGCGGAAGACGCCGACGATGTGCGTGCCACGGCGCTGCAGCGGCTGATTTCCCACTACGCGGGGCTCGCGACCGAGGCAGCACAGCTGAGGCACCCGCGCCCGTACCGGGAGAAGTACGCGCGCGTCCGATCGGGCAGTGCGCCGTTCACGACCGCTGACGACGCGCTGACCTGGTTCGACGTCGAATTCGCCACGCTGTCCACGCTGACCCGGCAGGCCGCCGCGGCGGGCCTCCATGCGCTGGCGATCCAGCTGTGCGTCGCCCTGCACTTCGAGTTCGAACGGCACCGTTCCGCGGAGTGGCTGCCGGTCAGCGAAGCCGCGGTTGCCGCGGCCCGCATCGCCGGGGACGCGGCCGGGCAGGTGCTGTGCCTGCGGGTGCTCAGCAGCGCCCACTGGAGCAGATCGGACCACGCCGAAGCGCTTCGCCACCTCGACGAAGCCGTGAAACTGGCTGACGAGCTCGATGCGCCGGACCTCCGGAGGATCGTCCTGAGCGATCTGGGCCGCACGTCGATCTCGGCCGGCCGGCTCCACGACGCCGCCGGGCACTACCGACGGGCCCTGGACCTGGAGCCGGCTCAGGACGGGGCAGCATCGATCCCGAACCTCGTCGTGCTCGGCGACGTCCTCTGGGAACTGGGGGAATTGGCCGCTGCCTACGATCTCCAGTCCAAGGCGATCGAGACGGCGACCCGGCAGGGTTACGCCGCCGGGCGGCAGCTCGCCGAAAGCCACGCGGGCCGGCCCGCCCAGGCACTCGGTGACCTGGAGCGCGCAGTCGAGCACTACCGGACCGGTCTCGAGCTGTGCCGGTCGGCCCGCGAGCACGCGGACGAAGCCAGCGTGCTCGCCAACCTCGCGGGAGCATTGCGCGACCTCGGCGAGTACGAGGAGGCGCTGGCGACCGCTCGCGACGCCCTGGCCAAAGCGACCCGGCTCGGCATGCGCCGGACGCAGGCGGGGGCGCACCACGTTCTCGGCACGGTCATGGTGGCGCTCGGCCGGATCGACGAGGCCCGCACGACGCTCGAGTCGGCGCTGGCCCTTTCCGTCGCGGCGGCCCACCCGCGTGGCCGCGGGGACGCACTGGTCGCCCTGTCCGCGGTGCACCTGCGGCAGGGGAAATTCGACGAGGCCTACGACCGGGCCGGTCGAGCCCTGGTCATCAGCGAGCAAACCGGCCACCGCCTGATCCGGGCGGACAGCCTAGTCGCGATGGCCGCCGTCGAGCTCGAACGCGGCGAATCCGGAGCGGCGCGGGTCCACGCCGAGCAGGCTCGAACCCTGCACGGACAAGCGGGCTGCCGGCCGGGTGTCGAGCGCGCTGACGTGGTACTCGGACGCGCTTGAGGGGCGGCGTCCGGGAGCGTCCAGGTATGTCCAGGATCCGGCCGTCCCCGGCCTTGGCCGTGATGAACTGTGCCGGTCGTCGCCCAAGCGGGGACGATGCCGGTGGTCGGGGGAACGGGCCGGCGGTTCGGCGGTCCGCAGCCATGGGGAGGTGGCGACGCCGAACCGCCGTGGCCCGCGCTGCCTTTCGGTGATCACCCGAGGCAGTCTTGGTGCCCGAACGGACGCGGTGCGGGCGGCGGGACGGGTCGTTGGGGTATACCCGGACCAGTGGAGGAAATCCGGACCGAGTTCATCAGGCCGCTGCTGACGGCGTTGTCCGCGCACCCCGCCGAACGTCCCGCCTACTCCGACGGCCGGCGGACGCTGACCTACGGTGAGCTGGCCCGCGCCAGTGCCGATCTCGCCGCGGGGCTCGGCGTGTCCCGCGGCGATCGCGTGCTGATCCACGTCGGCAGCCGGGTCGAGTTCGTCGTGTCCCTGCTGGCGGTGCTGCGGGCGGCGGCTGTCGGGGTGCCGGTGAGCGCGCGGTCGACCGAGGCCGAACTCGCCCACCTGGCCGACGACTCCGGGGCGACGCTCCTGATCACCGAGTCGCGGCACGCCGCGGTGGCGGAACGACTGCGGCCGGGCTTGCGGGTTCTCTTCGTCGAGGAGCCGCCACCGGCGGAGGCCGGACCGCCGCGGGACGGCCTCGGGCTGGACGAGCCGGCCTGGCTGCTCTACACCTCCGGCACGACCGGACGGCCGAAAGGCGTTCTCCTCTCGCAACGCGCGATGCTGTGGTCGACCGCCGCCTGCTACGTCCCCGTGTTCGGGATCGAGGCCGGGGACACCGTGGTGTGGCCGCTGCCGCTCCACCACGCCTACGCCCTGTCGCTGGCCTTCGCCACCACGATCGCGCTCGGCGCGCATACCCGGCTCGCCGACGGGTGCTCGCCGGAGCTGCTCGGCGAGTACCCGGGCTGCGTGCTCGCCGGGGTGCCGGCCACCTACCTCCGGCTCCGCCAGGAGGCCGACGGCCCGGTCGTCTCGCCGAGGCTGTGCCTGACCGGCGGTGCGCCGTGCACGCCTGCGACCCGCGCCGCGGTCCGGGAGCTGTTCGGCCTCCCCCTCGTCGACGGCTACGGGAGCACCGAGACGGGCGGAAAGGTCGCGGTGGAGCGGCCCGGTGAGCCGGGACTGGTCCCGGTGCCCGGTATGGAGGTCCGGATCGACGCGGGGGAGGTGCTCGTCCGCGGCCCGGGCCTGATGCTGGGCTACCACCGGCAGACCGGTTCGCCGCTGCGGGACGGCTGGTACCGCACGGGCGACGCGGGCCGACTCGACGGCGGCCGGCTGGTGCTCGACGGCCGGGTCGACGACGTGATCGTGTGCGGTGGGCAGAACGTCCACCCGACCGAGATCGAGGCCGTGCTGGAGGAGTCGCCGTCGGTGCGGGAGGTCCTCGTGACCGCCCGGCCCGACGACGTCGTCGGGCAGGTGCCGGTGGCGTTCGTGGTCGCCGGGCCGGACGGCTTCGACGCCGAGGAACTGCGTCGCCTCTGTCTCAGCCGGCTTTCGCTGCACAAGGTGCCGGTCGCCTACCTCGCAGTCGACGCCATCCCGCGGACCGCGTCGGGCAAGCCGAGGCGGAACGCCCTGAAGCAGCCGGATCTCGCCGCGGTGGTGCGGGCCGAGCTGACGGCGCTCTGCGGACACGACGGCGGCGACGGGTGGCAGGACCGGCCCTTCACCGACCTCGGGTTGTCCTCACTGGCCGGCGTGCATTTCCGGCACCGGATCACCGCGCTGACCGGCGTGCCCGTCCCGCACTCGCTGATCTACGACTTCCCCACGCCGGGCGCGGTGCTCGCCGAGCTGACGCGGCTCGGCAAGGCGAACCCGGCGGAGCCGCCGCGGACGGCCCCGGTGTCGTCCGCGGAACCGATCGCCGTCGTGGCGATGGCCTGCCGGTTCCCCGGCGGGGTGCGCTCGCCGGAGGACCTGTGGCGGCTCGTGGCGGACCGGGTGGACGCGACCGGGGAGTTCCCCGCCGACCGCGGCTGGGACGTGGCGGGGCTGTACGACCCGGATCCGGACCGGATCGGCCACTCGGTGACCCGCCGCGGCGGGTTCCTCGACGGCTTCGCGGACTTCGACGCCGGGATGTTCGGCATCTCGCCCCGGGAGGCGCTGGCGACCGACCCCCAGCAGCGGTTGCTGCTGGAGACGTCGTGGGAGGCGTTCGAGCGGGCCGGCATCGACGTCGCGACGCTGCGCGGCAGCGACACGGGCGTGTTCGTCGGCGTCATGAACGAGGACTACGCGAGCCGGTTCACCACCTCCCACGAGCTCGAGGCGTGGCTGGGCATCGGCTCCTCGCACGCGGTGGCCTCGGGCCGGCTCTCCTACACCTTCGGGCTCACCGGACCCGCTCTTACGGTCGACACGGCCTGCTCGTCGTCGCTGGTCGCGCTGCACCTGGCCGTGAAGGCGCTGCGCGCGGGGGAGTGTTCGCTCGCGGTCGCCGGCGGGGCCACGGTGATGGCTACCCCGCGGACCTTCCTGGCCTTCAGCCGGCAGCGCGGCCTCTCTCCGGACGGCCGCTGCCGGTCCTACGCCGCCGGAGCCGACGGCACGGCGTGGTCGGAGGGCGCCGGGGTGATCCTGCTGGAACGGCTGTCCGACGCCCAGCGGCACGGGCACCCGGTGCTGGCCGTGCTGCGCGGCACCGCGGTGAACGCCGACGGCGCGTCGAACGGCCTCACCGCGCCCAACGGACGCGCCCAGCAGGCGCTGATCGCGGCGGCGCTGGCGGACGCGGGGCTGACCGCGGCCGACGTCGACGCCGTCGAAGGCCACGGGACGGGAACGCCGCTGGGCGACCCGATCGAGGCGGACGCGCTGATGGCGGCGTACGGGCGTGGCCCGCGCCGGGAGCCGCTCCGGCTCGGCTCGGTGAAGTCGAACATCGGCCACACCCAGGCCGCCGCCGGGATCTCCGGCGTGATCAAGGTGGTGACGGCGTTGCAGCACGAGCAACTGCCGCCGTCGCTGCACGCGGCCGAGCCGAGCCCGCACGTCGACTGGGCGTCCGGCGAGGTGCAGCTGCTCGCCGAAGCCCGGCCGTGGCCGCGCACGGACCGGGCCCGCCGGGCTGGGGTGTCGGCCTTCGGGATCGGCGGCACCAACGCGCACGTGATCGTCGAAGAGGCACCGCGGCCGGAGCCGCCGGCCCGGCGGCCGTTCCCCGCGGCACCCTGGCTGCTCAGCGCCGCGGACGGCGACGCGCTCCGGCTTGTCGCGGCGGGGTTGGCCGAGGCTCCCGACACCGTCGACGTCGCTTACACCCTCGCGCGGCGGACGCCGCTCGCGCACCGCGTGCTGGTGCCCGCGGGGAACCGGGAGGCCCTGCGAGCCGTCGCCGACGGGCGCGTGCGCGGCCGGACCGTCCGAAGTGGAATCCGGCTGGCCGTGCTGTTCGGCGGGCAGGGCGCGCAGCGGGCCGGGATGGGCCGGGAGCTGGCCGAGCGGTTCCCGGTGTTCGCCGACGCCTTCGACGAGGCGTGCGAAGCCTTGGGCGGCGCCGTGCGCGACGTCGCGTTCACCGGCGGGGAAGCGCTGGACCGCACCGACCACGCGCAAGCCGCGCTCTTCGCCTTCGGTGTCGCGCAGTACCGGTTGTTCGAGTCGTGGGGCCTGCGTCCGGACGTCCTATGGGGCCATTCGATCGGGGAGATCACCGCCGCGCACGTCGCCGGGGTGCTGTCGCTGACGGACGCGGCGAAGCTCGTGGCGGCGCGCGGCCGGCTCATGGCCGCGCTGCCCGGCGGCGGAGTGATGATCGCCGTCGACGCCACCGAGGCGGACGTGGCTCCGCTCGTGGGGGACACCGTCGCCGTCGCCGCGGTCAACGGGCCGCGTTCGGTCGTGCTCTCCGGGGAGCGGGCCGCGACGACAGCGCTCGCCGACCGCTTCGGCGGCGGGACGCTTCTGCGCGTGAGCCACGCTTTCCACTCGCCGCTGCTGGATCCGATGCTCGACGAGTTCCACGAGGTCGCCGCCGGGCTGAAGCACCACCGTCCCGCCCTCCCCCTCGTCTCGTGCGTGACCGGAGAGCTGATCGAGGAGATCGAACCCGGCCACTGGCGCCGGCACGCCCGCTCGACCGTGCGGTTCGCCGACGCGCTCGCCACGGCCACGGCTCCCGGCTGGGCCGTCGGCCTCGAGATCGGCCCGGCGCCGGTGCTCGGCCGCCTGACCACCGACGTCCTGCCGGCCGCGCCGGCCACGATGTCGGCGACCGGGGTGCTGGCCGCGGCGGGCGCGGTGCACACGGCCGGCGCCCGGGTCGATTGGCCCGCGGTGTTCGCCGGCTCGGGCGCGCGGATCACGCCGTTGCCCACGTACCCGTTCAAGCGCACCCGGTACTGGCTGGACCAGCCGGCCCCGGAGCAGACCGGCGGTGACCACGCCGTGCTCGGCCCGGCGCTGGCGGCGCCCGACTCGCCGCGGGTCGTGCACGGCGGCTCGCTCGGCGTCCGCCGCCACCGGTGGCTCGCCGACCACGTCGTCGGCGGGTCCGTGCTGGTGCCCGGGACGCTGTTCGCCGAGCTGGCCCTGCACGCCGGGGGAGCGGGCGTCGAGGAGCTCGCGATCGAAGCGCCGCTGCGGCTGGACACCGAGGACGTCCACGTCCAGGTCGTCGTGGACGAGCCGCGGATCGACGTCTACGCCCGGGCTCGCGACGAGAAGCAGTGGCGGAAGCACGCCGGGGGGAAGCTGCGCCCGCGCGGCCCGCTCCCGCCCGGCTGGAGCGGGCAGTGGCCGCCGGCCGGAGCTGTGGAAGCCGACGTCGCCGACGCCTACCGCGCGCACGCCTACGGGCCTGCTTTCCAAGCCGTGCACCGCTTGTGGGTGCGCGATGCCGAGTTCTTCGCCGACGTCGAGCTGCCGCCGGACGTCGGGGGCCGGTTCGAGCTGCACCCGGTCCTGCTGGACGCGGCCGTGCACGCGACCGCCCTCGCCGAGGGGCCGGGCGCCGAGCAGCGGGTGCCGTTCCTCTGGAGCGGTGTCGAGGTCTACGCGCCGGGTACGCGGCGGGCCAGGGTGCACGGCGTCCGCCTCGGCGTCGGCGCGGTCCGGGTCACGCTGTACGACGAAGCCGGGAATCCTGTCGCCGGAATCGAATCGCTGACGACCCGGCCGCTGGCGGCGCCCGACACGATGCTCTACCGTCCACAATGGATCCCGATGCCGCCGGTGGCGGCCTCGGAACCGGTCCGGACCGTCGAAATCGCTCCGGGTGACGTGCGTGCGGCGGCCGGCCACGCGCTCTCCGTGCTCCACGACTGGCAAGGCAGCGGCGATCGGCTGCTCCTGGTCACCCGCAACGCGACCGGCCCCGATCCCGACCCGGCCGCCGCGGCGGCGTGGGGACTGGGCTGCGCGGCCGCGGCGGAACACCCGGGCCGGATCGGCCTGGTCGACCTGGAGCCGGGGTTCCCGGTGACGCGGGTGGCAGACCTCGCCGGCGGCAGCGCGGAGCCGCAGATCGCCGTGCGCGACGGAGTGCCGCACGTCCTGCGGATCACCCGCGCCACCCCGGCGCCGGCGCGGCCGTTCGACGCGGCCGGGACGGTGCTGATCACCGGCGGGACGGGAGCGCTCGGCGCGGTGCTGGCCCGCCACCTCGTCACCGCGCACGACGTCCGGCACCTCCTGCTGGTGAGCCGGAGCGGCCCGGCGGCGCCCGGAGCTTCGGACCTGCTCGCGTCGCTGCGGGAACTCGGCGCGGACGTGCGGATCGTCGCGGCCGACGTCGCGGATCGCCCCACCGTGGAGCGGCTGGTCGACAGCTGCGACCCGCCGTTGACGGCGGTGGTGCACAGCGCGGCCGTGGTCGACGACGGTGTCCTGGCGGCCCAGACGCCGGAACGCCTGGACGCCGTGCTGCGCCCCAAGGCGGACGCGGCCCTGGTCCTCGACGAGGTGACCCGGCACCTGCCGCTGACGGCGTTCCTCCTGTTCTCCTCGGTCGCCGGCGTGTTCGGCAAGGCCGGGCAGGCCAACTACGCGGCCGCGAACCGGGTGCTGGACGCGGTGGCGTGCCGCCGCCACGCGGCGGGGCTGCCGGCGTTGTCCCTGGCGTGGGGACTGTGGGAGCTGGGCACCGGTCTCGGCGACCGGATCTCGGCCACGGCCCGGCGGCGCATCCACGCGTCCGGCGTCGAGGGCCTGACCGCCGAGCAGGGCCTGGCCCTGTTCGACGCGGCCCTCGGCTCGGCCGAACCCGTCCTGGTGCCGGTCCGGTTCGACCCGGCGGCGCCGATGGCCCCGCCGACCGGCGGTTCGGCCGTGCGTTCGGCTCCGGTGCGATCCAGCTGGCCGGCGAACCCGGCCGAGCCGGAGCTGCGCGAACTGCTGCGCGCGGAGGTCGCGGCGGTCTTGGGCCACCCGGACGCGGCGGTGATCGCCGACGACCGCCCGTTCCCGGAGCTCGGGTTCGATTCGCTCACCACGATCGAGCTGCGCACCCGTCTCACCGGGTTGTCGGGCATCGACTTGCCGGCCACCGTCGTCTTCGATCGGCCCACCGTCGCGGAGCTGGCGCGGTACCTCCTGGATCTCCGGCGTACTCCCCCTGCTGCGCGGTAGGTACTGGTCAGCACACGGACCGGGCCGGACGGCCGTCGGGGAGTCCACCACGATCAGCAGGTGCTCCAGCCCCGGCTCCAGGCGATCACTGCCCGCCACGGCGGGCTGAGCCGCCAGGCGGCTCAGCCCGCTGGGATCAGCCGCAGGCGACCGGGCCGGCCGAGGCGCGGAACTGGTTGACCGTACCGGTGCCCAGGGAGAGGTTGCCGGACAAGTAGATGCACTTGCCGGCGGTGCCGGTGAGCACCACTCCGCCCGCATACGCGTGGTACGGGCCGGAGTCGGTCACCGGAGTGCCCCCGTTCGTCCACATGCTGACCGAAATCGAGCGCGCTGACCCCCCGTCGCTGGTGACCTTCGCGCAGTTGGTGCCACCGTTCGCGCTGGAGTACCACAGGCGCAGCGTGCCGGCCTGCTCGCCGAGCTGGTTCTTCAGCGGCTTGGGCAAGCCGTCCTTGTGGAGTTCGGTGCCCGCGCACACCGCCACCGGACTGGCCGCGGTTGTTGCCTGAGCGGCTGGCGCCACCACGATCCCGGCTGCCACCACACCGGCGACGACGGCCGACTTCCGCACGAATGAACGCATACTTGGCTCCCACAGGTAAGCAGAGGCCGGGCTGCTCCCGGACCACCGCCGTTCCCACGCACGGGAAGCCGGAACGGTTTAGCGGGATGCTCGGAGGACCGCGTCGTGCGCCGGGTCGCCGGCACTTCGACTCTGATGATCGACGAGGACGGCCAGTTCCGCTCTGGCCGACGCGCCGGCAGCGTCGAAGGGCGTCAAGAAACCTGCGCTGGGCGATCCGCAGCACCTCCCGCAGGTGGCGGAGGGCGCACAGCCGGTCGAACGCAACGCGACCCTCGACGAGTTGCGGCGCTCGTTCCCCGGCTTCTGACGGACTCCGTCGGTGTAACGACCGTAGTGCACTGGGCGACCACAGGGTGATCGAATCGGCACGCGTCGGGCTGGAGGAACCGTGGAACTTTTCTGGGTCGGGCTCGGCCTGTTCGCCCTCGGCGCGATCCTGAACGCCATCGGGTGGCAATGGCACCGGCGTTCGGTCCGGGGCATCGACACCGGGCTCCTCAAGTGGCTCGTCGGGGTGCTTTCGGAGTGGTTCGGTGTGCTGACCGGGCCCGACCACACCGGCGGCCAGCGCCTGGCCGCGTTCGGCTCGATCCTGAGCGCCATCGGCGTGGTGCTGGCCGTCGTGGGCATCGGCGTCTGGGCCGCAGCATGACCGAGGGGCAGACGGTGGTGGCGGTCGCCGCTGCTACCACCTTGAGCCGGGTGCTTCGGCCGATGTTCAGGCTGCTCCCTGTCCTGCTGGCCGCGGCCTGCATCGTGGCATCGGCACTCCTGTGGGGGCCGACGTTGGCGAACGCGAGGGCGGGCACCCCGAATTCCGCCGACCTAGGCCTCTTCGCACTGGCCGGCGGACTGGGCGCAACGTTGCGCAGCATCGCGTATCTGCTGGCCTCGGCCAGCTTCACGACGCGTCAGGACGCCCAGTGGCGGCTCGAAACCCTGGTTTCGCCCGTGCTCGGCGCGGTGGCCGGCAGCGGCGCCTACCTCCTGGTGCTTTCGACCGTCGTCCAAGCCGGCGGGATCAACCCGGCCGGGCAATACCTGGTGTCACTGCTGGCCGGGACTTCCGCGCTGACCTTGTTCGGCCGCATCGCCGAGCGTGGGCTGCTGCGGTCGGGCACGAACCGGTCCGGCATCCTCGGGGGCGAGGTCTCGCCGTCGGTGCCGATGCTGCAGCGCATCGACGCGCTGCTGGAGCAGCGCGTCTCGGACCTCACCATCGTCGACTACGACGGGTTCGCCCTGGTCGCCTCGCGCCCGATCAGCCCGAGACACTGGGAGATCACCGTTCGGTTCTTCACGGACCCGCAGCAGATTTCCGACGTGCGGCCCCAGAGCGAGGTGCGTCCCGTCGAGGTGCGCGGTGGATCACGACAGGATTCCGTGCCGTTCCTGCTCTCCGTGACCGCCGACCGGGTGCACGCCGTTCCGTCGCAGCTGACGGCATCCGTGCCCAGTCGCGGGATTTCACCGGAGTCGACTTTGGTCGTGGAGCTCATCGACGTCGACGAGGACCTCGGGGACTCCGAACGCCTGGTGGCGGTGGTCCAGATCGGCCAGGGCACCCAGATCTTGCAGGCCGTGCCCATTCGGCTCAACTTCCGATGACCGCACCGGAAACCGAGTTCCCGGTCGCGTCGCTGCGGATCGAACGCCTCGGCGCGAGCGAGTTCGCGATCCACCTCAAATCGTCTCTGCCGGGCGTCGCGCCGCAACGCATCGTCCGCGAAGGCTACGACGAGCTGAGGCGGACGTACGGCACCGCCCGCGCCGCGTTGGAGGAGTACACCGACGGCGGCGACCTGCTCTTGAACCCCTCGCGGCAAAAGGGTGCGAAGATCCTCGGTGAGATCCGCGGACTGGGCAGAACGCTGCTGACGGCGTTGCTGGGGGAGCGTCGCGGGCACTCCATGAAACGCTTCCACGATTTCTTCGCGGCAGTGGAAAAGCGGACACCCGGCGGCATCTCCCCGGTGCTGACCGTCGACTCGCCGGTCAACCTGCCATTGGAGCTCATGCCGGTCGTCGGTGACGAGCACCAGATCGTCCCCGCCGACCCGTTCGGACTCGCCGACCAATGTGTGTCGCGGTTCCTGGGGCTGCGGTTCGTGATCCACCGGTTCGGGCAGAGCACCCGCCCCGGCCCGAGCAACCTGGCTTTGCGGGCCGCCGGGGAGCGAGGCACCGTCGTGCTCGCTCCCTATTGGAACGAGAAGGTCGGCAAGGTCCGCGCCGAGCTGGCGGAACTGACCGGGTTCGGCTACCTCGCGGTGCGGGATCCGCAGCCTGACCGCGGTGCGCTCGACCAGGCGTCGCCCCAGGAACACATCGCCCGGCTCCTCATCCGCGATCGGGCCGGCCGCGAGGAGATCGTCCACGTCGCGGCACATTGCGAGGCACCGGACAGTGACCCCGCGGTCCTGCACGCGATGGTCTTCGGGGTGAAGACTTTCCCGTGGAAGTTCGAATCCGTGCGGGTATCCGTCTCGGATCTCGCCAACGCCGAGGAAAACGTGTGGTACGACGACCGGCCCGGGCTGCCGGACGGCCCGTTGGCGTTCCTCAACGCCTGCCGCACGGCGGGCAGCAGCTTCAGCGACTACACGTCGATTCCCGAAATGTTGCTGAACGCCTACTACCGCACGGTCGTGAGCCCTCTCGTGACGGTCAACTCGGCGCCGGCGATGGTGATCGCCAAGTACTTCTACGAGGCGCTCGGCCAGCGGCGCACAGTAGGAGGGGCGTTGCGGTGGGCGAGGGTGAAGCTGCTGGAAGAACACGGCAACCCGCTGGGCCTGGCGTACTGCTGCCATGGCGAGAGCCGGTTGCGCATCACCGAGTGATCCGTCGGCCTGCCGCGCCGAACCTGCTCGAGCGTGTACGCCGAACCGCCGTACTTTTGGAGGACCCGGTCGCCGGTCGGAACGCCAGCTGCTGTCAGTCCGGGCGAATTCCGCCGTAGTGGGAAACCTGGCGCAACGGCTGATCAGGTCGTCGAGCGGCGCAGCACCAGCCAAGCCGTGCCGCCCAAGGCCAACGCGAATGCCAGTGGGTAGGCCGTGAACAGGGTCAGCGATGGCTGGCCACCCAGGAAACTCCTGATCGGGCGCCACCAGTTCTGCGTAGCCGCCAACGCGCCCGCCGACGCGAGGAGGGCCACGCCGGCGAACACCGCCAGGTAGATCCCGGACTGCCGCCACCGCTGGAACACCACCCCCGCCAGCACGCAGACCGCCGACGTCGCCACGATCGGTCCGGTAAAGGCCAGCCACTGCGTGAGCGGGCCGTCCTGACGCAACGCGCCGAGCTCGTAGATCCGGGCCTCCCGCCCCCACCCTGCCGTCAGCCGCTCCACGGCGGCGAAGCCCACCAGCAGCAACCCGACGAACAATGCCTGCCCCACCACGACGAGCGCCGTCGCCGCGGCGAAGCGGCGGCGGGTCACACCCAAACCCAGGGTGAACGGGAAAACCTGGGTCATCGTCTGCAGGTGCGCCGCCGCGGCCACGCCCAGCAGCATCGGCAGCAGGTAGACCTCGTGGTCGCCCACCGCGGTCTGGCCGTTCGAGACGTCGATGCCCCAGCCCAGCAAGGGGAGCGCGGCCACCGCGGCCGGCGGGTACGCGAGCAGCGCCGGCCAGTTGACCAGCTGGATCCGGGCGACGTCGAGCACGCGGGTCATCGGGCTTCCTTCCCCGCGGCGACCGGCGCGCCGTGGTGCTGGGTGGTGCGGACGACCAGCTGCTGCAGCGAAACCGGCTCGAAGTCCAGCCCGGGGTGGGCCCGGTCCGGGGCACCGGTGAGGGTGACTCGCAGCGAGCCGCCGATGCGTTCGCGGTGCAGTTCTTCGTACCCGGCCGCGAAGCGCTCGACGGCGTCGGCGGGCCCGCTGACCGCGACGGCCTCGCCGCGCAGCGACTCCGCGTCGGCGTCGATGAGCACGCGGCCCCGGTCGAGCAGGACGACGTGCTCGATCAGGTCGCTGACCTCGTCGATCAGGTGCGTCGACAGCACGATCGTGCGCGGGTGCGCGGCGTAGTCGGCGAGCAGCCGGTCGTAGAACAGCTGGCGCGCGACGGCGTCGAGGCCGAGGTAGGGCTCGTCGAACAGCGTCAGCGGCGCCCGCGACGCCAGCCCGATGATCACCCCGACCGCCGACAGCTGCCCCCGCGAGAGCTTGCCGAGCAGCTGCCCGGTCGGGACGGCGAAGTCCGCCAGCAGCTCGGCGGCGAAGGCGGCGTCCCAGTGCGGGTAGAGCAGTTCGGCGGCCCGCAGCGCGTGCCGCACCCGGAACTTCTCCGGGTAGTGCTGGCTTTCCTTGATGAAGCACGTCCGCGCGAGCACATCGGCGTTCTCGTACGGGTGCTGTCCGAAGACCTCGACCGTGCCGCCGGTTTCGAAGCTCTGCCCGGTGAGGATCCGCATCAGCGTGGTCTTGCCGGCGCCGTTGCGGCCCAGCAGGCCGTGGATCGTGTTCTCGGCGAGCGTCACGCTGACCCCGTCGAGCGCGGCGAGGGCGCCGTAGCGCTTGGTCACCCCGGTCGTGCGCACCACGTTCATCGCTCCGGCTCCCAGACGTCGATCAGCTTCTTGATCTCCTCGGCGTCCATGCCGAGCTTGCCCGCCTCTGCCATCAGCGGGGTGACGAACTGCCGCGTGAAGTCCCGGCGCCGCCGTTCGAGCAGCTGCGCGCGGGCATCGGTGGCGACGAACATGCCGATGCCTCGTCTCTTGTAGAGGATCCCGTCGGCGACGAGCTGGTTGATGCCCTTCGCCGCGGTCGCCGGGTTGATCCGGTGGAAGGCCGCGAGCTCATTGGTGGACGGCACCTGCGCATCCGCGGCCAGGCTCCCGTCGACGATCGAGTTCTCGACCCGCTCGGCGATCTGCAGGAACAGCGGCCGCCCGTCGTCCTTCACGCCGCGCGGTTCGTTGGTTCATTAGTCATGTAACTAACCATGGAGGCTCGCGCCGGGTGTTGTCAAGTGGGGCCGTGTCAGGCGGGCCGCCGAAAGCGGATCCGGCTCAGCCTCGCAAGGACGCCGGTGCGGTGGCCGGCGCCGTCCGCGGGATGGCCGCCGGGCGCTGACGGCTACAGGAGAGACTCGAGTGCCTGGAGGAGACCCGGCCGCCGCCCGGCCGGTATCGCGGTGACTCGGCGGGGAGTAGCTTGAGACAGTGGACGCCCGACCTCGATTCGGCGCTGTCAGCGGGGGAACGTGACCGGACGCCGTGACCGCAGTGTCACGCTGGAGCCCTCAGCCCGGCTGGCCAGCACCCTGGTCACCGTCACCGGGGAACTCGACCTCTCCGGCTACGGGTTCCTGCGCGATGGCCTGCTGAAGGTCGCCGCCGACGGCCCACCCGGTTTGATCGTCGACGTGGACGGGCTTCGCATCAGCGAACTGTCCCCGGCCGCCGTGTTCCCCCTCATCGCCCGCCGGATCGGCAACTGGCCCGGCATTCCGTTCTCCCTGATCACCCGGCAGCCGGCCCATCTGGACGCCTTCCACCGCTCCGGCATCGACCGGTTCGTCGCCGTGCACACCGATGTGGAGGCGGCCGAACGACAGCAGATGATCCCGATCCGCCGGTGGGCCCTGCGGGCGTTTCCCCGCTCGGACAGCGCGACGCAGCTCGCCCGCGCGTTCCTCCGGGAGATCATGGCGAACTGGGACGTCCCGCAGCTGGTCTACGACGGCACCCTGATCGTCGGAGAGCTCGTCGGCAACGCGCTTCAGCACACCACGTCCGCACCCGAGGTACGCCTCGACCTCCGCCGGGACCTGCTCACCATCTCGGTCGCCGACGACAGTCCCCGGCCCGCGACGCTGCTCGAGCGCACCGACCTGCGCGATCCCGGACTCGGCCTGCGCATCATCGCCCAGACCGCACAGGCTTGGGGCAGCAGCCGCCGCTGGTCCGGCGGCAAGGTCGTCTGGGCGACCCTCACCTCCGGCCACCACACCTGAAACCGAGCACCCGGAGCAACGTTGATCGACGGGTTCGACCTGCTGACCCGCCACGACCGCAAGCCCTGACCGGCATCATCGGCGGGGCGTGAGGTACGGACCCGGGTCGCTGCCGGCGCGGGCACCACTGGCGAGCCAGCGCCGGAAGCCGCTGCGGTCGCGGCGTTCGATCTCGTCGAGGTAGTCCTGCCGGCGCTGAACCAGGTGACGGCGCACCGGTGTGTCCTGCGTGACGCGCAGCTGGAGGTAGCTGCGCCGCCAGGCCGTGCACAGTTCGTCCGTGCTCAGCTCGGCAACCGGGCGGGCCGGTGGAGGCAAGGTGACCGCGGCGACGATGTCGTTCTGGCCGGACCCGGCACGGCGGGTTCCGCGCCGCAGGTCGGCCACCAGCGCGGCGAAGGCGAGAGCGGCAACCAGCGACGCCGTCAACCCACCACCCAATGTCGCCAGCATCCCGGAGACCGTGAAGCACAGCCAGAAAAAGATCGCCCCGGCGAGGACGCCCGCCCGCAGATCCGCGGCGCGCGGCCGGCCCGGCGCTGCGCGCCGGACGCGCGGCGCGAGCACGGCGGCCAGCGTGCCGGCTGCCGACCCCAGCAGACACAGACCGGCGAGCACACCGACGGATGTGCCCAGCACGCCGCTCGTCGCGAAGACGCAGACGACGAGCGTGGCCGTGGCCCAGGCCGTGCGCGCGAGCAATGGTCCGCCTCCGCGTTCGGGGCGAGTGCCGGGCCGCCTGCCCCGCACCACCGTCGAAGATCATGAACGCCGAGGTCTGGGGCGGAGTCCCGACTTTAGCCGACCTCGCGGCCGGAGCACACACTCGCCGGCCGAACCACTCGGTCAGCGCGGCCGGGGTGGTCCTCGGACCGCCCGTGCGGGACGCGTGCACCGGCCTCGAATCCATCCCGCTCGCCTCGCTCGGCAACGGAACGACAGTCTGGGTGCCGGACCGGGACGTGATCGGTATCGAGCCCCGCCGGGCACCGGCCGAGCCCGCCGGCGGTTGATCTCTGTCCTCAAAGGACGCTCGGGTGGAGACCGCCCACCTGGCTGCGGACGGCGCGCCCTGGCCGGGTTTACGCTGGAGGCGACGCCCCGGACCCCGGCGCCCGAACCCGACCTTCGAGTGAGCGGGGTGGCGGAACAGGCACGCGCGGAGGCGGCGAATCCGGGGCGGACCGGGACCTGGCCTGCGAGGCACGGCGGCGGCTACCCACCGGGCCGGCAAGTCCGCTACCGCGGCCGGCGAGAGCGGACAGCTCGCGGTGCGGCCGGTCCGCAGGCGCGGCTGGACAAACGAGCAATGGCAGGCCTGGGCGGTCGAGGCCGCCCGTCTGGTCGGCGGAAGTCCGTAACCTCTCGGCACCTCACCTTGGGCTGGGAACCCGACTCGCACGTGACCGAGACCGCCACAGGCGGGTCGGCGCTCCAGGCGTAGCCGGCCCCGTGTGCCGCCGTCCCGGTCGCGGCGCACCGTGTCGGTTCCTGAGCTCCGGTTGGACCTGCGCCGCGGCATGAGCTGCCGCAGCAAGTCGGGCACAGCCTCCGAGACTGGACGATCAATTCCAGCTGTTGGTCAAATGCCAACTGAATCCGGCGAGGTCTATTCCCGTCACTTCTGTCATTTCGGGTCATCGCCGATCGACGGCGTTACACATCGCTTCGATTCCGGCGCGAAAACCACCGGATCGAGTGAACGTTGCAGACTTGCTGCTCGCCTCGGCTGTCTGAGAGCAGCGTTGGTTTTTCGCGCTCGAATGCTGCGTGAGTACGGGGCCGGGTGCGCACGCCCAGCATGGCGAAAGGTGATCACTCTCGTGGACGGCGACAGCCTCCTCAACTGCGATCTGTCCGCATTGCAGGGTGCCACGATCATCCGTCCGTCGGGTGTGCTGACCATTCGCACCTACCCACAGCTGCGTGACGCCATGCTCAAATGCGCGGCCGACCAACCGCGCGCGGTGATCGTCGACCTCGACGAGCTCGAGATCGCTCACGACTACCTGAACAGCGTGTTCATCACGGTCTGGCTGCGTATCTCGCCGTGGTCCACGGTGTCGCTGGTCGTGGTCCCCGGACCGGCACACGCGGCACGGTTCGCGCACGGTCCGGCGCACCGATTTCTCACCGTCCGACCCAGCGTGCTCACCGCGCTGGAACAACTCGACGAGCAGCCGCCGCGGCAGCGCACCGAACTGTGGCTGCCGTCCTCGGCCCGCAGCGTCCGCGCGGCGCAGCGGTTCGTCACCGACACCTGCCGCAACTGGGCCATCGACACGCTCGCCACCCACGCTGTCGCGGTGGCCAGCGAACTCGTGGCCAACGCTGCCCAGCACACCGACTCGCCGGCCCGCCTGCGCCTGGAACTACGGGCGCGACGACTCACGGTCGCCGTCGCCGACGACGACCCGCAACTGGTGCACTTGCCGGGTCCGGCCGGAAACCCGGCGGAACCCCATGGCGGGCTTCATCTCGTCGCCCACCTCGCGCAGGCATCCGGCTGCTCCCGCCGGCAGTCTGGCGGCAAGGTCGTCTGGGCCGTACTGCGCGTGCCACCGAACCTGTGATCCGATGGGGTTTTGAAGATACCGCACGTGGTGACATCCAATTTCACAGACGGCGTTGAGACTAGGAAATGACGTCCCTGGCGCGAAGATGACCGCCAATTCGTCTCCCTCGATCGGCCAGCGGTACTGACTGCATCAATTCGATTGCACTATCAGCTCGATTTCGCTGAAACTGGTACCCGAGTCCTGAATCCTCCTCAAGAGAGCAACCGCCGCCCTTTCCCGGACGTAGTCTCCGCACACGGACGACGGAGGGCTTAAACTCCTTGAGTCCACCAGGTTTCGCCACCCGCGTGGGAATCGCGGCACTCTCCTCGCCGCGGGCCCCGGCGGCCCACACCTCGATCCGCCAGTCCAGCGGCAGGCGCTCCCCGGCCGTGGACATGAGCTCTTCGCTGTCGACAGTCCGGCAGGTCCGCGTTCGGAATCGTTCGGGATTGCGTCGCGGCCTTTGGCACCGATGCACACTCGGAGGTAGGCAGGGAAACCATTGCCGAGCACCCGGAGGTTGACCCGATCATGACGACGACCACCCGCACCATCGCGCTCGTCGGCACGGCGGCGCTGGCAATGACCCTGTCCGGCACCGTGTGGCGTACCAACTGGGACCCGGCGCAGACCTTCGACTGCGGCTGAGCCCGCCCGCGAAACCCGGTTCGCCCGGGCAACCGTGTACCACGTTTCCCGGGCGCGGAGTGCACCAGCCGCAGGGCTGATCGATCGCGGGCGGGTGCCCACACCGGAGGCTGCGAATCGATCGTCACCGGGTGCGGTCGGCCAAGGTCGTCCGGCTGCCCTTTTCGCCGGCGGCAAGGTTGGTGCGGATTTCGTCGGCCTCGGGCATGCCTAGGTCGGTGTAGACGTCCAGCGCGCGCCGGTAGTGCAACCGGGCTCGAGCGGCCCTGCCTTGCGCGCGGTGGGCGTTGCCGAGGCCGGCGTGGGCACGGGCCTGCTGTTCACGCAGGCCCAGGTCCGCCGCGATCGCGTTCGCGGCGGAATGGTGGGCGAGCGCGTCGGCCGGACGGCCCGTGGTGTGCGCGGCTTCGCCCAGACCGTTCAGCGCGCTGGCTTCTCCTCTGCGGTCCCCGATCTCGCGGAACAGGGCGATCGCCTGCTGATGCTGTCCGGTGTCCAGGCCGGCACGGGTGTGGAGGGTGCCGAGGTAGTTCAGCGTCCAGGCTTCGCCGACGACGTTGGCGAGCTGCCGGTATTGGACCAGCGCCTGCTGGAGGTGCTCGCTCGCCTCCCCGTACCGGCCCATCCGGATCTCGACGTCCCCGAGGCTGGTCAACGTCCAGGCCTCGCCGGTGCGGTCGTCGAGCTGCCGGAAGAGGGCAAGGGCCCGCGCGAGGTGCTCGGTGGCCTGCCCGGTGCGGCCCAGCCGCCGCTCGACGTCGCCGAGGTTGTTCAGCGCGTGGGCTTCGCCGGTCCGGTGACCTGCCCGCTGGAACAGGGCCACGGCCTGGGTGTAGTGGTCGGCGGCGGGCTGGTTGTGCCCCAGTATTCCTTCGACGACGCCGAGGTTGGTCAAGGCACGGGCTTCGCCCGCCTGGTCGTCGGCCTGCCGGAACTGTTGCAGGGCCCGGCGGAGGAGCTCCGTGGCCGGTCGGTACCGGCTCAGGCTCGTCTCGATGACGGCCAGGCTGGTCAATGCGGCGGCCTCCGCCTGCAGATCGTGAGCCTGTTGTGCGGCGTCCCGGGCGTGCTCGAAGACGGCCAGGGCATCGGTGAAGTACCCGCTGCCGAGGTACCGGAACAGGGTCGTGGACAGCCGGGCGGTGTGGCTCGGCCAGCCGTGGGCGGCGGTGTGGGCGGTGACGGCGACCAGGGCGGAGCGCTCGGTGTCCAGCCAGGCGCGGGCGCGCTCCGGCCCGGTCAGCTCCGGCACCGGCGTTTCGGGCCGGTCGGTCCGTGGCCGGCGGTTCGCCTCCGCCGGGTGCAGCGTGTCCATCGCGGCGGCGGCCGTGGCCAGGTAGAAGTCGAACAGCCGGGTCAGTGCGGCGCGGCGTTCGGGCGGCGGGTCGTGGTCGCCGGCCCGGCCGGCTGCGTAGGCGTGTACCAGGTCGTGGAGGGTGTAGCGGCCCGGGGCCTCCTGCTGCAGCAGGTGTTCCCGGCACAGGCGATCGAGGAGCACTTGGACGGCGGGCAGGTCGCAGCCGGCCAGCGCCGCGGCGGCGTGGACGTCGAAGTCCTGGCCGGGGTGCAGCGCCGTCAGCCGCAGCAACCGTTGCTCGCCGGTGGGCAGATTCCGGTAGGACAGGTCGAAGGCGAGTTCCACGCCGGTGTCCAGACGCCGGTCCTGGTGGCGCTCGTCGAGCCGGTCGGCGTGATCGGTGAGGGTCCAGCCGGACACGCCGCGGATGTGCCCGGTGACCAGGCCGAGCGCGAGCGGCAGGTGGCCACAGCGGTCGGCGATCCGGACGGCGGCTCGCGGGTCGTCGCCCGCCGGAACCCCGGCCGCGGCTTCGCCCACGAAAGCGGCGGCCTCCTCGGGGGTGAACACGTCCACCGTCAGGTGGGTGGCGGGGCGCAGGTCGGTGAGTTCACGCCGGCTGGTGATCAGCACTGGGCAGCCCGGCGTCCCGGGCAGCAGCAGGCGGGCGTGCTCGGCGTCGGCGGCGTTGTCCAGCACGACCAGTGTCCGGGTGCCGGCCAGCCGAGCCCGGTACGCGGCGGCCCTGGCGGCCGGGTCGTACGGGATCTGCTGACCGGATACGCCGAGCAGGCGCAGGAAACCGTCCAGGACCGCGGCCGGTTCGGCCGGTGGCTGGGCCGGATCGGGGTGGACACCGCGCAGGTTGACGAACAACACCCGGTCGACCAGCCCGTCCCGGAACAGCAGGTGCCCGGCGCGCACGGCGAGCCGGCTCTTGCCGACCCCGGCCAACCCGGTGATCGTCGCCGCGCCGCCCTCGGCACCCGTTCGGCGCAGCCGCTCGAGCTCGCCGGCCCGGCCGGTGAACCCGGGCAGATCGGCCGGCAACCGGCTTTCGACCCTGACCTGCGAGCCTGCTCGGGCTTGTCCGCCGATCACCTGCAGCGCCTGCCGCCACTGTGTCACGTATCCGGCGTCCGGGTGCAGTGCCGCCGCGACCGCGATCACGAGGTCGGCGTTGACGCGCCGCCGGCCGGTGCGGAAGCAGTCGGCGACGGTGGTCTTGCCGGTCAGCTCGGCGCGGGGCCTGCCGTTGGCCAGCCACGCGGTGTTCACGCGGTCTTTGATCGTTTCGTAGGACGGCTCGCCGGCCCAGGTTTTCAGGGACCGCAGCACGTCGATCAGCTCGTCGAGTGAGCCGGCGCGGCCGGGATCCGGTGGGACGACGAACGCGTGATCCGCTCGAGGCACAACCATGACAGCCCCCTTCTCCCTGCACCATCGGGGATGTCCGGGGCGCTGTCAACGATCCGCCGTCCGGAATCGTTCGGGATTGTGCCGCGGGCCCCGCCGCCGGTGAACGCTGCGCAGGCAGGAAGCTCGTCGGCCATGGCCGGCCGGTTGCCGCCGGAGCAATGGAGTGATCGATTCACCGATCGAAGGGGAGCAATGTGAGCAGAAATTCGATGAGCCGGACTCTCTTGACATTATTCACGACAATCATGACCGGGGTGGCGGTACTCCTCGGGGCGCCCGGCGCAGCGCAGGCGTCGGCCTCTGTCGGTGACGTCGACGCTTCTTCGGCTGCGGTGAGCGATCCGCTGCTGTTCTACCGAGCCGGTGACGGCTTGGCCGTTACCGGCTCGGTGGACGGTGGAGGGAATTTCACGAGCCTGCAAGGGGTGGGCGGGTTCTCCCTCGGTTGGACCCATATCACGTCTGTAGGTGGTGGGCGTGTGTTGTTCTACCGTGCGGGTGATGGTCTGGCTGTGACCGGTGTGGTGAGCAACGTCGGCGGCTTCACCAACCTGCGAACAGTCGGTGGATTCAGCCTTGGTTGGACCCTGGTCACCTTGGCGTCCACCTGACGCCGTGCACTGACACGCCCTTGGCGGGTGACGCCGTCGGTCCTCGTGTGCACCGCAGGGATCACCGCACGAGGGCCGACCGGCCCCGCCCGTCAGGCGGCGGCCCATTGAGGTGACGACTGGGTCGGCGATGTCGAGGTCGTGGAATCCGAGCAGGTCGTGGAATTTCCGCGCCGGGGGATGGGCCGTCACGATGACCAGGTGGACAGCCGGTACCCCGCGCCCGGCCTGGGATAGCGGTCCGCGACGCCGGGCAGGTGTTCGGTGCGGACGCACCCGTCGAACAAGGCCGGAGGGGATCAGGCTGGTCATCCGGCGGGTGCGGCCGCCAACGCGGCAGGCACGGTCTCCGGGATCGCGGGATCGCGGGATGTCGGGTTCCGCGATCGGGAGAGCCGTGCCTGCCGCTGCTTCATTCCAGGCTCACGCCGCCCGGATCAGCCGGTTCACGGGTTGATGTAGATGTCGCCGACGCAGAACGTGCCTCCGAGGGAGAACGAAGCGTACGGCGCGCGCGAGTAGTACCCGAGGTACGCCGGGGAGGGACCGGCCCAGATGGCCACCCAGTTGGCGCCGGTGTCGACTTCGGTCACGTCGCACCGGTTGATGGGGTAGCGGTGCTTGGCGTGGGACCCGTAGCACCAGTACCCACCACCGGCGAAGTCGACTTCCGCGCTCTCGGACTCGCACCGGCCCGAGGCCGGGCTGGCGGTGGTGGCGGTCGTCGTGGTGGTGGCCGCCGACGCCGCCCCGGCGCCGGAAAGCGCGGCGACGGACGCAGCGGCGACCGCCACCAGCGCGGTCCCGAATCGGTAACGCGACATGTTGATCTTCCCTTCTCGCTGGGGAGCCCTCTGTCCCCGGAACCGGTTCCTGGGAATTCCCCCTGTGGTCGACGACCGGCTGACTGCCGGCCGACGACTGTCAGCGTGTCCGGGCCCGGTACCCGGTCAGTACCCGACGGGTTCCCTCGGGCCGGCGACGGGCGCCGGTGGGTGTTCCACCAGCCGGGCGCGGACGACGTCGGCGTCGGCGTCGGCGTCGGGGTGGGGCAGCTCCTCGAGGATGGGCAGGGCCCGCAGCCAGGAGCGGTGTGCAGCGCGGGAGTCACCGGCATCCCGATGGGTGTCGCCGAGGCGGATCAGGGTGTCGGCCTGGGGATGGCGAGCGCCCAGCTTCCGGAACAGCTCGAGGGCGTTGCGGTAGCAGGCGGTGGCTCGCTGGTGCTCACCGAGGTGGTGGTGGGCACAGCCGAGGCTGTCCCAGGTGTCCGCCTCGCCGGGCCGGCCGGAAACTGGCGGATTGCTCCACTCGGCGGCACCAGCTCGACCGTCGACCGCGGTGCACACCGACCGGACCGCCTACCTCGAGAACGGGTTCGATCCGCTCGGACACGGCAACCTCTCCTAGCCGAGTTCAAATACGGGCGCGGCACACCACCGGGGACGCAGCTGCAATGTCGGTCAGGACTGTGCCCGATCGGCGCCATGACGTGGTGTCGGCCGTGTGCGGGGGCGCGTGCCTTCGGGTCGCGGGCCTACCTCGTGTGCGAGCTGTGCGACACCGAAGACGCCCTCGCCCGCCGCCACGTACGCCCCACCGACCTACCCAGTGCGCCGACCAAGCCAGCGTGAGCCGCGAGGGTGAAGCCGCGGGGCACTGATCCTGGTCTTGTGACGGGTGTGACACGGGTTCCCCGAGTTTGGTGATGCCGTGATCGGATCGCGGTCTGGCCGGCGCCGAGCGGGTCTGTGCTTGACCGGCATCACGCGGGGCCAGTGGCACTCGCTACAGGCTCCACGTCCAGATGGTGCCGTCCCAGTGACCGGAGACGATGAGGGCTCGGCCGTCCTGGCTGCCGGCCGCGATGGACTCCGCGCCCTTCCTCGGGCCGGTGAGCCCGTTCCCGTACGGGCGCCGGGTGGCCAGGTCCCACAACCGAATGGCGCCGTCATCGCTGCCCGCGATGGCCACGATAGTGCCCTTGACGGTGCTAATGGCCACGGTCTTGACCGCGCTGTGGATCCGGTCGCCGAGCATGGTGCCGCGTGGCTCGGTCGACGTGAGGTCCCAGGTGTTGATGACGCCGTCCTCGCTGCCCGACACCGCGAGCACCGTGCTCCCGACGGCGCCGACCGCGACGGTACCGACGGTCGACTGGTGGGCGCCGAGCAGCCGGGCGGGATGCGCGCCGGTCAGATCCCAGAGCCGGACGGTGCCGTCATCGCTACCGGACACGGCCACCGGTCGGTCGCCCACCGTCCCGGTGCCAACGCTCTTGACCTCGGAATCGAGTGCCGTGCCCAGCACCGTGCCACTGAGCGTCAGCGTGGCCAGCGACCAGACCCGCACGGTGCGGTCGTCGCCTGCCGATACCGCTACCGCCTGGCCGCCAACGGTTGCGAGCGCCACGCTGTTGACTCCGGCGGGCTGGCGGTCGCCCAGTCGCACGCTCGTCGGCGGATCGGTGGTGAGGTCCCAGCGCCGCAGGGTCCCGTCGGCGCTGGCGGAGACCGCGGTGGGCGAGTCGAGCACGATCGAGAAGATGGGCTGGTCGTGCGCGGCGAGCGGGTTGCCGCGCACGCTGCCGGTGACCGGGTTCCACAACTGCACGGTGCCGTCGGCCCGGCCGACCATCGCGATCGGCTCGCCACGCAGCGAACCCACCGCGACAGACCACACAGGGTCGTCCGTGGCCACTGGCACGCTGAGCAGTCGGCCTAGCGGACTGTATGCGCCATCGTCGACGGCGGGACCGGGTTCGCCGCCCGAGGAACCCGACCTCACCACGACAGCGGGAACAACAACCGCCGCCGCCGCCGCGGCTAGCGCGACCGGCGCGGCCAGGAGCACCTGCCGCCGGGTCACCCTCCGTCGCGGGCTCTCGCGCGGACCGCCCTGGGACAGCACGGTCGCCGGTGCCTCGGCCGTCGGCGGGTTCTCGGCGCGGCGCTGATATCGGTCGACGCGGTCGCGCAGTTCGCGATAAGCCTCGTCCCAGGCAATCCGGTCACCGAGTTTTGGCGGCAGCGCATTCCCTTGTTCCGCCGCGACTCGCAAACACGTGTCGACGAAGACCTCGAAATTCGGCAACTGCGGCCGGACGGGATGGTCCCGGCTGATCATCCCAGCAATGGTGCTCCGCTTGAGCCGGATCTGGTCCTCGTCGCGGCGACGCGGTGTCCGTTCGCTCTCGATCTCCAAGCGTCGTATCGAAAGTCCGGTCGCCTCCTGTAGAGCGCGCAAGCGGCGGGCGAACTCCGCCCGGGGATCCTCCACCTTGCCCACGCGGCCCCCCTCAGGCTCGTCGGGTCGGTGTCCGACGTCGCCGGACACCGCCGCCAGCCTACGCCCTGAGCTGCGAATTCCAGATTGTTCCAGCCGAATGCGTCCGACCCGGTGGCCGGACAGCCCACCGCCGAAGCACCGTTGTCGGCAAGTTCATTTCACCTGCGTGGCGCCGCTGCGCATTCTTTCCAGCAATTCGGTCACCTCTATGGAGGAATCGCGATGACGTCTAACCAGCCGTCCCGGCGCACCGTGCTGCGCTCCGCCTCGGGTATGGCCCTGGCCGCCGGAGCAACCCTGTTGGGCGGGCGCGCCCTGGCCTCGCCCGCGGGCGCCGCCGCGTCGCCGCACGCGGCGCAGGCGATCGTCAACGACAAGGTCACCTGGTGGGACGCGACCAGCGTGGCCGGCCCCGCGGCCGTCTACTGCGGCCTGGTCCCGTCGGCCAACGCCTACACCACCGCCATCGCCTGGCGCGGCAACCAAAACAGCTCAAACCTGACCGTCGCGAACGTGATGGGCCCGGTCGGCCGGTTCACCGGTTCCGTGCTGCAGAAAACAATTCTCAACGACTACTCCGGCAACGCCCCCGCGTTCGCGCCCAAGCCAGGGCCGTACGGGTTGCGCATGACATGGAGCGGAACCAACGGCGGGCGCTCGATCAACTTCGCGTGCCTGTCGGTATACAGCACCGGCACCCCCCGGTTCGCCGGCGAGATCACCCGCCGCGAACTGGTGGCGGGCAACTTGATCAGCTGCACGACCGGCCCGACGTGGGGGTACTCCGCGCTCAACCACAACCAGATCATCGTTACCGACCAGTACGGCCAGGTGGTCGCCGCCGAACAGCAGACCGACGAGCTCACCTTCACCGTGCCGATCACCCAGCGCTTTCTCACCAATCCGCGCGGAGCCGTGCACAGCTGGTACGACGGCAGCCTGGGCACCTACTGGGTCTGGACGGCCTCGGACGGCACCATCACCTTCGCCTCGGTCGACGCCAACGGCGCCATCGCGGTCGTCCGATCGGCCCAGAGCAGCCAGTTCGCGCCGTCCGACGTCGCGTACTCCTACGCGTCGAACCAGCTTTTCCTGGCCTGGACCACCACCTCGGGACGGATCGCCCTCGCGCCGCTCTTCCCGGACGCGGTCAAGCGGGGCGCCGACCCGATCGGCGCGGTGAACCTGCTGGCCGAACAAAGCCTCGCGGCGCCGGCGCTGCTGGCACGCTACTCACCGTCAGGCACGACGAAGCCCGCGTTTGACCTGTTCTGGACCGGCATCGACGGCACCGGCGCCCTCAACGCCGCCGTGATTACCTTCTGACCGTGGACTCGGTCGTTGGCACGGACCGGCCCGGCGATTCAGCATTCGGTCGCGGACGCGCTACACGTGCTCGCCCCCGACGCCGATCGGCCGGAGGAACACCTCAAGCAGTTCGAACACCGGGGCTTTGCCGGCGTCGATCGCCTACGCCGTGGCGTTCTCGACCCAAGCTCTCGAGTCCGGAAGCCGTTCGCAGTCACCGGCGACGCCGCCAACGTCGAGAACGGCCTGGAAGCCCTGCTGGAGCACCTGCTGTTCCCGCTGTTGCTCGCGCACTGCCTCTACGACGAACCCCGGGATCCGCGCCGCTCCTACGGAGCCGCCGAGGACGACGCCCGGCCGGCGCGGATGTCGCGGGAGGCACACCTGCGCCACCACCTCGACCGCGCGGTACAGGTCGAGGTCGCGCTCGGCAAGCACTGGCTGGCCGGGCATGGCTGCCGCCGGCGTTCCGTGGGAAGGACCGGCCGACCCGGCGCTGGATCCCGCGCGGCTCGGCAGCACCCAGCCGGTCAACGACATGATCGCCGCGAGCCGCGAACTGGCGCGGCTGCACGCGGCCGGAGCGGCGTTCGACGACGGCGGGCCGGACACGATGGTTGCCGACGAGGCGTGGGCGCGGACCGGCTGGTGGATCCCGGCCGGCCCGGCCCACGCCGTACGCCAGGCCCGCGACTTCCTGACCGAGGATCTGCGGGTCGACGTGCTGTGGGCTGGGCCCTCGGGCAGCTGGCCCGAACCGGCGTGGGCGAGCGTCGCGGTCGTCGAGGTCAACGCGCACAGCACCGGCCCCGCCGACGCCCCCTGGGTGCGGGTCTCCGACGGCTTCTCGGTGTTCTGGATGGGCCTGTCCGATATCGGACTGGTCCGCCGCGCCGTCGCCGGCACCCCGCTCTCCCGGACGCCTCGCTGCCCTCCTGGTCCTTCAGTCCGCCTTGCGGATCAAGGTGATGCCGTCGGCGATCGGCAGCAGCGACATCTCCACCCGCGGGTCGTCCCGGACGAGGCGGTTGAACTCGCGGAGACCCACCGTGTCCGGGTCCTGGTCGTCCCGGCCGTCGTCGGGGGACAGGGTGCCGGCGAAGACGATGAGGCCGTCGGGCGACAGCAGCGTCAGTGCGGCCTCGTAATAGGCGGCGGTGCCCGCCTTGTCGGCGTCGATGAAGATCAGGTCGATCGTACCTGGGCCGTACTCGGCGAATAGCGCGTCGAGTACCGCGGTCGCCGGCGCGATCCGCAGGTCGATCCGGTCCGCCACCCCGGCACGCCGCCAGTGCGGCCTGCCGAGCGCCGGCCACCGGGCGGTGATGTCGCACGTGATCAGCAGGCCGTGGCGGGGGAGGGCCCGGGCGATGCACAACGAGCTGTACCCGGTGAAGGTACCGACCTCCACCACCGTTCGCGCCCGCGTGAGCTCGACCAGCAGCGCGAGCAACCGGCCCTCCTCGGCGGACACCCGCATCGCCGCAGCTGTCGGCAGCGACGCCGTTTCTTCACGCAACTTGCGCAGGATTGCGTCCTCGGGACGGATATGTTCGCCCACGTGCGTGAGCAGGTCGGAGGACGCCAGTAGTTGGCTCGCCATGGCGTGAGCGTAGGGGCGCGGCCACGTGGAAATGTCTAGAAGTGCGGCCGTCCGGCCCAGGCGGTGGGCGACGGTCGTCGCTGGGGAATCGCCCTGTTCGTGCCCGGTTCCGAGTCGGTCGTGCCCGGTTCCGGCTTGGGTTTGGATGTGAACCCATCCGTCGGCCACAGTTCGTGGCCGGGCGGCCCGCCGGAAGTCACGGCGTAGCCCTCGATCTTGCCGCCCCCGTTTCGGCAGTGCTACCCGATTCGCCGGAATCCAGCCCGCTGCCAGTCGATGCCCCTTGGCTGGGCCGCCATCGGGTCGGATCCAGGTGCGCGTACGCCGGCGAGGGCGCGGCGAGTGAGCCGATCGAGCACGTTGCGTGACTCGGTTCACTGTCATCCATGTGGATTTATGTTGGTTTTTCTCGTCCCTGTCCGGCAGTCGACCGGTCGGCCGTGCGACGGGTCCAGCACTGCGGGTCCGAGGGCAAGGGGCAGGTGGTCGGAAGCGGTTGCGACCTCCATCACGATTGGGGGTTGCAAACGCAGACGAACACAGGCAACATCACTCAAACCAAAGTGGTTCTCGGCGGAGGTGTACTGAAGTGTTCGTGACCCTGACGGCGAACCCGAGCGTCGACCGCACGGTCGAGGTGGATCGGCTCACCCGGGGCGATCTGCACCGGGCCACCGGCGCCACCCTCCAGCCGGGCGGCAAAGGCATCAACGTCGCACGGGCGCTGGTCCGCAACGGACACAAGGCTCGTGCGGTGGTTCCCGCCGGTGGTGCCGAAGGCGATCAGCTGATCAGGCTCCTCGAGGACTGCGACATCGACGTGGTCAGGGTCCGCACCGAAAAGCCGGTGCGCAGCAACATCAGCATCGTGGAACCGGACGCCACGGTGACGAAGCTGAACGAGATCGGCCCGCGCCTGTCGGCACAGGAGATCGAGACGGTGTGCGACGTCCTGCTGGCCAACGTGGCCGACGCGCGCTGGGTGGTAGTGGCGGGAAGCCTGCCGCCCGGCGTCGGTGAGGACTTCTACGCGGCGCTGATCGGACGGCTCGCCCCCACCGGGGTCCGGGTCGTCGTCGACACCAGTGGCCCGGCGTTCCGGACATCGGTGAAGGCCGGGCCGGCCCTGGTCAAGCCGAACCTCGACGAGCTCGAGGAAGCTGTCGACCGGCGGCTCGACACGGTGCGGGACATCGTGGACGCCGCGCAGGAGCTGCGTTCTCTTGGCGCGGGAAAGGTTTTGGCCAGTCTCGGCAGCAAAGGCGCCGTGCTGGTCGAAGACGCGGGGATCTGGTGCGCCAACGCATCGGCCGAACCGCGGAGTTCGGTCGGTGCCGGCGATGCGATGCTCGCCGGTTTCCTGGCGGCAGGGGGGAGTGGCCCGCAGGCGCTGGCCACAGCCGTCGCCTGGGGTGCGGCCGCGGTGTCGCTCCCGGGCAGCACGATGCCGGGGCCTCAAGACGTGGAGGCGCGTCGAGTGCGGGTGGAACCGCATCCCGGCTGGGACGAGAAGGTTCGCGAATAGCGTTGCGGCGCAGCGAGAGCCAGTTCGCTCCGGTATCCGCCATCGGTTGATGGCGAACCCTCAAATCACCTTTTCGGAAGAGGAAGCCAACGATGACTACCACCACGGAGACCGACGAAGAAACTCCGTCGAGGGCGGAGCGCGCGCGGGTCTCGGTCCAGCGCTTCGGCGGTCAGCTCGCCAGCATGGTCATGCCGAACATCGGCGCGTTCATCGCCTGGGGCCTGATCACCGCCCTGTTCATCCCGAGCGGGTGGGCGCCCAACGCGCACATCGCCGAGCTCGTCGATCCGATGATCAACTTCCTGCTGCCGGTCCTGATCGGCTACACCGGCGGCCGCTTGGTCCACGGCCAGCGCGGCGCGGTCGTCGGTGCGGTCGCGACGGTCGGGATCGCGGTCGGCGCCTCGATCCCGATGTTCCTCGGCGCGATGATCGTCGGCCCGCTCGGTGGCTTCCTGATCAAGCTGTGGGACGACAAGGTCGGCAGCAAAACCGCGCCGGGCTTCAAGATGCTCGTCGACAACTTCAGCGCCGGCATCATCGGTGGCGCCATGGCGGTGCTCGGCCTGCTGGGCATCGGCCCGGTCGTGCAGAGCATCACCAAGGGCCTCGGCCACGGCGTACAGGTCCTGATCGACGCGCACCTGCTCCCGCTGGTCTCGATCATCGTCGAGCCCGCGAAGGTGCTGTTCCTCAACAACGCCATCAACCACGGTGTACTCAGCCCCCTGGGCGTCGCCGACGCTCTGCGCGACGGCAAGGCCATCGAGTTCCTCATCGAGCCGAACCCCGGCCCCGGTTTCGGCATCCTGCTGGCACTGACGTTCTTCGGCGCACGCAGCGCACGGGCCACCGCGCCCGGCGCGATCATCATCCAGTTCTTCGGTGGGATCCACGAGATCTACTTCCCGTACGTCCTGGCCACCCCGCGCCTGATCCTGGCCGCGGTCGCCGGTGGCGCCGCCGGTGTCGCGACGTTCAGCATCTTCGGCGCGGGCCTGACGGCGACGCCGTCGCCGGGCAGCATCATCGCGGTCCTCGCGGTGACGCCGAAGGGTGGTTACGTCGGGGTCATCGCCGGCGTGCTCGTCGCCGCGATCGTGTCGTTCGTCGTCGCCGCGGCCCTGCTGAAGTTCGGCCGGGACGCCCGCAGGGAGGAACGCGAACTGGCCGTGGCGAATGGCGGAGCCGTCACTTGACGGTCAGGCTTGGCGATCATCGTCGATCGAAGGAAGGAAGTGCGGTTGTGAGCAGCATCGAAGGCAAAGAAGTCAAGAAGGTCATCATCGCCTGTGACGCCGGCATGGGCAGTAGCGTGATGGTCGCGTCCCAGCTCGCCAAGCGGCTGAAGCCCTACTCGGTCAAGGTCGAGCACACGCCGGTCAACGACATCCCGGGTGACGCGCAGGTCGTGCTGTGCCAGAGCACCCTGGTGAAACGGGCCCGCAAGGCCAACGCCTCGGCCGTGATCCTCGGGTTCCAGAGCTTCCTGGGCGACCCGGTGTTCGACCAGGTCGAGGCGGCGATCCGGGACGGCGGTTCCCTTGCCGACTGACGCTGCCATCCTCGGCGCCGAGTCCGTCCTCATCGGCTGCACCGCCACCGGCCAGGCCGACGCGATCACGCAGGTCGGCCGCAAGCTCCTGGAGCTGGGGGCGGTGGAGCCGGACTACCTCGACGCGATGCACGAGCGCGAACGCTCGGTGTCGACCTACCTCGGCGAAAACGTCGCCATCCCGCACGGCACCGACGAGTCCCGCCGGTTCGTGAAGCGGACCAAGCTGGCGATCCTCCAGTTCCCCGCCGGGGTCGACTGGGACGGCAACGACGTGCGGCTGTGCGTCGGCATCGCCGCCCAGGGATCGGAGCAGGTCGGCATCCTGTCCTCGCTGGCCCGGATCCTGATGGACGGCGAGCAGGCGCGGCAGCTGCGGGAGGCGCCGGACGCCGAGACGATCTTGCGACTGTTGAACCAGATGGACGAGGAGTTCTCCGAATGAAGGTGGCACGTTTCTACGCGCCAGGCGATCTGCGGGTCGAAGAGGCCGACGAGCCGAACCCAGGGCCGGACGAGATCAAGATCCGGGTGCACAACACCTCCACGTGCGGCACGGATCTGAAGATCTTCAAGCACGGGCACCACCACATCGACCCGCCGCGGGTGATCGGCCACGAGATCGCCGGCGAGGTCGTCGAGACCGGCGCGAACGTCTCCGGCTGGAACTCCGGCGACCGCGTCCAGGTGATCGCGGCGATCCCGTGCGGCGAGTGCAAGCAGTGCCGCAAGGGCCTGCAGCAGGTCTGTCCCAACCAGCTGTCGATGGGCTACCACTTCGACGGCGGGTTCGCGGAGTACATGATCGTGCCGAAGCAGGTGCTCAAGGTCGACGGTGTCAACCGGATTCCCGACGGCGTCAGCTATGCCGAGGCCTCGGTCGCCGAACCGCTGGCGTGCGTCCTCAACGGGCAGAGCTTCGCGCAGGTCGGCCAAGGCGACGTCGTCGTGGTCGTCGGCGCCGGTCCGATCGGCTGCCTGCACGTGCGGCTCGCCCGCGCCAAGGGCGCGGCCGCGGTGTACCTGGTCGAACTGAACCGCGGCCGGCTGGACATGGCGGCGGAGCTGGTCAAGCCGGACGTCGCGATCTGCGGCGCCGAAGTCGACCCGGTGGAGAAGGTCCTCGAGCTCACCGGTGGCGACGGCGCCGACGTGGTCATCACGGCGGCGGCCGCGGGCAAGGCCCAGGAGGACGCGCTCAAGATGACCGCGCGCCGCGGCCGGATCAGCTTCTTCGGCGGCCTGCCCAAGGACAACCCGATCATCGCGTGCGATTCCAATCTCGTGCACTACCGCGAGCTGACCATCTACGGCGCCAACGGGTCGAGCCCCGACCACAACCGCCAGGCGCTCGAGCTGATCTCCTCGGGCCGGGTCCCGGTCGACGACCTGATCACCCACCACCTGCCGTTGTCGGAGGTGCGCCGCGCGATCGACATCGTCAGCAGTGGCGAGGCCATCAAGGTGACCATCGAGCCGGGCGCGTCCGACGCCGCGTGAGCGGGGCGGGCGACGAGGAGGAGGCGACCAGAGTTGGTTGAGGAACTGCGCGGCAACCCGGCGAGCCCCGGTGCGGCCGCCGGCCCGGTGGTGCGGCTGACCCCGCCCCCGGTGCTGCCGGAGCACTGGGACGCCCCGGCAGAGCCGGAAGCCGAACTGGCGGCCGCCACCGAAGCACTCGACGCGGCGGTGGCGGACCTGGAGAAGCGCGCGGCCTCGGTCAGCGGCGAGTCGAAGTCCATCATGGACACCCAGATCATGATGGCCAAGGACGCCTCACTGACGGAGGGCATCCGCGCCTCGGTGGACAACGGGCGGCCGGCGGCGTGGGCGATTTCCGACGCCTTCGGCAAGCACGTCGCCGCGCTGGAGAGCATCGGCGGCTACATCGCGGAGCGGGCGGCCGACCTGATCGACATCCGGGACCGGGCGATCGCCGCCGCGCTGGGGCTGGAGCCACCCGGCATTCCCGACGTCGACGGGGTGTTCGTCCTGGTGGGTCAGGACATCGCCCCGGCCGACACGGTCCTGCTCGACCCGGCGAAGGTGCTCGGCATCGTCACCGAGAAGGGGGGCCCGACGAGTCACACGGCGATCGTCGCCCGGGCGCTCGGGATCCCCGCGGTGGTCGGCTGCGCCGGCGCCGCGGGCCTCGAGGCCGGGCAGCGGGTCGCGGTCGACGGCGGGCGCGGCACGGTGGTCGTGGACCCGACCGACGACCACGTTCGCCAGGTCCGGGCCGAGTCCGACGCGCTGAAGGAAAAGCTCGCCCGGCACAGCGGTCCCGGTGCCACCGCCGACGGCCACCCGGTCAAGCTCCTGCTCAACGTCGGCAGCGTCGGCGGGGCCGCGGCCGAAGCCGCCGCCGACGCCGAAGGGGTCGGGCTCTTTCGCACCGAGTTCCTGTTCCTGGACCGCACGGAGGCCCCGTCGGTCGAGGAACAGCGGGCGGCCTACGGCGAGGTGCTGCGCGGCTTCGCCGGCCGTCCGGTGGTCATCCGGACGCTGGACGCCGGAGCCGACAAGTACATCCCGTTCGCCAACACCGAAGACGAGCCCAACCCGGCCCTCGGCGTGCGGGGCTACCGCGTCGGCGTCCGCCACCCGGAGCTGCTCACCGCGCAGCTGCGGGCGATCAGCCTGGCGGCCGAAGACCACGACGCGGACGTGCGGGTGATGGCCCCGATGATCGCCACGCCGGCGGAGGCCGCGGCGTTCCGCGACCTGGCCCGCGAGCACGGCATCGGCCGGGCCGGCGTCATGATCGAGGTGCCGGCGGCGGCGATCCGGGCGGCGGACATCCTGGCGGAGGTGGACTTCGTCAGCATCGGCACCAACGACCTGTCGCAGTACACCTACGCCGCGGACCGGATGCTGGGTGAACTGGGGGAGCTGCTGGACCCCTGGCAGCCGGCGTTGCTGGCGCTCGTGGCAAACGTCGCGGCGGCGGCCAAGGAGGCGGGCAAGGCCGCCGGCATCTGCGGCGAGGCGGCCAGCGACCCGGGGCTGGCCCCGGTGTTCGCCGGCCTCGGCATCACCAGCCTGTCGATGTCGGTGTCCGCGGTCCCCGCGGTCCGCGCCGCCTTGACCGACTACACGCTCGAGCAGTGCGAAGTCCTGGCCCGCGAGGTGCTGTCCGCGCCCGACGCGCCGAAGGCCCGCCAGGTCGCGGCGGAGTTCGCCGCCCAGCCGGGCCGTTGAGCAGTGCCCGGCCCGCCGCCACGCAACGCGCGGCCAAACCAGATGGGAATACGCGAATGTCCAGTAAAAGGGTGGTAATCGGTTCGCCCGTCGGGCTGCACGCGCGGCCGGCCAAGCTGCTCGTCGAAGCGGCGGCCAAGCAGCCGGTGCCGGTGAAGATCGGCCGGAGCGAGGACCAGATGGTGGACGCCGCCAGCATCCTCGGCGTGATGGCCCTCGGTGTCCGTGGTGGCGAAGAAGTGCTGATCACGGCCGAGGGTGAAGGCGCGGAGAGCGCGGTGGCGGAGATCGCCGAACTACTGGCGCGCGACCTCGATTCGGCCGAGCAGCCGGCCGGCTGACGCCGGTGGTCCGGCCGGCGACCCCCTGGCCGGCCGGACCGCCGCGCACTCGGGGTGTCCACTGAGGACCCCGGGTACTCGCCCTGCCGGCCCTCGGATTTCCGGTGAGCCGTTCTGGTCACTGTCCGGACGGCTCACCGGACTCCCACGCGGTACGTCGCCGCGGTTTCGCCCACCCCCGGGCGGGACCGCGGCTTCGTCGTGGGTGCTTTCGGGCACCGGCGCCGGACGAACGTGCCCATGCGCAAGGGCGCCGGCTCCTGCGCGGGCGGGCATGACGCCGCCCGGGCGCGACCCGGCGCCCGCTGCGAGGAGACAGGTTGTTCCCCGGCGGCGCGCTCAGGCGATGACCATGCGCGGCCCGGCTCCGGCCAGGTCTCGGGCTACGTGTTTGTCGATGCCGTCGTCGGTGATGAAGGTGTCGATGTCGGATAGTTCGGCGAAGCGGGCGAAGTGGTCGTTGCCGACTTTGGTGTGGTCGGCGAGCAGGACGGTGCGGCGGGCGCAGTTGATGGAGGCTTGTTTGACCATGGCTTCGGCGGTGTCGGGGGTGGTGAGGCCGCGTTCGAGGGAGAGTCCGTTGGTGGCCATGAAGGCGACTTCGACGAAGGT
>NZ_JBEZYB010000048.1:0-59173 GCF_040638285.1 Amycolatopsis sp. NPDC026612
GGTGCGTTCAACGCACCGAAGGCCACCTTGGGGCGCTCGTCAGGAGTCCAGCGCGAGCGGCAGCGTCCGCCGGACACCGGCACCGTGCCGCCCGTGCAGCGGCACCACCGGGATCCCCGGCGCGGGAACGGAAGCACCCGCGCGTGCCCCGACCCGGATCGTCACTTCGGCCTTCTCGCGCCCACCGGGCGTCCGGGTCAGCGTGTACGACGTCGCCGTGAAAGCCGCGCCCGGGACGGCGAAGTCCGGCACCCGCGGCGACCGCGGCCGGAAGCACGCCTGCGCGCCGCCACCCCACATCCACGACTTCCACCGGTCGGGCGGCTCGGACGCAGCTCCCTGGACGCCCAGCGCCACCCGAAGCTCCTTCGCCAGCTCCCCGGCTTCCAGCACCGTGCTCTGGTACCCGGCTTCGGCCAGCGAACCCATCAGGCTCAACGCCGCCGACGCCGTGCTCCGCAACGCGCCGAGCTCACCCCCGCCACGGGCCACGGCCGCGATCGGGGCCAAGTCCGGCCGGTAGCGCACCGCCAGCCACCGCACCCGCAGCACCTGTTCGCCGTGCGGGATCGCCCACGTCAGCAGCTGCGCCGACGCCAGGGGGACGTCCGTGCGCCGGTACGCCTCGCGAAGGGCGTCGACCAGCGGTTCGGGCGCACCCGGCCCGGACGTCAGCCGCACCAGAGCGCTCCACCCGCCGTCGACCTCGGCGACGCCGAAGCGGTTGCCCGCGCGGTCGACGTGCTGGCGTACCTTCACCGGCCCGGCCACGCACAGCAGCGGGTCCGGGCTCTCGCGGCGCGTGTCGTGGCGCCGCAGGCGGTAGGCCGTCCACGTCAGCGCCCAGCCCGCCGGGTGGCGGCCGGCGAACCGCACCGACGTCAGCAGCACGACCGACCCGGCGAGCACGCTCACGCCGATCCGCACCGGGTGCGGGACGGCGTCCACCAGCCACGCGAGCAGGACGGCGATCGCCGCGATCTCCCACAGCGCGGCCTGCAGCGGCCGGATCGGCAGGAGCCACGGCAGCGGCGTGGCCGCGGAGCGGGACGGTGCCGGGCGGACGGCGCCGGCGGTATCGACGGACACGGGTTCCCCTTTCCCCGGCCTTCGACGCTACTGCCTCCCCGGATGTGGCGTGGGCGTAAAAATTACCCTCGCCGCCCCGTGGTCGGGTGCCTACCATCGAGCGCTCGGAGGGTCGACGCACAGCCGGGGGGCGCAGCAGCGTGTGGACGCAGCGGGACCAGATCCAGGCGTATCAGTTCCTCCGCCGCAGGCTGGTTTCCGCGCTCGTCGCCGCCGACGCCAACCACCCCGTCTCGCCCAGCCGCCGGCTCGTGCTGGGCACGGTGCTGGGGGTCGTGGCCGCCCTCCTGGTCACCGCCGTCTTCGGCATCATCGGCCTGCTGAACCCGGCCGGCGGCAAGGACTGGCTGGCCGGCGGCAAGGTGATCGTCGAGGAGGGCACGGGCGCGCGCTTCGTGCTCGGCGCCGACGGCGTGCTGCACCCGGTGCTCAACTACGCGTCCGCGCGGCTGCTGGCCGGCGGCAACGGCGACGCGACCGTGTCCGTGTCGCCGGAGAACCTCGGCAAGGCGGGCCGCGGTACCGAGATCGGGATCCCGGGCGCGCCCGACTCGCTGCCGTCGTCGAACGCCCTCGTGCGCACCCCGTGGACGAGCTGCAGCCGGACCACCCAGGACGCGCCCGCGTCGGCCGAACCGCGCACCGCCGTGCTGCTCGCCGCGCCGGCGTCCGGTGTCGAACTGCCCCGGGACCAGGGCGTGATCGTGCGGCTGCCGCAGGGCGAGCGGTTCCTGCTCGCCGGCGGTCGTCGCCACCGGCTGAGCGACGAGGCCGCGACCGCACTGCAGTTCGACAGCTACCCGGCGATCGCGGTGTCGGCGCGGTGGATCGACACCGTCCCGGCCGGGCGCGATCTCACCGCGCTGCCGGTCGACGGCGCCGGCGACCCCGGACCCGCGGTGGGCGGCCGCGCCACCCGCGTCGGCGAAGTCCTCGCCGTCGTCGACGCAATGGCCGCGCCCGGCACCGCCGCGTCGTACTACCTGGTCCGCTCCGGCGGCCTCGAGCCGATCGGGCAGACCGAGGCGAGCCTGCTGGTGACGACGGAGGCCAACGCCGCCGCCTACCCCGGGCCGCCCGCGCCGGTGGAGGTCCGCGCGGCCGACGTCGCCGCGGTCGCGAAGGTCGCCGCGCCGCGTGCCGGCGGCGCCGATCCGGCCGCCTACCCGGACCGCATCCCCGGCAAGGCGCCGATCAGCGGGAACTCCGTGGCGTTGTGCGTTCAGGGCAGCCGGTTGCTCGTTTCGGCCGAATTCCCGCTTCCCGCGGGGGCCAAAGCCATCCAGGTCGCCACCCGGACCGAAGCACGGGTGGCGGACGAGGTGTTCGTCCCCCCGTCGGGGGGAGCGGTCGTCGTCGAAGCCGGTTCGGTCACCACCTACCTGGTGACCGATACGGGCCGGAAGTATCCGGTGGTGAACGCGCAGGCTTCGGCCTCGCTCGGCTACGGAGGGGTCGCCAAGCCGCCGGTCACAGGTAGTTTGCTGGCATTGGTGCCGACGGGCCCCGCGCTGGACCCGGCCACGGCCGGACGGCCGGCTCCGTCGGGTGGAACGGGGTGAAAGTCGTGCACATGACAGAAGAGCGTCCGACCGAGGGTGAACTGGACCAGGGGCGGGTCCGGGTCGCGGTCATCGAAGACCATCCGCTGTACCGCGTCTCCGTCCAACGCGTGCTGGCCGAGGCCGATTTCGTCGAGCTGGGCGCGGTCGTCGATTCGGTCGCCCGGTTCCACGTGCACCGGCAGCCGCCGGGCAGCGTGGTCCTGCTCGACCTGGGCCTGCCGGGCGTCGCGGGCGCGGCGGCGGTGCTGGAGGTGTGTGAGCTCGGGCACCACGTGCTCGTGGTCTCCGCGCAAGCGGAGCCGGAGGTCGTGCTCGGCGCGATCGCGGCCGGCGCACGCGGGTTCCTGTCGAAGGACGTCGACGCCGACGAGCTGCTGATCGCGATCAAGACGGTCGCCGGCGGCGGTGCGTACGTCTCGGCGGTGGTCGCCGGGATGATCATGAAGGACAACGCCGACCGGCCCGCGGTGTCGGCCGAAGCCGAGCTCTCGCCGCGCGAGGAGCAGGTGCTGCGGCTGGTGGCGGCCGGGGAACGGGACGTCGACATCGCGCTGATCCTCGGCATCGGTGTCCGCACCGTGCGCGGCTACCTCGACCGGATCCGCGACAAGACCGGCGAACGGCGGCGGCCGGGCCTGGTCAAGGAGGCCATCCGGCGCGGCCTGATCGGCGGCTCGGGCCCCCGGCGCGGCGGCCGGAAATGAGCGATCCCGCGCCCGCCGGCCGGCGCATCTCCGTCGGCGTGATCGAGGACCACCCGCTCTACCGGTACGCGCTGACCCGCGTGCTGACCGAGGCCCCGGACATCGAGCTGGGTGCGGTCGCCGACTCGGTAGCCAGGTTCGCGGTCCAGGACCAGCCGGCGGGCAGCGTCGTCGTCCTCGACCTCAAGCTCCGTGGCGTCCAGGACGCGGCCGCGGTCCTGGAAGTGGGCCAGCTGGGACACAAGGTGCTGGTGGTGTCCGCCCACGCGGAACAGCCGGAGGTCCTCGGCGCGATGCAGGCGGGCGCGAAGGGCTTCCTGTCGAAGGACGTCGACGGCGACGAGCTGCTGCGCGCGATCCGCACGATCGCCGACGACAACGCGTACGTGTCGCCGACGCTGGCCGGGATGATCATCCAGGACAGCGAGGATCGGCACGCGGGGCCGAAGATCGTGCTGTCGGAGCGGGAAAAGCAGGTGCTGCGCCTGGTGGCGGCGGGGGAGCGGGACGTCGACGTGGCGGAGATCCTCAACATCAGCGTCCGCACGGTCCGGTCGTACCTCGACCGCATCCGCGACAAGACCGGCGAACGGCGACGGGCGGGCTTCGTCCGCGTCGCCATCCGCGAAGGCCTGCTCCGCTAGCCGTAACTCGCGTGATCCAACCCGTCACCCACGTGACGGAACCCGTAACTCGCGTGACCAGAGCCGTATCTCGCGAGTTCCGGCTCCAATCACGCGAGTCACGGCCCTAATCACGCGGGTGACGGGTCCAGTCACGCGGGTGACGGGTTCAGAGGCGGCGGTTGGCCAGGGCTCCTGTTGCGGCGCGGGCCTTGGCCGATACCGCCGGATCCACGTCGACCAGCAGCGTCTCCGGTGCCGCGGCCGCCTGGGCCACCACGCGGCCGAACCCGTCGGCCACCAGCGAGTACCCGATCCCCGTCGGCGCCTTCGGGTTGACCGTGACGCCCGTCGCCGCGGGGTCGGCCTGGCCGCAGCCCAGCACCCAGCAGCCCGAATCCAGGGCCCGCGCCCGCACCAGGACCTCCCACTGGTCGCGCTTGCCCGCGCCCGCGCCCCACGACGTCGGGAGCAGGACGACGTCGGCGCCGTCGTCGGCCAGCGCACGGAACAGCTCCGGGAACCGCACGTCGTAGCAGGTCGCGACGCCGTAGACGACGCCGTCCAGCTCGAAGGTGGTCGCCGCGGAACCGGGCGCCACCGTGTCGGACTCGGCGAAGCCGAACGCGTCGTAGAGGTGGATCTTGTCGTAGCCGCGGTGGTGCCCGCCGCCGGTGATCAGCAGCGTGTTGCGGACCCGGCCGCCGTCTGCGGGCGTGAACATCCCGGCGACGACGACCACGTCGTGCTCGGCGGCCACCGAAGCCACCGCCGAGGCCCACGGCCCGTCGAGCGGCTCCGCGACCGGCTCGAGCGGCCGCCCGAACCGCGCCATGGTCGCTTCGGGGAACACGACGATCCGCGCGCCGTCGGCTGCCGCGGCCTCCACGCCGGAGCGAATCAGCTTCAGGTTCGCCTCCGGATCGTCACCCGAGTTGACCTGGCACAACGCGATTCGCGCCACCGCTGCCTCCTGCATGCTGGGATCGGCCGTCACCGGGGAGTATCGCCGAAAACCCGCTGGGCGTGACCTCGTACCCTGGTGGGCATGTTGAACCGCACCGACCTGCGTGGGCAGGTCCCGACCGCCGCCGAACTGCGCGCCACGCTCCCTCGCGCCGAATACGACGTGGACGCGGCGCTGCATCACGTGCGCCCGGTGGTCGAGGCGGTCCGTGACCGCGGTGTCGAAGCCGTCCTCGAGTACACCGAGAAGTTCGACCGGGTCCGCCCGGACGCCGTGCGCGTGCCGCGGGCCGAATTGACGCAGGCGCTGGAGCAGCTCGACCCGCAGGTGCGCGCCGCGCTCGAGGAGTCGATCGCCCGCGCCCGGAAGGTGCACGCCGAGCAGCGCCGCACCGACGTCACGACCACCGTCGTCGAGGGCGGCACGGTCACCGAGAAGTGGGTGCCGGTCGAGCGCGTCGGGCTGTACGCCCCGGGCGGGCTGGCCGTGTACCCCTCGACCGTGGTGATGAACGTCGTCCCGGCGCAGATCGCCGGCGTCGGCTCCCTCGTGGTGTGCTCGCCGCCGCAGGCCGCGTTCGGCGGGCGGCCGCACCCGACCATCCTCGCCGCGGCCGCGTTGCTCGGCGTCGACGAGGTGTGGGCGGCCGGCGGCGCGCAGGCCGTCGCGCTGCTGGCGTACGGCGGCACGGACACCGACGGCGCCGAGCTGACCCCGGTCGACCTCGTCACCGGGCCGGGCAACATCTACCTCACCGCGGCGAAGCGGCTCCTGCGCGGCCTGATCGGGATCGACTCCGAAGCCGGGCCGACCGAGATCGCCATCCTCGCCGACGAGACGGCGGACCCGGTGCACGTCGCCGCCGACCTGGTCAGCCAGGCCGAGCACGACCCCCTCGCCGCGAGTGTGCTGGTGACGACGTCGGCCGAGCTCGCCGACGCCGTCGACAAGGACCTGGCGAGCCGCGTCGCCGCGACGAAGCACAGCGAGCGGGTCGCCGAAGCGCTGGGCGGCAAGCAATCCGGCGTCATCCTGGTGTCCACCGTGGACGACGGCTTGCGCGTCGTCGACGCCTACGCCGCCGAGCACCTGGAGATCCAGACGGCGAACGCGCGCGAGGTCGCCGCCCGCGTCCGCAACGCCGGCGCGATCTTCGTCGGCGCGTACGCCCCGGTTTCGCTCGGCGACTACTGCGCCGGGTCCAACCACGTGCTGCCCACCGGCGGGTTCGCCCGCCACTCCTCGGGGCTGTCCGTGCAGAGCTTCCTCAAGGGCATCCACGTCGTGGACTACACCGAGGACGCGCTGCGCGAGGTCGCCGGCCGCGTCGTCGCGCTGGCCAACGCCGAGGACCTGCCCGCGCACGGCGAGGCCGTCGCCGCGCGCTTCGGAGGCGAGGCCCGATGACCATCGGCGAAGAGGTCACCCTGGACGCGCTGCCACTGCGCGACGACCTGCGCGGCAAGTCGCCGTACGGTGCGCCGCAGCTGGACGTCCCGATCCGGCTCAACACCAACGAAAACCCGTACCCGCCGCCGCCCGAGCTGGTCGCGGACGTGGCCGAGGCGGTCCGCGCCGAGGCCGCCGAGCTGCACCGCTACCCGGATCGCGACGCGGTGGCGCTGCGGCAGGACCTGGCCGACTACCTGAGCGTGTCGACGCGGGTCGTGCTGTCGGAGGCGAACGTCTGGGCCGCCAACGGGTCCAACGAGGTGCTGCAGCAGATCCTGCAGGCGTTCGGCGGTCCCGGGCGCAGCGCGCTCGGCTTCGAGCCGTCGTACTCGATGCACCCGATCATCGCGTCCGGCACCCGCACCGAGTGGGTGCCGTCGCCGCGCCGCGCCGACTTCACGCTGGACACGGCCGCGGCGGCGTCGGTGATCCGCGAGAAGCGGCCGGACGTCGTGTTCGTCACCAGCCCGAACAACCCGACCGGCGCTTCGATCCCCCTGGACGAGCTGCGCGCGGTGCTCGACGCGGCCACCGGGATCGTGGTGGTCGACGAGGCGTATGCGGAGTTCTCGCCGCAGCCGAGCGCGGTCGAGCTGCTCGCGGACTACCCGGCCCGGCTGATCGTCTCGCGCACGATGAGCAAGGCGTTCGCCTTCGCGGGCGGCCGGCTCGGCTACCTGGCGGCGGCGCCGGCGGTGGTCGACGCGCTGCAGCTGGTCCGGCTGCCGTACCACCTTTCGCGGCTGACGCAGGCGGCGGCGCGGGCGGCGCTGCGGCACGCGGACGCCACTTTGGCCAGTGTGCACAAGCTGGCCGCGGAACGCGAGCGAGTGGTCGAAGCGTTGGCGGGCCTGGGCTACGACCCGGTTCCGAGCGACTCCAACTTCGTCCTCTTCGGACGGTTCGCTTCGCCTGCGGACGCCTGGCAGTCCTATTTGGATCGTGGTGTGCTGATCCGCGACCCCGGTATCGAAGGGCACCTGCGCGTGAGCATCGGCACCCCGGAAGAGAACGACGCCTTCCTCGAGGCGAGTAAGGAAGTCTCGCGATGACCCGCATCGGCAAGGTCGAACGGACCACCAAGGAGTCCTCGATCTCCGTCCAGCTGGACCTCGACGGCACGGGCCAGGTCGAGATCTCGACCGGCGTGCCGTTCTACGACCACATGCTGACGGCGTTCGGCGTGCACGGTTCCCTGGACCTCAAGGTCGAGGCGACCGGCGACGTCCACATCGACGCGCACCACACGGTGGAGGACACGGCGATCGTGCTGGGCCAGGCGATCCGCCAGGCCCTGGGCGACAAGAGCGGCATCCGGCGCTTCGGCGACGCGTGGATCCCGATGGACGAGACGCTCGCCCACGCGGCGGTCGACGTCTCGGGCCGGCCGTACTGCGTGCACGTGGGCGAGCCGGAGCAGTTCAACACCTTCACGATCGGCGGAAACTACCCGTTCGTGCTGACCCGGCACGTGTTCGACTCACTGGCGTTCCACGCGCAGATCGCGGTGCACGTCCGGGTGATCCACGGCCGCGACCCGCACCACATCGCGGAGGCGGAGTACAAGGCGGTGGCCAGGGCCCTGCGCGCGGCGACCGAGCCGGACCCGCGCGCGGGCGGCATCCCGTCGACGAAGGGCGTGCTCTAGAAAACCGCGCCGGGCACGGCGATCGCGTCGGTTCCGGCGCGCTCGGCGGCTTCGTCCCGCGTCAGGAAGGGGCCGAGGTGGGTGAGCACGAGCTGCCCGGCCCCGTGCGCGGCGCGGGCCGCGTCCTCCGGTGTCAGGTGCACTTCGGACGGTTCGGGACTGTCGGCCTCGCAGAGGAAGAGGTCGGCGCCGGTGGCCAGTTCGGTGAGTGCGGCGCACGGGCCGGTGTCGCCGGAGTAGGCGAGCACGCGGTCGCCGTCGGTGACGCGGACCCCGAAGGCCGGGAAGCCGTGTTCGACCGCGGTCGTGGCCAGGGTGAGGCCGTTGACTTCGGCGAAGTGGCCGTCGTGCAGCTCGTGGACGTGAAAAGCCTGGCCGATCGGTGCGGGGCCGGTGTTGCTGAGGAAGGCAGCGAGTCGTTCCCCGATCCCCGGCGGCCCGTAGAGCGGCATCGGCTTCGCGGGCCGGAGATCGGCGAAGAGCAGGGCGTAGACGGCGGGCAGCAGATCGGCGACGTGGTCGGCGTGCAGGTGCGAGATCCAGATCGCGTCGACGTCGGTGAGCACGGTGTGCTCCTGCAGTGCGGCGAGGGTGCCGGGGCCGGCGTCCAGCCAGACGGTGGCGCTTTCACTGCGCACGAGATACCCGGAGCACGGCTCGCCGGGACGCGGATAGGGACTGGCGCTGCCCAGCACGGTCAGGTCGAACGGCATGTGGCACCCTAACCGGCGTGAACAGTGGTGTGGTCGGCGTGCTCCTGCTCGCCCTTGGTGGCTTTCTGGTGGGCGGCGTCTATTCGACCTGGAAGACGGCCAAGTTCATGGCGGTGGTGCTGGGCGTGGCCGCCTTGCTCGCCATCGGCGGCGCGATCTTCTGGTTCTCGAGCTGACCCCAGCCCCCACCCTCTCCGGGGGACCGGCCCCACGTCCATTCTATCGGGGCCACCCCGCGCAGAGCCGAAAACAGCCCGGCCGTGACGTGGTTGTCCACATCACGGCCGAGCTGGGGACAACCTCGGTCAGCGGCCGGCGCCGACCAGTTCCCGGCCGTCGTCGCCGGGGGCGTCGTCCAGCTGCTTCGTGAGCTTCTCGCCCTCCACGTCGACGTCCGGCAGGATGCGGTCCAGCCACTTCGGCAGCCACCACGCGCCGCGGCCGAGCAGGGACATCACCGCCGGGACCAGCGTCATGCGGACCACGAACGCGTCCACCAGCACGCCGAACGCCAGCGCGAAGCCGATCGACTGGATCAGCGACGACTCGGCGAGCACGAACCCGGCGAACACGCTGATCATGATCAGCGCCGCCGCGACCACGACGCGCGCCCCGTGCCGGAAGCCGGTGACCATCGCTTCCTGCGGCTCCGCGCCGTGCACGTGCTCCTCGCGCATCCGCGTCACCAGGAACACCTGGTAGTCCATCGCCAGCCCGAACAGCACGCCGATCAGCAGGAGCGGCAGCATGCTCATGATCGGCCCGGTCGAGGCGACCCCGAGCAGATCCGTGAGCCAGCCCCACTGGAACACCGCGACCACCGCGCCGAACGTCGCCGCGACCGAGCCGAGGAAGCCGATCGTCGCCTTCAGCGGGACCACGACCGAGCGGAACACCAGCATCAGCAGCACGAACGCCAGCCCGACGATCAGCGCCAGGTACGGCAGCATCGCGTCCGACAGCTTCTCGGAGACGTCGATGTTCGCCGCGGTCTGCCCGGTGACGGACAGCTTCGCGCCCGTCGCGTTCTCCAACGCACCGGATTCGGTGCGGATCGCGGCCACCAGGTCCTCGGTCTGCGTGCTGCTCGGGCCGCTCTTCGGGATCACCGTGAGCAACGCCGTGTCACCTGCCTGGTTGACGCGCGGCGGCGTGACGGCGGCGACGTCGGGCAGCTTCTGGATGTCGGCCGCGGCCCGGCCGAGCGCGGCCTGGCGGTTGGTGCTCGCGCCGGTGTCGACGACGACCAGCAGCGGCCCGTTGGAGCCTTCACCGAAACTGCGGCTGGCGATCTCGTAGGCCTTGCGCTGCGTCGACTCCGGCGCCGCGGTGCTGTCGTTGGGCAGGCCGAGCTGCATACCCAGCGCCGGCAGCGCGACGACGGCCATCCCGGCCAGCGCGACCAGCAGCACCGGGATCCGGTGGCGGGCGACGAACCGCGCCCAGCGCTCGCCGTGCGTCGGTTCGACCGGCTTGCGCCGCAGCCGGATGCGGCCGCCGGCAACCCGGGCCCCGGCGAAGCCGAGGATCGCGGGCAGCAGTGTCAAGGCGATGAGGACGGCGATCGCGACGGTGACGGCCGCGGCGACCCCCATCTGGCCGAGGAACGGGATGCCGACCACGGTGAGGCCGGCCAGCGCGATGATCACCGTGAGCCCGGCGAACACCACGGCGGACCCGGCGGTGCCCGCGGCGCGCCCGGCCGCTTCTTCGGGGTCGCGGCCGATGCCCAGTTCGTGGCGGTAGCGCGAAACGATGAACAGCGCGTAGTCGATGCCGACGGCCAAGCCGATCATCAGCGCGAGGATCGGTGTGTTCGAGTTCAGCTCCAGGAAGCCGGAGGCCAGCATGATGCCCGCCATCCCGGTGCCGACCCCGATCAGCGCGGTGAGCAGCGGGATCCCGGCCGCCAGCAGCGAGCCGAACGTGATGACCAGGACGACGGCGGCGACCGCGACGCCCAGGCCTTCGGTGGCGCCGGTCGCGGGCGCACCCTGCACGGCGTCGCCGCCGAACTCGACGGTGAACCCGGCGGCGCGGGCGGCGTTGGCGGTGTCCAGCAGCGCCTGACGATCCCCGTCGGTGAGCTCGTACGCCTTCGCTCCGTAACTGACCTGGGCGAGTGCGACGCGCTGATCGGGGGCGATCGACCGCGCCTGGAACGGGTCGACCACGGCAGCGACCTTCGGCGCCGTCTTCAGCTGCCCGACCAGGGCTTCGACGGCGGCCTTGCCCTTCGCGTCGGTCACCGTGGTCCCGGCCGGGGCCTCGATCACCACGCGGGCGGTGGCGCCACCGGCCTTGGCCTGCGGAAACTTCTCGGTGAGCTGGTCGATCGCCCGCTGCGACTCGGTGCCGGGGATCGTCACCGAGTTCGACAGCTGGCCCGACAGCGTCAGCGCGCCCAGCCCGAGCGCGACGAGGACCGCGGCCCAGACCGCCGCGACCAGCGCTCTCCGCCGGAAGGAAAACCGGCCCAGCCGGTACAGGAAGGTCGCCACGAGTCAGCTCCGTTTCGCCCGGACGGGGCCCATTCACTCCATCAGGTGGGTTCCACGCTAGCCGATCGGCAAGGAGACTCCAAGCCGATCGGCAAGTATGTGACTTGCCGAACAGCAAGGTTTGTCCCTAGCCGGTCGGCTAGTAAGGCGGTTTGCTGATCGACAAGGGCTGACGTAGGCTCCGACGGCTGCTGAGGAGGAAGAATGACCGCCGGCCCGGCCGAGGACACCCGGACCCGATTGCTGCAGACCGCACTGCGGCTGTTCACCGAACACGGGGTCGAGGGCACGTCGCTGCAGATGATCGCCGACGCGCTGGGCATCACCAAGGCAGCCGTCTACTACCACTTCAAGACGAAGGCGGAGATCACCGAGGCGGTCGCCGAGCCGGGCGTCCGCGACCTGGACGAGCTGGTGCGGCGCGCGGCCGCGCAGAAGCGCCGGGGCGCGCAGGTGGACCTGCTGCTGGAGGGTTTCGTCGACCTGGTGATCCGCCACCGGGCGCTGGTGGCGTTGTTCTCGAGCGACCCGGGGATCGCGCGCGCGATCGCGAAGTCGGCCCACGGGGGCATGGAGGGCTTCGGCCAGGCGCTGCTCGGCATCCTTTCGGGCCCCGACCCGAGCGCGACGGCCCGGGTCAACGCCCTGGTGACGCTGACAGGCATCGCCATGGCGGGCGGCTCCCCGGACCTGGCAGGCCTCGGCGCCGAAGAGCTCCGCACGGAACTGCTCGACGTGGGTCGCCGCCTCCTCGGCCGCCCCCGCCGCCGAGCCACGAGTCCCGTCCCAGCACTGTAAGCAGGGCGACGCCCGCCAATCCCGCGAGTTCCGTTTTCAATCACGCGAGATCCGCTCCGGGTCACGCGAGTTCCGGCTTTGGTCACGCGAGTTGCGTGTACCTGCACGGCCGGTTCGCGGACCGGAAGGGTCGGATCGCGTATCGGGAGGGTCGGTCCGCGTGCCTGGGGGCGGAACTCGCGTGTCTGGAGGCGGAACTCGCGTGATTGGAGGCGGAACTCGCGTGATTGGAGGCGGAACTTGTGTGATTGGGGGCGGAACTCGTGTGATTGGGGGCGGAACTTGTGTGATTGGTGGGGGATCAGGTGATGTGGAGGTGGTGCGGGGGGACTGAGGGGGTCAGCCAGACTCCGTTGGCGGAAATTTGGAACGTGTGGCCTGCCGCGGCCATTGCGGCGGCGTCGATCCGGAGGATCACCGGCTTGCCGCGGCGGGCGCCGACGATTCCGGCCGTTTCGGCCGTGGCCGAGAGGTGGACCGCGTGGCGGTTCATCGGGCGCAGGCCTTCGCGGAAGATCGCGTCGAGGTACTTCGCCACCGTGCCGTGGTAGAGCACGTCCGGCGGGGTGGCGTCCGGCAGCCGCAGATCGACCGGGACGCTGTGGCCCTGGCTCGCGCGGATGCGCGTTCCGGTTTCGTCGAAGGCGAAGCGGCGCTTGTTGTTGGTCTCGACCACTTCGTCGAGTTCCGCGCGAGTGATCGCGAGGGCGCGCACGAGCGCGTCGACCGAGGCCCAGCCGTCGGAAGTGAGGGTGAGGCCGAGGGTCGCGGGGTCGTGGCGCAGGTGCCGCGACAGCCGCTTCGAGATGCGGGTCGATTCTTTTTCGTTCATTGCCTTTCCAGCATCCTCCCCGCGCGCAAGCGGTTTAGATGCCACCCTCGACCGCGGGACGCAGTTTGCCGGCGCCCGGCCCGAACCGGGCGAGCTCGTCGTCGTTGTTGTACAACCCGCAGCTGCGCAGGGAGAGGCACCCGCAGCCGACGCAGCCGGTGAGCCGGTCGCGAAGCCGTTGCAGGGCGTCGATCCGCGCGTCGAGCTCGTGCTGCCAGTCGCGGGACAGGCGCGCCCAGTCCGCCTTCGTCGGGGCGTGGTCCACCGGCAGCGTCGCCAGCGCCGAGCTGATGTCCTCGAGGGAAAGCCCGACCCGTTGCGCGGCGCGGATGAACGCGATCCGGCGCAGCACCGAGCGGGCGTAGCGGCGCTGGTTGCCCGCCGACCGCTCCGAACCGATCAGCCCCTTCTCCTCGTAAAACCGCAGTGCCGTGTGCGGAACTCCGCTGCGATCCGCCACCTGTCCGATGCTGAGGTGTTCAGCGAGCCTGGTCACCGGGTCAGGCTATCCTTGACTTCGAGTTTAGTCGAGGTTGCATCGTCGGGTCATGACCACTGTGACCGAACCGGGTTACGCCGACCTGTCCCGGCTGATTGCGCTGATGACCGGCGACGAAAAGCACAGCGTCGCCGCGGAGTCCACTGTGGACGTCCTGTGGGTGCTCTACGACCGGGTGCTCGACGTGACGCCCGAAAACTTCCACGAGCCCGGCCGTGACCGGTTCCTGCTGTCGAAGGGGCACGGACCGATGGCGTACTACGCCGTGCTCACCGCGAAGGGCTTCATCGCCGAAGCGGAGCTGCCTACTTGGTCCGACGCGGTGTCGCGGCTCGGCCACCACCCCGACCGGCGGCGCGTCCCCGGCGTCGAGATCTCCAGCGGGTCGCTCGGCCACGGCCTGCCGATCGCGCTCGGGACCGCGCTCGGCCTGCGGGCCCGCGGCCTGACGCGCGCGAAGGTCGTGACGCTCGTCGGCGACGCCGAGCTGGACGAAGGCTCGAACCACGAGGCGATCGTCGTCGCGGCGCGCGACAACCTCGAAAACCTGACCACGGTCGTGCTCGACAACCAGTCGTCGACCCGGGGCTGGCCGGGCGGGATCGCGCGCCGGTTCGCCGTCGAAGGGTGGGAGACCCGCACGGTCTCCGGCCGCGATCACGACGCGTTGCACGACGCCTTCACCGCCGCCCACCCCGGCCGGCCGCTGGCCGTGGTCGCCGTCGTCGAACCGAAGGGCTGACCATGATGCCGATGCGGGAAACTTTCCTCGCCACCACCGGAGAGATCATCGACGCCGATCCGGACGTCGCGGTCGTGCTGGCCGACATCTCGGCCGCGCAGCTCGCCGGCGTCGCGCGGCGCCACCCGGACCGGGTGATCAACGTCGGGATCCGCGAGCAGCTGCTGGTCAGCACGGGCGCCGGGCTGGCGCTCGCGGGGCTGCGGCCGATCGTGCACACGTTTCCGTCGTTCCTGGTGGAGCGCGCGTTCGAGCAGATCAAGCTGGACTTCTCCCACCAGGAGCTGGGCGGGGTCCTGGTGTCGTGGGGCGCGTCGTACGACATGGCGGCCGAGGGGCGCACGCACCAGTCCCCGGGCGACGTCGCCCTGATCGATTCGCTGCCGGGCTGGACGGTGCACGTGCCGGGCCACCCGGAGGAGGCGCGGCGGCTGCTGCTGGAGTCCGTCCCGGGCGACGGGCGCGTCTACCTGCGGCTTTCGGCTCAGGAAAACGCTTCCCCGCAGCTGGGGGTGGGCTTCACCCGGCTGCACCGGGGCTCGCGCGCAGTGGTGGTGGCCGTCGGCCCGGTGCTGGACCGGGTGCTGCGGGCGACGGCGGGCCTGGACGTCACGGTGCTGTACGCGTCGACGATCCGGCCGTTCGACGCGGCGGGTCTGCGGTCGGCCGTGCTGGCGGCCTCCGCTTCGGTCGTGCTCGTGGAGCCGTACCTCGCGGGGACGTCGGCGCATTGCGTGGCGGAGGCGCTTTCCGCGGTGCCGCACCGGCTCAAGGCGCTGGGGGTGCGGCGGGACGCGGAGGTGCGGACCTACGGCGGGATCGCGGACCACGATCTGGCCCACGGGCTGGACGCGGGGTCGCTGGGATTGTCGATCAGGGAGTTCCTGGGGGAGTAGGCGGCCGGCCCGTGCTTCGGGGGCCACGGGTCGATAGCGTGGCCACCATGTCATCGATCCGGTCGATCGTGCTGGCCGTCATCCGGCGAGGGGACGCCCTTCTCGTCTTCGCAGCGCACGACGACGTCAAAGACGAGACCTTTCACCGGCCGCTCGGGGGTGGGATCGAGTTCGGGGAAACCAGCGTGGAGGCCCTCAAACGGGAGTTCGTCGAAGAGCTCGGTGCCGCGATCGAAGTCGGCCCCCGGCTCGGCGTGCTCGAGAACGTCTTCACCTGGCGAGACCGGCCCGGGCACGAGATCGCCTTCGTCTACGAAGCCGGGTTCGCCGACGAAAGCCTTTACCGGCGCGAGGAGATGAAGATCCTCGACGATCCCGCCACCGCGCGGTGGGTCGACTTCCGCGACTTCCGCGACGGCAGCAAGATCCTCTACCCCCACGGGCTCACCGAGCTGCTCTCAGCGCAGCAGTGACCGGGTGGTCGGTGAGAGCGCCACGGACGAAGGCGAAGCGAGCCGGCTGAACCACACCGAGAACGGGCCGTCCGTGCGGACCGGCAGCTGGAGAAACGTGTTCTCCGACGGCTCCGTCTCGAACGCCGCGAACGCCGAATCCGGTGGGGACACCGACCCCGCGGCGATCGTCACGTGCACCCCCGGGCCAGGGGGCGGCGCAGCGAGCCCTCGGCGGACCGGGCGCAGCAGCAGGACGTTGTCCGAGTCGATCATCGTCGCGTTCGCCGCCGACCGGTGGGCCTTCCAGACCGGGCCGGAGTAGAACGCCGTCAACGCCTCCTCGCGTGCCTCCATCGAGCGGAAACCGCGCAGCCACACGAACTCGTCCGGGGCCGCCGGGGACCGGAACAGCCCGAACAAGTGCGCGCCCACCGCTTCCTGCGGCTCGACGAACTCGCGCTCGAACAGCTCGATCAGCTCGTCGCGCCGGCCCGGGTGCAGCGTGTAGCGCCGCAGCTCCAGCACGGTCTCGAAATCAGCAGAAGTCACACCGCGGAACCTAGCGGCCACCACCGACAGAAACCGCTCAGCGGAACGCCGCCAGCCCCGTCACGGCCTGGCCGAGCGACAGCGCGTGCATCTCCTCGGTGCCTTCGTACGTCAGGACCGTCTCGAGGTTCGCCATGTGCCGCATCACCGGGTACTCCAGCGAAATCCCGTTCGCGCCGAGCATCGATCGCGCCGTCCGGGCCACGTCCAGGGCGGACCGGACGTTCGCCATCTTCCCGAAGCTGACGTGGTTGTGGTGCAGGGCGCCGGCGTCTTTCAGGCGGCCGATCTGCAGCGCCACCAGCCCGGCGCGGTTGACCTCGACGAGCAGGTCGGCGAGCTTGCGCTGGGTCAGCTGGAACCCGGCCAGCGGCTTCCCGAACTGCGAACGCGAGAGCGTGTACTCCAGCGCCGCTTCGTAGCACGCGCGCGCCGCGCCGACGACCCCGAACAGGATCCCGTAGCGGGCCTCGTTCAGGCAGGACAACGGTCCGCGCAAGCCCCGGACCTCGGGGAACGCGGCCGACGACGGCAGCCGGACGCCGTCCAGGACCAGTTCCGCGGTCAGTGACGCCCGCAGCGACAGCTTGTGCTTGACCTCGTTCGCGGTGAAGCCCGGTGCCGACGTCGGGACGACGAAACCGCGGATGCCGTCGTCGGTCTGCGCCCAGACGACCGCGACGTCGGCGACGGTCCCGTTGGTGATCCACATCTTCGTGCCCGAGAGCACCCAGTCGGACCCGTCGCGCACCGCGCGCGTCCGCATCGAGCCGGGGTCGCTGCCCGCGTCCGGCTCGGTCAGCCCGAAGCAGCCCAGCGCCTCGCCGGTGGCCATCCGCGGCAGCCACTCCTGCCGCTGGTCCTCGCTGCCCCACCGGTGGATCGCGTACATCGCCAGCGACCCCTGCACGGACACGAAGCTGCGCAGCCCCGAGTCGACGGCTTCGAGTTCGCGGCACGCGATGCCGTACGCGACGGCGCTGGTGCCGGCGCAGCCGTACCCCTCCAGGTGCATGCCGAGCAGGCCGAGCGAGCCGAAGTCCTTCGCCAGCTCCGCGGCGGGGAGCGCGCCCGTTTCGTACCAGCCGGCGACGTGGTCCAGCAGGTTGTCCTTCGCGTACGCGCGCACGGCGTCGCGGATGGCGCGTTCCTCCTCGGCGAGCCCGGCGTCGAGGTCGAGGAAGTCGTGCGGGTCAGGGCGGCGACTCATGAGGGCTCCCGGGGACGCGTCGATGCGGCCACCGCAGGAAACCACAGTCAGGCGTCTGTTCTCCGGGTGGCGTTCGTCACGCGCGCAACAGAGGCGCTGGGCGTGCACCGCGGGCGGACTTGCTGACGAGGGATCAGCAGCTCGCTGAACTGCGGAAACGGCACGCTTTCGATGTCGTCGCGCCAGGCGTGCAGCATCTGGGACAGCAGATCGTCCTCGGCCATCTTCGCCTCCCTGGCGCTCGGTCGTGGCGGGCTCGACGCACACGATCGGGTGAAGTGATACCCGGTCGCCGGGACGCTCAAACGGTCTTCTTCAAGATTCTTCCGGCCGGCGGCCCGTCCGTGGAAGAATCGCACCGCCGCCGCCAAGGCCTCAACTCCCGAGGAGCGCACATGCGCGCACTGCGGACGGCAAGTCTGCTCGCCCTCACCACCGCCACCCTGCTCGCGGCCACCGGCGTCGCCGCGGCGCACGGAACGCGCTGGCAGCAGGTCGGCCACACCACCGCCGAGAACCGGATCAGCGGCGAGGGCCTCGCCACCCTCCGGCTGCCGGGCCGCGCCCCCGAGCTCGTCTACCGCAACGGCGCCACCGTCCCGCAGCCGCTCAAGGACGAGGGCTGGGGCCACGTCGGCGACCCGGACTCGCTGCGCGGCTACGTCTTCGACGTCTACCAGGACACCCGCAGCCCGGTGCCCGCGACGAAGATGTACCTGGTCACGAAGCCCGACGGCACGACGACGGAGTTCGTCCACCCGCTGCAGCCCGACGAACCGGCCGCCAACGCCAACGCCCAGGTCGCGGTCACCCCCGACGGGCAGTGGCTCGTCTCCGGCCCGCTCGGCGAGATCGACCGCCTCTACGTCTCCCCGACGCCGTTCCTCAACCCGCGCGGCCCGAAGGTGGCCGGCGACCTCCCCGTCGCCGCCCGCATCCACCTCGACCACCACATCCGCAGCGCCCAGGGGTGTGACTTCGTCGGCGCCACGCGCCTGATCTGCGCCACGAGTGACCCGTACAACGACTTGTACCCGACCAACCTGCAGCTCCTGCAGATCGACCTCGCGCGGCCGGTGACCGGCCACGACGTCACCGCGCGGGTGCACGAAATCGGCCAGGTTCCGCTGGTCGGCACGTGCACGGGCACCTTCACCCCGGAAGGGGTCGACTACGACGACGGCGTGCTGCGGGTGGAGGTCGTGCCGCCGTCGCCGTGCAACACCGTGACCGACGTCTATTCGTTCGAGCGCCGCTGAGCCCGGCGGCTACGCTGGGTGGCGTGTCTCGTGTGGTGATTCTCGACTACGGTTCCGGCAACCTCCGCTCCGCCGAGCGCGCTGTGGCGCGCGCCGGGGCCGACGTCGAGGTCACCGCCGACCCGCATGCTGCGATCGAGGCCGACGGCCTGGTCGTGCCCGGCGTCGGCGCCTACTCCGCCTGCATGGCGGGTCTGCTGGACGTGCACGGGCACCGGATCATCGGCAAGCGGCTCGCGGGCGGGCGGCCGGTGCTCGGCATCTGCGTCGGCATGCAGATCCTCTTCTCCCGCGGCGTCGAGCACGGCGAGGAGACGGAGGGCACCGGCGAGTGGCCCGGTGTCGTCGACCGGCTGCACGCCGATGTCCTGCCGCACATGGGCTGGAACACCGTGCGCGCGCCGGCGGATTCGCGGCTGTTCGCCGGGCTCGACCCGGACGAGCGGTTCTACTTCGTGCACTCCTACGCCGCGCGCCGGTGGGAGCTCGACGGCCTGCCCGGCCAGGAGCCGAAGGTCACCTGGGCGAACCACGGCGAGGACTTCGTCGCCGCGGTCGAGAACGGGCCGCTGTGGGCCACCCAGTTCCACCCGGAGAAGTCCGGCGACGCCGGGGCGCACCTGCTGCGCAACTGGCTGGCGACCCTCTGACCGGGTGATCCGGGGCTCCGCCCTAGAGTTACCCCCGTGACTTTCACGCTGCTTCCCGCCGTTGATGTGGCCGATGGCCAGGCCGTGCGACTCGTCCAGGGCGAGGCCGGCACCGAGACCTCCTATGGCAACCCGCTGGAAGCGGCGTTCGCCTGGCAGCGCGACGGCGCCGAGTGGATCCACCTGGTCGACCTCGACGCCGCCTTCGGCAAGGGCAGCAACCGCGAGCTGCTCGCCGAGGTCGTCGGCAAGCTGGACGTCCAGGTGGAGCTGTCCGGCGGCATCCGCGACGACGCGTCCCTGAAGGCGGCCCTGGGCACCGGTGCCCGCCGAGTCAACCTCGGCACCGCCGCGCTCGAGGACCCGGAGTGGACCGCCCGGGTCATCGGCGAGTACGGCGACCGCGTCGCGATCGGCCTCGACGTGCGGATCACCGAGGCCGGCCACCGGCTTTCGGCCCGCGGCTGGACCTCCGACGGCGGCGACCTGTGGGAGGTCCTGGAGCGCCTGGACCGCGACGGCGCCTCCCGCTACGTCGTCACCGACGTCAGCAAGGACGGCACCCTGCGCGGCCCGAACCTCGACCTGCTGCGTGACGTCGTCGCCCGCACCGACGCGCCGGTGATCGCCTCCGGCGGGGTGTCGAGTGTCGCCGACCTCGTCGCGCTGGCGGGCCTGGCGGCCGACGGCGTCGAGGGCTCCATCGTCGGCAAGGCCCTCTACGCCGGCGCGTTCACGCTGCCGGAAGCCCTCGCCGCGGTCGCGGAGCTCTAACCGAGCAGGGACACCGCGGTCCGGCGCGGCAGCAGCCCGGCGACCGCGGTGATCACGGCGTTCGGCCGTCCCGAGACCACGGTCGGCCCTTGGCGGTCGTTCAGCGCGCGAAGGGCGCGCGCCGCGACTTCGCCCGGCGTCTGCACCAGCCAGGAGGGGACGTCTCCGGCCTGCTGCGACTCGGTCGTGGTGACGCCCGGGCACAGCGCCAGCACGTGCACCCCGCGGCCTTTCTGTTCGTGCCACAGGGTTTCGGAGAACGACGTCACGAACGCCTTGGTGGCGCTGTAGACGCCGAGGCCCGGCTTGGGCGTGAACCCCAGCGTCGAGGACACGTTCACCAGCGCGGAGCCCGGCCGGGCCCGGGTGAGGAAGGCGTGGGCCAGCGTGACCACCGCGCGGCAGTTGAGGTCCACCACGGCCAGCGAGTCCCGCAGCGACGTCTCCGCGAAGCCGCCGTGCACCGCCGCGCCGGCGTTGTTCACCAGCAGCGTGTACGGCTCGCGGGCCAGCCGGTCGGCGGTGGTCTGCAAGCCTTCGGCGGTGGCCAGGTCCGCGGCCAGGTGGTCGTGGCCCGGACCGAGCTCCGCCACGAGGTCCGCGAGGCGGTCTTCGCGGCGGGCCACGGCCGTCACCGAGTAGCCGGCCGCGGCCAGTGCCGTGGCGAATGCCCGGCCGATGCCCGCGCTCGCCCCCGTCACCAGCGCCTTCACCGCTTCGGCTTCGTGTCCGGCGCGAACGCGAACGAGATGCGTTCCATCAGCGGCTTGCGCTGGGTGTTGTGGAACGCGGCGACGAGCCAGCGGCCGTTGTCGCGGACCAGCGTGTACGTCTGGACCTTGGAAAGCTTGCCCGGCTGCGCGCCCTTGTGGGTGTCGCCGCTGGTGCTCACGACCGCGACGTCCGCGCCGAGGAACCGCACGTCCAGGACTTCGTGGGCGAGCTTGGTGCCCTTGAGGAACTTCTCGAACAGGACCCGGTGGCTGCCGGCGATGTCGTCGCGGCCGGTGTAGCGCGTGCCGACGAAGGTCACGTAGGTCGCGTCTTCGGTGAAGTGCGCGCCGTAGGCGTCGGCGTCTCCGCGGCCCCACGCGTCGGCGAGCGAGTCGAGCACGGCGGTGACAGCCGTCCGGTCGGTGGTCAGCATGGTCGTCTCCTATACTTAGCTTCACATGTGCAGTATCTGCACATGTGCAGATATTAGACAGGAGAGCGATCGGATGGCAAGTGAGCGGCACGTGCTCTTTCGGCGATACCTGGACGCGGTGGGCCTGCACGGCCTGGCCGGGGCGGAAGCCGCCGGCCTGCACGCCACCGAGTGGTACGCGCTCAGCCTGCTCGACCTGGAGGGCCCGCTGACCTCGGGCGAGCTGTCGGCGCGCACCGGCCTCACCACCGGCGCGACGACCCGGCTGATCGACCGGCTCGAGCGCGCCGGCTACGTCCGCCGCGCCGCCGACCCGGCCGACCGGCGCAAGGTGCTGGTCGAACCGGTGCCGGACGCGCTCGCCGGGGTCGAGGGGATCGTCGGCCCGGCCCGGGGCCGGATCGCCGAGGTCATCGGCCGGTACCCGCCGGAGCAGCAGGAGGTGCTGTTCGACTACTTCGCCCGCGCCGCGCCGGCCTACCGGGAAGCTTCGGAAGAGATCCGCAAGGCGACGCGGGAGCGTCAGCTCGACGCCGGACGGTAGGTGGTGATCGTGCCGCCGTGGCCGAAGGTCAGGACCTCGGCGGGGGTGAACCCGCGCGGCCCGAATCCGCCGCGGAACATCGGCACTCCGCCGCCTGCGACCACCGGGTAGGACTTGACCACCAGTTCGTCGATCTCCGGCAGCAGCTGCCCGGCCAGGTCCGCGCCGCCGCACAGCCAGATGCCGAGGCCGGTGTCCGCTGCCTTGAGCTGCTGCACCAGCGCCCGCGGATCGCCGGGCACGATCGTGACGGCCGGGTCGGCGACCTCGGTCAGCGAGCGCGAGACGACGTACTGTCGCAGGTGGGCGTACGGGCTGGCGACGCCCGCGTCCATGGCCGGCTGGTAGGTGCCGCGGCCCATGAGGACCGTGTCGTACCGCTTGTTCGGCGTGTCCGCTGCCATCCCGATGAGGGGGCGGATGTGGGTCGGCATGGTCTCCGGGAATTCCGCCCGCACGTGGGCGACCATGTCCGGGGCGAGCGGGTGGAAATCGGTCTCGCCGTCCGGTCCGGCGATCATGCCGTCGATGCTGACGCCGACGAAGTACGTGAGCTTGCGCATGGTGCCCCCGACCGGAATGACTCCGGTTATAGTACTTTGGTTGAAGTGGTTTGACCGTAGTACTACGTCTGGAGTGGTGTCAACATGGTGCGACGCAATCCCGGGCGCCGGGCGGCACTGCTCGACGCCGCGATCGAGGTCCTGGCCGACGAGGGCGCGCGGGGGCTCACCTTCCGCGCGGTCGACCAGCAGGCCGGAGTGCCGGTCGGTACGGCCTCCAACTACTTCTCCAGCCGCGGCGACATCCTCAAGGGCGCGGGGGAGCGGGTGTACGAGCGGCTGGCCGATGATGACGTCATCGCGGACGGCCTGCAGGGGCCGCGGGACCGGGCCCGCGTCACCGAGCTGATGCACGCGCTCGTGGACCGTGTCGCCGCGTTCCCGACGGGGTTCCTGGCGCTGCTGGAACTACGGCTGGAAGCCGTGCGCCGTCCGGAGCTGCGGGACGTGCTGACCCACCGCATCCGCGCGGACCTCGACTTCAACGTCGCCCACCACGAGAAGTCCGGCCTGCCCGGCGACGGCACGATGGTGGTGCTGCTGTGGCTGGCGCTGAACTGGCTGATCGTGGAACGGCTGACGCTACCCGAGCTGTTCACCGACGAGCAGCGCCACGACCTCGTCACCGCGCTGGTGGACCGCCTGCTGACCGGGCAGCCGCCGAAAAGCGGCTGACAGCGGCCTGCCGGCGTCGTAGGTTGCCGCGGGTGGAGGAGATCGTCACCGAGCTCGAAATGACCGGCCCCGATCAGCTCAACCCGGCTCCGCCCGTCGACGGTGTCGCGCTGCGGGCCACCGGGCCGGGGGCGCTGATCCGCGAGCTGCACGTCCGGATCGGGACGCCGTACCGGTGGCCGAGCGCGTCACGGGGCGACGAGGAGTGGGAACGCTGGTTCGCCGCCGCCCGCCGCGAGTACCGGCTCATCGAGTACCGCGGCGAAGTCGCCGGCGTCGCGGATTTCGAGCCGCAGCGGGAGCACGACGTCGAGATCACCACGTTCGGCTTGCTGCCGGAGTTCGTCGGCAAAGGACTCGGCGGGTACGCGCTCACCCTCGCCGTCGCCGACGCGTGGACGCTGCCGGGAGCGCGCCGCGTCTGGCTGCACACTTCGACGCTCGATCACCCGCACGCACTGCCGAACTACCTGCGGCGCGGCTTCCGCAGCTTCAGCCGTCCAGTTTGACGGCGATCCCGACCGTCCGGTCCGCCGGGCCGCGCAGCTTCGAGAAGAACATCGTGACGCGCCCGGTGATGCCGTACTTGCGGCCGATCGCCTGCCGGGCCCGTTCGGTGTCCCCGGCGTCCAGCAGCCGGGCCTGGCCGGACACCTTCGGGCCGTGCGTCTTCTGCCCGCGCACGTCGCAGGCCTGGACCTCGACCCGGCCGTCGTTGCGGATGCGCTTGACCTTGCCGGCCTTCCGCACCGACCACAGCAGGAGCTCGCCGCCGTCACCGGCCACCCAGACCGGGGTCGGCACGGCCCGCCCGTCGCGCCGGAACGTGGTCAGGACGACGTAGCGCTCGGCGGCGAGGCGGTCGGTCTCGGAAGTCATGGGCTCACCGTAGCCGGGTGGCGCGCGGCGATGCCGGGGGTAGCGGGTGATCAGACCGGACGGTCCGCGGCCGCACCGTAGCCGACGGGAAGAACGACTGGGCCTTTCGGCGCCCGAAGCCCACACGCCTGGCCGAAGCGTTTCGACACCCATGTCTGAAACGCTTTGTGTGCTGGATCATTCCGCACACTGGAGGGCGTAGATGGCGGTCATCCACGAAGTACCGGTTCATCCGCAGGCGAGGTTCTTCGGCGCCGGGCCGTATCCCGCGCGTCGCGCCGCCGTGGCTGTCGTCGCGGTCCTGGCGGGGTTCGCGCTGACCGTGATCTGGTCGGCCCCGTTCGTCGACTCCGTGATCGGCGACAGCGTCGCCAACGGGCTCCTCGGCTACGACGCCAAGGCCACGCCGATCAGCGGGGTCCTCGCCGGGACGCTCTTCGCGTTCGTCTCCGGCCTCGCGGGGTCGTTCACCGCCTGCAACATCGCCGCCTTCGGGGCGGTCGCGCCGCTGGTCGGCGGCCAAGCGGCGGAAAAGCGGCGCTTCGCCACCACGCTCAAGCCGCTCGGCTGGATCGCCGCGGGCATGCTCACCGTGTCGGTGGTCTACGGCGTGATCGTCGCGCTCGTCGGGACGCGGATGCCGCAGTTCTCCACCGCGAAGACCACCGGGCTGTCGCCGCGCAGCGTCCAGTCCATGGTCGCCTTCGGTGTCGTCGGCCTGGTCTTCCTGCTGCTGGGCCTGATCGCCCTCGGTCTCGTCCGCAACCCACTGGCCGGCTTCACCCGCCGCCACCCGGCGGCCCCGCTGGTGCTGATGGGCGCGCTCATCGGCGGGTTCCTCATCGGCAGGCCGTACCCGCTGTTCCGGATCATGTTCCGCAGTGCCGCGGAGGAGCACAACGTGCTGTACGGCGCCGCCGCGTTCGCCCTGCAGTCGGTCGGCAACATCGTCGTCATGGCGGTGCTGTTCCTCCTCCTGACGCACGCGACCGGCGGACGCGTGCACCGCTGGCTGGCCGCGAAACCGGCCCGGATCGCGACCGTGACCGGCGCGGCCCTGCTCGTCGGCGGCACGTTCACGCTGCTCTACTGGGACGTCCGGGTGCTCGGCAGGCTCGGGATCATCTGGTTCCCGGCGATCAACTGGTAGGCCGGCCGAGCCACCGGTAGTCGGGCGAGGGGTCGAGCTGGACGCCGTCGGCGATGGCGACCAGTTCGGCCTCCGGCAGCGGGCCCGTCACCCGCAGCCAGCGTCCTGACGGCAGCCGGACCGCGACCATCGCCGTCCGCTCGGTGCCCGGTGCCACGAAGAAGCCGCCGCTGCCGCGGACGGTCACCGGTGCGGCGCCGTGCACGCCGGGAAGGTCCGGGCCGACGACGGCGTGCACCACGGGCATCGACGGCCGGGCCGGGTCGGCCGCGGTGAGCTCGGTGCTCGCGTCGCCGGGACCGGAGCCCCGCACCGCGGCCGAGCGCTCGGCCAGCCCCGCCGGCAACGGGCCGAACCGCAGCTCGCCGCGGACGCCGACCGGTTCGGCGGCGACGTCGTCGGCGAACCGCTGGGCGACCGCGCGGGCATCCGGGATCCCGGCGATCGCCGCGCCCAGCACGTGCTCGTCGTCGGCCTGCCAGGTGAGCTCGGCGGCGTCGCCGGAGCCGGTGAGCATGGCGACCCGGCCGTGCACCAGGACCTGGTCGTGGATCGACGCGATCTTCAGCGCGGCCTGCGACCACGCGGGGTCGGCGGTGGAGTACGTCCGCAGCGTGATCGAGGCCGGACCGGCGAACCACCGCCGCACCTGCGGGGTGATCCCGGGGCCGCCTTCGCGGTACTGCTCGGTGAAGCCGTCCGGCAACCACCCGGGGCCGTAGGTGAGCACCGGGCGGCCCGCGGCAGGCACCGGGCTCGGCGTGGTCAGCAGCTGGGTACCCGCGACGACGCCGACGATCAGCGCGACCACGGCGGCGGCCACCAGCGCGAGCCGGGCGGTCCCCCGCGGGCGTCGACCGGCGCGGGCGAGGGCCTCGTGCACCGCGCGCCCGTCCGGGGCGCGGGCGGCGAGGCGGTCCAGGCTTTCCCGGATCAGTGTCTCGGTCTCGTGCTCGCTGCGCGTCATTCGGGGGCTCCGGTGGTGAGGACGGTGTGGTGCGACGCGGCCGGGCGCAGGGTGGCCAGTGCGCGCGAGATCTGGCTGCGCACGGTGGAGGCTCCGCAACGCAGGACCGCGGCGATCTCGGCGTCGGAGTAGTTCTCGTAGTAGCGCAGCACGATGGCGGCACGCTGCTTGCGGGGCAGCGTGGCGAGCAGGCCGAGCATCGCGTCCCGCTCGTCGTAGGCGGCGGCCGGATCGGGTTCCGGCGGGCTGAGCGCGTCGAGGACTTCGTGGCTGCTGGGCACCATCCGCCGCACCGCGCGCCGCCGCCACGACAGGTACTCGTTGGTGACCATCCGCCGCACGTAGGTCGGCGGGGTGGCGATGGTGTCCCACCGCTGTTGGGCGCGCAGCAGCACCTCCTGGACGATGTCCTGCGCGAGGTGCGGGTCGTTGGTCAGGACGGTGGCGTAGCGGAGCAGCCCGTCCAGCCGCTCCGCGACGAACTCTTCGAAGCTCACACGCGTCCTTTCCGTCACCCTGGTGGACGCATGTGGGGGCCGTGCCGATGCGCGGACGGTGAAGATTTCTCGCGCGACGATGTCCTCGCGCCACGCCCCCGGCCGTGCCATTGCCTGCGGTCCGGAGCCCCTTGACTACGCTGGTGGCATGTCTGTCGCGGTGCGGGTGATCCCCTGTCTCGACGTCGACGCGGGCCGGGTCGTGAAGGGTGTCAACTTCGCCGGCCTCCGCGACGCCGGTGACCCCGTCGAGCTGGCCCGGCGCTATGACGCCGAAGGCGCCGACGAGCTCACCTTCCTCGACGTCACGGCGTCCTCCGGGGACCGGGAGACCACCTACGACGTCGTCCGCCGCACGGCCGAGCAGGTCTTCATCCCGCTCACCGTCGGAGGCGGCGTGCGGAGCAACGACGACGTCAACCGGCTGCTGCGGACCGGGGCCGACAAGGTCAGCATCAACACCGCCGCCATCGCGCGGCCCGAGTTCCTCAGCGAGGCCTCCCGGCGGTTCGGGGCCCAGTGCATCGTGTTGTCCGTCGACGCCCGGCGCGTGCCGGAGGGCGGCGAGCCGACTCCGTCCGGCTTCGAGGTCACCACCCACGGCGGCCGCCGCGGGACCGGGATCGACGCCGTCGAGTGGGCCGCGCGGGGCGAGGAGCTGGGCGTCGGGGAGATCCTGCTCAACTCCATGGACGCCGACGGCACGAAGAACGGCTTCGACCTCGAACTCATCGAACTGGTGCGCAAGGCCGTGCGCGTCCCGGTGATCGCCAGCGGGGGAGCGGGTGCCCTCGAGCACTTCCTGCCCGCCGTCCGGACCGGTGCCGACGCCGTGCTCGCCGCCAGCGTGTTCCACTTCGGACAGCTGAAGATCGGGGACGTCAAGGACGCGCTGCGCGAAGGCGGGGTCGAGGTCCGGTGAAGTCCTGGCAGGCACCCGCCGAGGTGAAGGTCACCGCCGGCCTGCTGGTCGGGCTGCCCGTCGCGTGGGCGCTGCTCGACCTGATCCCCGTGCTCGGCGCCGGGGCGGGCCTGGCCATCTACCGGATGCCCGCGCTCGCGCTGATCCTCGGCGGCGTGGTGACCACCGGGCTGGTCCTCAAGCACGGCAGCGCGCGGATCGGCGGCCTGGTCGTCGCCGTCGTCTTCGCGCTGCTGCACGCGTTCCTGCTGCTCGGCGCCGAGCTGTGGTTCAACAAGCTGTTCTCCGGTCTTTCCTTCGCGGGCTACGGCTACGCGTTCGTCCTGTTGAACTCGATGCCGCTCAAGCGGCACATCCTGGGAGCGCAAGCATGACCCTGGACGCGGCCGTCTCGGCGCGCCTCAAGCGCAACGCCGACGGCCTGATCTCCGCGGTCGTCGTCGAACACGCCACTTCGGACGTGCTGATGATGGCGTGGATGAACGACGACGCCCTGGCCGCCACCCTCGCCACCCGCCGCGGCACGTACTGGTCACGCAGCCGGGGGAAGCTGTGGGTCAAGGGCGAGACGTCCGGGCACTACCAGCACGTCCGCGAAGTGCGGATCGACTGCGACGGGGATACGGTCCTGCTGCGCGTCGACCAGACCGGCCCGGCCTGTCACACCGGCACGCACACCTGTTTCGACACCGAGGAACGCCTCCTCCTGGCCGATGAGAAAGAGCTCGCGTGACCATCGTCACCGACATCCTGGTCGGGCTCGTCGCCCTGATCCACGTCTACATCGTCGTCCTGGAGATGTTCCTCTGGACGACACCCCGCGCCCGCGCCGCGTTCGGCACGACGAAGGAGTTCGCGGAAGAGAGCAAGACGCTCGCCGCGAACCAGGGGCTGTACAACGGCTTCCTGGCGCTCGCGCTGGTGTGGGGGCTCATCGCGACCGACCCGACCGGGTTCCAGCTCAAGCTGTACGGGGTCGTCTGCGTGATCGTCGCGGGCCTCTACGGCGCCGCGACGGCGAGCAAGCGGATCCTCTTCGTCCAGGTGCTCCCCGGCGCGCTGGCGCTGATCGCCCTGGTGCTGGCCCGGTAGGCGCTAACCTGCCTTCATGGGGGATTGGCTGCCGCCGAGGGAGCCGGGCGGGCCGGAGTGGGCGGCGCGGGGGACGGCCATGCTGGACACGAGCCTGCGGTGGTGCGTGGCCTCCACGGTCTTCGCGGTGCTGTTCGCCGCGGGCTTCCTGTTCTCCGGGCTCGTGCTGCCGTCGATCGGGATCCTGGTCGCCGCCGGGGTGCCCGGCTACTGGACCTTCGCGCGCGCCCGGCAGGCCGACGCCGCCCGCCGGACGGGCTGGCGCACGGCGCCGATTTCCCGACTGGCCGCCGGAGGAGGCCGCCGATGACCGGCCGGGCCGGGGCTCAGCCGATCTCGCCGGTGATGTAGCGCTGCAGGTTCGGCGCCACGGCCCGCACCAGGACCTCGACGTCCTCGGTGGCGAACGGCTCGAACTTCGCGACGTAGCGGATCATCCCGAGACCCACCATCTGGGACGCGCAGAGGTTCATCCGCAGCGGGATGCGGTCCGAGCCGATCGCGGAGATCAGGGCGCTGAAGAACCGCTGGAAGAAGTCGCGCAGCACGTGCCCGGCCTGCTCGTGGCCGGCGACGCTGCGGATGAGCGCCACGAACACGCCGCCGCCCGCGCTGTCCCAGCGGGTGATGAAGGTGCGGACGATCCGTTCGCCGAGTTCGTCGTCGGGGCCGTCGCGCAGGGTCTGCTGCAGCTCCACCGGGTCGAACGGCAGCTCGAGGACGGCGTGGGCGAACAGGCCCTCCTTGCCGCCGAACCAGTGGTTGACCATCGCCGCGTCGACGCCGGCGCGGGTGGCGATCGCGCGTACGGTCGCCCCGTCGTAGCCGTTTTCGGCGAACACGGCCCGCGCGGCTTCGACCAGCGCAGTGCGGGTGTCCTGGCCGGCGGGCCGCCGGCCGCGGCGGCGGGCCGTAGTCTCCGTGTTGTCCGTGGCGCTCACGGCTTCATCATGACCCAGGCCGGGCCAGAATTCAACATTCATTGAATTATGGCCCGGCGCCGCCGCGATCCGCCGGGGCGGCACAATGAGGTCCATGGTCAGCGCATCCGCCGGTTCGGCCGGTCCCGGCACGGTCAGCCCGTCTCGCGAGGACTTCCGCGTCCTCGCCGAGAGCCGCCGCGTGATCCCGGTCGTGCGCCGGGTCCTCGCCGACGGCGAGACGCCGATCGGGGTGTACCGCAAGCTCGCCGCCGACCGGCCCGGCACCTTCCTCTTCGAGTCCGCCGAAAACGGCGCGTCCTGGACCCCCTGGTCGTTCATCGGCGTCCGCAGCCGGGCCGCCCTCACCGTCCGCGACGGCGAAGCGGTCTGGACCGGCACCCCGCCGGTCGGCCTGCCGGGTGAGGGCAACCCGCTGGAAGTCCTGCGCGAGACCATCGAAGCCCTCCAGACCGAGCCGCTGCCCGGCATGCCGCCGCTCACCGGCGGCATGGTCGGCTACATCGGCTACGACGCCGTGCGCTGGCTGGAAAAGCTGCCGGAGCTGGCCGAGCGCGACCTGGACATCCCCGAGCTGACCATGTTCCTGGCCACCGACCTCGCGGCGTTCGACCACCACGAAGGCACGGTCACGCTCATCGCGAACGCCGTCAACTGGGACGACTCGCCCGAGCGCGTGGACGCGGCCTACGACGACGCCGTCGCCCGGCTGAGCGCCATGACCGAGCAGCTGCAGGTGGCCGCGCCCGCCACCGTCGCCGCGTTCGACCGGCCCGTGCCGGAATTCACCCGGAAGCGGTCCAAGGAAGACTTCCACGCCGCGGTCGAGAAGGCCGTCGAGGCGATCAAGGCCGGCGAAGCGTTCCAGATCGTGCCGTCGCAGCGGTTCGAGATCCCCACCGAAGCCGACGCGCTCGACATCTACCGCGTGCTCCGGACGTCCAACCCGAGCCCGTACATGTACCTGCTGCGGCTGGAGGGGTTCGACATCGTCGGCTCCAGCCCCGAGTCCCTGGTCACCGTGCGGGACGGCCGCGCGACCACGCACCCGATCGCGGGCACCCGCTGGCGCGGCGCCGACCCGGAGGAGGACGCGCAGCTGGCCAAGGACCTCCTCGCCGACGAGAAGGAGCGCGCCGAGCACCTGATGCTCGTCGACCTCGGCCGCAACGACCTCGGCAAGGTCTGCAAACCGGGCACCGTGCGCGTCGTCGACTTCTTCCAGATCGAGCGCTACAGCCACGTCATGCACATCGTGTCCACCGTCACCGGTGAGCTGGCCGACGGCAAGACGGCGTTCGACGCGGTCACGGCGTGCTTCCCGGCCGGGACGCTGTCCGGCGCGCCGAAGGTCCGCGCGATGGAGCTGATCGAGGAGCTGGAGCCGGTCCGCCGCGCGCTGTACGGCGGGGTCGTCGGCTACTTCGACTTCGCCGGCGACGCCGACACGGCGATCGCGATCCGCACCGCGCTGGTCAAGGACGGCATCGCGTACGTCCAGGCCGGGGGCGGGGTGGTCGCCGACTCGGTGCCGGACTACGAGGACACCGAATCGCTGAACAAGGCCAGGACCGTGCTCTCGGCGGTGGCCGCCGCGCAGACGATGGTGGCGGCCGGCCTCCTCGACCCGGACGCGGACACGGCTCGTGTCTGACGCGCCCGGGCGGCCGGACGCCCCCTCCCCGGCCCCGGCCGCCTCCCCGGCCGCGGCCGCTCCGGCGGTGGCGGCGGCCTCGAGGCGTCCGGTGTGGATGATCGTGGTCGCGCTCCTGCTGGGCGCGCTGGCCCTGTGGGGTGCGTCACGGCTGACCTGGTTCGCCGAGTTCCGCGACGGCGGCGTGCGGGGGACCGTGCTCCACCGCGAGACCGGCGAGCAGCGTGCCCCCGCGCTCGTGCCGCTGGCGCTGCTGGCCCTGGCCGGCGTGGCCGGGCTGGTGGCCACCGGCGGCTGGGCGCGGCGCGTGCTCGGTGTCGTGCTCGCGCTGGCGGGCGCCGCGGCCGTCTGGGCGGGGGTGGCCGGCGTCCGGTTCGGCGGTTACGCGGACGGGCTGCCGGTGACCGAGATGCTGCTGGGCCGCGGCCTCGCCGTCCTCGCGGGAATTCTCGTCGCCGCCGGCGGGTTGGCAGCCGTCAAGGGCGCGTCCCGAGCCGCGCGGCTCGGGACGAAGTACGCGGCCCCGGCCACGCGGAAAAAGGCCCGTGACCCCGACGCCGAGCTGTGGGAAGCCCTGACCGAAGGGGAAGATCCCACCGAGGCCGGTGGCAGGCATTCGGAGTAACGCGCACACCCGGAACCCGGCGTCCCGGATGCGGGGGTTAGCATCGTTTCGGCGGGAAGGGGAAGGTTTTTGTGAGCGACTTTGCGAGTGAATCCGTGAGCACGTGCCCTGGTGGGGGTGCCCGGTGAGCGTGCTCGAAGACATCGTCGCCGGCGTGCGGGAAGATCTCGCCGTGCGGGAATCCGCGCTGCCGTTCGACCAGCTGAAGATCCGCGCGGCCGCCGCCCCGGCGCCCCGCGACGTGATGGCCGCCCTGCGCGAGTCCGGCATCGGCGTGATCGCGGAAGTCAAGCGGCGCAGCCCGTCGAAGGGTGACCTGACCGACATCCCCGACCCGGCCGCGCTGGCGAAGGACTACGAAGCCGGCGGGGCGCGCGTGGTCAGCGTGCTCACCGAGCAGCGCCGCTTCGGCGGTTCGCTGGCCGACCTGGACGCCGTCCGCGCCGCGGTGGACATCCCCATCCTGCGCAAGGACTTCATCGTCAGCCCCTACCAGGTGCACGAGGCCCGCCTGCACGGCGCCGACATGGTGCTGCTGATCGTCGCCGCGCTGGAGCAGAACGCGCTCGTCTCGCTGCTCGACCGCGTCGAGTCGCTCGGGATGACCGCGCTGGTGGAGATCCACAACGCCGAGGAGGCCGACCGGGCCCTCGAGGCGGGCGCCAAGGTCATCGGCGTCAACGCGCGCAACCTGCACACCCTCGAGGTGGATCGCGACGTCTTCTCGCGGCTGGCCCCCGGCCTGCCGATGGACGTCTACAAGGTCGCCGAATCGGGTGTCCGCGGGCCGGGCGACCTGATGTCCTACGCCGGCCACGGCGCCGACGCGGTACTGGTCGGCGAGGGGCTCGTCGCCTCCGGCGATCCGAAGGGCGCCCTGATCAAGCTGGTCACCGCCGGTTCCCACCCCGCCTGCCCGAGGCCGTCGCGGTGACCGAGGAGCAGGGCAAGCACGACCCGGACGAGCGCGGCTACTACGGCCCGTACGGCGGGCGGTTCATGCCGGAGGCGCTGATCGGCGTCGTCGACGAGGTCGCCACCGAGTACGACAAGGCCCGGCACGATCCGGAGTTCCTGAACGAGTTCAACCGCCTGCTGAAGGACTACGCGGGCCGCCCGTCGCTGCTCACCGAGGCCAAGCGCTTCGGCGAGCACGCCGGCGGTGCGCGGGTCTTCCTCAAGCGCGAAGACCTGAACCACACCGGCTCCCACAAGATCAACAACGTGCTGGGCCAGGCGCTGCTCACCAAGCGCATGGGCAAGAAGCGCGTCATCGCCGAGACCGGCGCGGGCCAGCACGGCGTCGCGACGGCCACCGCGTGCGCGCTGCTCGACCTCGACTGCGTCGTCTACATGGGCGAGGTCGACACCGAGCGCCAGGCGCTGAACGTGGCCCGCATGCGGCTGCTCGGCGCCGAGGTGATCCCGGTCAAGACCGGGTCGCGGACGCTGAAGGACGCGATCAACGAGGCGCTGCGAGACTGGGTGACCAACTCCGACACCACGCACTACCTGTTCGGCACGGCGGCCGGTCCGGCCCCGTTCCCGGCGATGGTGCGCAACTTCCACCACGTCATCGGCACCGAGGCCCGGGAGCAGATCCTCGAGCAGGCCGGGCGCCTGCCCGACGTCGTCGCGGCCTGCGTCGGCGGTGGGTCGAACGCCATCGGCATCTTCTCGGGCTTCTACGACGACCCGTCCGTGCGGCTGGTCGGGCTGGAGCCGGGCGGCGAAGGCATCGAGGGCAACCGGAACGGGGCGACCCTGACCAAGGGCACCCCGGGCACCCTGCACGGCGCGATGACGTACCTGCTGCAGGACGAAGACGGCCAGACGGTCGAGTCGCACTCGATCTCGGCCGGCTTGGACTACCCGGGCGTCGGCCCGGAGCACGCGTGGCTCAAGGACACCGGCCGCGCCGAGTACCGCCCGATCACCGACGCCCAGGCGATGGACGCGTTCAAGCTGCTCTCGCGCACCGAGGGCATCATCCCGGCGATCGAGTCGGCGCACGCGCTGGCCGGCGTGCTGGACCTGGGCCGCGAGCTGGGCCCGGACGGCCTGATCGTCGTGAACCTCTCCGGCCGCGGCGACAAGGACATGGACACGGCGGCCAAGTGGTTCGGACTGGTGAACGGATGAGCGGGCTCGACGACCTCTTCGCCGCGACGCGCGCCGAAGGGCGTGGCGCGCTGATCGGCTACCTCCCGGCGGGCTTCCCGACGGTCGACGGTTCGAAGGACCTGATCGCGGCGACCATCGACGGCGGCGCGGACCTCATCGAGGTCGGCGTCCCGTACTCCGACCCGGTGATGGACGGCCCGACCATCCAGGCCGCTTCGGTGACCGCGCTGGACAACGGCTTCCGCCTCAAGCACCTGTTCGAGGTGGTCGAGTCGGTGTCGGCGCGCGGGGGCCGCGCGGTGGTGATGACGTACTGGAACCCGGTGAACCGCTACGGCGTGGACCGCTTCGCGCGTGACCTCGCTTCGGCGGGCGGGCTCGGCCTGATCACGCCGGACCTGATCCCGGACGAGGCAGCGTCGTGGATGACGGCGTCGAAGGAGCACGGCCTGGACCGGACGTTCCTGGTGGCGCCTTCGTCGTCGGAAGAGCGGCTCGCGCTCACGGCGGCCGCGTCGTCGGGCTTCATCTACGCGACCGCGGTCATGGGCGTGACGGGCGCGCGCGAGCAGGTCGGCGCGGGCGCGGAAGAGCTGGTCCGCCGCACGCGGGCGCACACGTCCCTGCCGATCGGCGTCGGTCTGGGTGTCCGGTCCGGTGACCAGGCGGCTCAGGTGGCTTCGTTCGCCGACGCGGTGATCGTGGGCTCGGCACTGGTGACGGCGGCAGCCGACGGTCCTTCGGGAGTCCGCGGCTTGGCGGAGGAACTGGCCGACGGCGTGCGCCGGGCGGTCGCCACCGCTTGAGCCGGCCGGAGCGCCGCGGCCCGCCACCTTTCCGTGCGGTAGCCGCCGTCCTCAAGGGCGGCCACGACGGCGGCTCAACCTCCTTTTCGCCTATTTTGCGATATGCCTATTTCCCGATATGCGGATCGATCCGTTGGGAATTGACTTTCCGGAAACGTCGAAGGCCGGCGAAGATCGCGCCACCTGAAGTTGGCTCTTACGGACGGGAAAGATCGGCGCTAGGGTCTTGCACGGCAGTCCGCCGGTTACCCCCTTCAGTGAATGCCCGCGCGAACCCCTGCGCGTTTTCCGCACCGCTCGATATCGGGTGTCGCTGCGTGGCGAGCTCCGGTTCCGCACCCCTGACGTTCCTGTCTCCGACCGCCCCACGAGGACCTGATCGATGTCAGTGCACTTACCCGCTCACGATCAGGCCGCGCGCCTGCCGGTGAGCCGAGCTCTGTTCGTTCTGCCGGTCGCGATCGTCATCACCGGCGGGCTCTGGTGGTGGATGACGGCCGGGGTGCCCGCGGCGGACCGGACGTTCGTGGCCTGGTACGGCGGGGTGGCGGCCGCTGTGGTGTGTGCGGCCGTCACGGTCGCCGCGTACTGCGCGCAGGCGGCGCGCCACTTCCGTGGCCGGCTCGCGGTCCTGGACGCGGAGGTCGCCCAGCTCGCCGACGACACGCTGCCCGCGGTGGTCGGGCGGGTGCGCGACGGAGCGTCGGCGGACACGGCGCTCGCCGAGGTGCCGGCTTCCGTCGACGGAGCCCGCCGGCGGGTGCTGGAGACGATCGCGCAGGAAATCAGCCGGGGAGAGCGCATGCGCGCGGCCACGATGGCGGCCTGCGCCAACGCCGCCGGCCGCGTTCAGGCGCTGGCCACCAGCATGCTGGCCGACCTGCGCGAGATGGAAGGCCGGTATGACGAAAACGTCCTCGGCGACCTGCTCGAACTGGACCACAGCACCGCGCAGGCGGGCCGCCTGGCGGACAGCATCGCGGTCCTGACCGGCGCACGTTCCGGCCGGCGCTGGACCAAGCCGATCGTGATGGAAAGCATCCTGCGCGGGGCGATGGGGCGCATCAGCGCCTACCAGCGGGTGCGGACGCACTCGACCAGCACGGTCGCGGTCGCCGGGTACGCCGCCGAAGGGGTCATGCACGCACTGGCCGAACTGATGGACAACGCCACCAGCTTCTCCCCGCCGTCGGAGGACGTGCACGTGTACGTGGAGGAGGTGCACGCGGGTGTCGTGGTCACGATCGAGGACAGTGGCCTCGTCATGAGCCCCGCCGCACTCGAGCGTGCCGTGCGGGCGGTTTCCGCCGAGCCGCTGGACCTGACGACACTGTCCGGGACCCGGCTGGGACTGGCGGTGGTGGGGTGCCTGGCGCGCAAACACGGCCTGACCGTGCACTTCCGGCCGTCCGCGCGGGGCGGCACCGGAGTGGTGGTCATGATCCCGCGGCAACTGATCACCCAGCCCGCACCGGAAGCCCGGCCGGTCACGCCGAGTGCGCCGCCCGCCGCGCCCGCTGTGCCCCCTGCGATCGAGTCCGAAGTGGAGAGTGCGTCGTCCGGGCTGCCGCAGCGACGTCGCGGGCAGACGCTGGCGGCCGCGCCCAAGACGGCGCCGCCGCCGGTGGCGAGCCCCGCACCGGCTCGGGCCGACGCCGGTGCGCGGTTCAGCGCCTTCCGCGCGGCCGGCCGGGGAACCCGCTCTTCTGCGCCTTCGGAGGACAGCCGATGAACACCACGGAACACGACCTGGACTGGTTGCTGGAAAACCTCCTGAGCAAGACGCCGGGCACGCGGCACGCCCTGGTGCTCTCCAAGGACGGCCTCAAGCTCTGCCACACCCGCGGGCTCACCATCGACCAGGCCGACCAGCTGGCCGCCATCTCCTCGGGCATCCAGAGCCTGGCGTACGGCACGTCCATCGAATTCGGCGACGGCACCGGCGGTGTGCGGCAGTCGATGACGGAGTTCCACGGCGGGATGCTGTTCATCGTGGAGGCAGGTGAAGGAGCCCACCTCGCCGTGATCGCCGCCGACGACGCGGACGTGGGTCTCATCGGCCACAACATGAACGAGCTCGTCGAGCAGCTCGGTGAGCACCTGACCGCGCCGCCCCGCCCGCAGCACAGCGGCGGGTGACATGACCTGGGAAGACCTGCACCGCGAGGACCCGGACCGGCTGTACACCGTCACCGGTGGGCGCAGCCGCGCGAACGAGAGCGCACTGGACCTCGTGACGCTGATCGTGAGCGAAGACGATCCGGTCCCGGGGATGCAGTCCGAGCACGTCAAGATCCTGCGGCTGTGCCGTCACCCGACGGCGATGGTGGAGGTCTCCTCGGAGCTGGGCCTCCCGGTGAGCGTCGTGAAGATCCTGTTGTGCGACTTGCTCGACACCGGCCGGGTCACCGCCCGCCATCCGACGTCGGCTCCGGCCGACGCCGGTCTGCCCGATCTCGAAACCCTGAAGCAGGTGCTTGTTGGACTCAAGAAGCTCTGAGCAAGACGCCCGTACGCCGCTGCCGAGCACCGCCAGGGACGGGCTGAAGATCGTGATCGTCGGCGGGTTCGGGGTGGGCAAGACGACCATGGTCCGTTCGGTCAGCGAAATCCGCCCGCTGAGCACGGAGGAAACCATGACGCAGGCGGGCGTCGGGATCGACGACGGCGCCTCGCACGGCAAGACCACCACCACGGTCGCGTTCGACTTCGGGCGGATCAGCCTGAACGAGCACATGGTGCTGTACCTGTTCGGCGCACCGGGCCAGGAGCGGTTCTGGTTCCTCTGGGACCGCCTGTTCGCCGGGACCCTGGGCGCCGTCGTGCTGGTGGACACCCGCCGGCTGGCCGACTCCTGGTACTCCATCGACCGCCTCGAACACCACGGGACGCCGTTCATCGTGGCGCGCAACAACTTCGGGCCGCCGGAACACACCCTGGACCAGGTACGGCAGGCACTCGACCTGTCTCCCGGCGTTCCGCTGATCGACTGCGACGCCCGGTGGCGCGACTCCGGCAAGACCGTGCTGCTCACCCTCGTCAACCACCTCGTCGCCCTGTCCTCCGCCCGGGAGACCGCCTCATGACCACCCCCCAGCCCGCACTGGCCACGCCGTTGTACGGGCCGCAGTTCCAGCAGAAGTCCGCGGATCTCTACGCGGAACTGCGGCGTGCGCACGGGCCGGTGGCCCCGGTCCTGCTCGACGGCGACGTGCCGGCGTGGCTGGTACTGGGCTACCGCGAGGTGCAGTACGTCGTGAGCAACCCGGAGGTCTTCGGGCGCGACTCCCGGCGCTGGAACGCCTGGGATCGCGTGCCGCCCGACTGGCCGTTGCTCCCGCTCATCGGCTACCAGCCGACGATGATGTTCGCCGAGGGTGCCGAGCACCGGCGCCGTGCCGAGGCGCTCGACGGCGCACTCGGCGCCGTCGACCAGTTCGAGCTGAGCGCGCGGGCCCAGCAGGTGGCCGACGAGCTCATCGACGCCTTCGCCGGATCGGGCGAAGCGGATCTGATCACCCAGTACGCCGACGGGATCCCGCTGCCCGTGGTCGCCCGGATGATCGGCGTGCCGGACGCGGAAACCGCCGACCTGGTCCGTGACGTGTACCAGACGCACGCCGCCGGCGAGGGCGCGAACGACGCTTACGCGCGCGTCCGGGACAAGGTGCGGCGGATGGTCGAGTCCAAGCGGCACGACCCCGGGCCGGATGTCACGTCGCGGCTGCTGGCCCACCCGGCCGGGCTCGCCGACGAGGAGATCACCGAGGACCTGCTCCACCTGATGAACGCGGGGCAGCTGCCCACCGCCTACTGGATCGGCAACACCCTGCGGCTGATGCTCACCGACGACCGCTTCGCGATGACGTTGTCCGGTGGGCGCCGGAGCGTCGGCCAAGCGCTGAACGAGGTGCTCTGGGAGGACACGCCGACCCAGAACTTCCCGGGCCGGTTCGCCGTCCACGACCTCCTGCTGGGCGGCAGGCAGATCCGCCAGGGCGACCTGCTCATCCTCGGGCTCGCCGCGGCCAACCAGGACCCGCTCGTCCGGCCGGTCCCGCAGGCCTCGACCGGCAACCAGGCGTACATGTCGTTCAGCCACGGCGAACACCGGTGCCCGTACGCGGCCCAGGAGATCGCCAAGGTCATCGCCGAGGCCGCGATCGAAGTCCTGCTCGACCGGCTCCCGGACGTGGTGCTGGCGGTGCCGCCCGACGCGCTGGAGTGGCGGCCGTCGCCGCTGTTCCGCGGCCTGTCGGCGCTGCCGGTGAAGTTCTCCCTGGCCTGGTGACGCGTCGGGCCTGACCGGCTTTTGTACGGAAGCTGTACGCCGCCGCGGCAGAGTCCGCGGCATGGACATCGCACACCTCCCGCGGCGCAGCTTCCTCCGGGGTGCCGCCGGGCTCGCCGTCGCCGGGGCCGCCGGACTCGTCCTCCCGAAGGCCGCCCGGGCCGCCACCGCGCCGCGGATCTACAGCTGCGCCGAGTGGGGTGCCCGGGCGCCCGCCGATGCGCTCACCACGCTCGACCACCCCGCGAACCGGATCCTCATCCACCACATCGCCAGCGCCAACAGCACCGACTACTCCCTGGCCCACGCCTTCCAGGTCGCGCGCGACGACCAGCACGACCACATCGACAACAACGGCTGGTCCGACACCGGCCAGCACTTCACCGTCAGCCGCGGCGGGTACCGCCTCGAAGGGCGGCACGGCAGCCTCGACGCGCTGCGCGGCCGCACCACGATGATCCAGGGCGCGCACTGCCCGGGGCAGAACACGAACGCCATCGGCATCGAAAACGAAGGCCTCTACACCAGCGTCGAGCCGCCCGAAACGCAGTTCGCCTCGCTCGTCGTCTTCTGCGCCTACATCTGCCGCCAGTACGGCATCCCCGTCGAAGAGATCAAGGGCCACCGCGACTTCTACAACACCGAATGCCCGGGCGACCGCCTCTACGCGAAACTCCCGCAGCTGCGCAGCGAGGTCGCCACGGCACTCAAGTCAATGTAGGTACCGCATCACGGCGCACAGCTCGTCCGGCGGCAGGGCGCCGAGCCGGTCGAGCTCGCCGCGGCGGACGTCGGCCAGCGTCGTCGCCAGCTCCGGGCCGAACGCCGTCGTCAACGCCGAGTCCGCTTCGAACGCCGCCACCGCGTCGGCCAGCGAAGTCGGCAGCCGCTCGGCGGAGGGGAGCGTTCCGGGGTCGACGTCGACCGGCTCCGGCAGGCTCTCCCCGGCCTCGACCCCGGCCAGGCCCGCGAAGATCAGCGCCGCCACCACCAGGTACGGGTTCGCCGTCAGGTCGAAGCACTTGACTTCGAAGTTCGCCGTCCGCTCGCGCTGCCCGGCCGGGCCCTGGACGAGCCGCAGCGGCGCCTCGCGGTTTTCCAGGCCCCACACGCGGAACACCCCGGCCCAGTGGTGCGGTTCGAGCCGCAGGTAGCTGACCACCGAGGGCGCACCGATCGCCAGCAGCGCCGGCAGCCGCGAGAAGATGCCGGCGCCGAACGCCTCCGCCGTCTCCGTGAGCCCGAACCGCCGGTCGCCGCCGGCGCACAGGTTGCGGTCGCCGTCCCACAGGCTCAGGTGGACGTGGCCGCCGTTGCCGACGCCGCCCGGGGCGAACTTCGGCGTGAAGGACGCCCGCAGCCCGTAGTGCTCGCTGACCGTCCGGATGGTCTCGCGGGTCAGCACCGCGACGTCCGCCGCCCGCACCGGCTCGCCGGCCGCCACCGACACCTCGAACTGCCCGGCCGCGTACTCCGGGTGGATCTGTTCCACCGCGACACCCTGGGCGGTCAACGTGGACACCAGCTTGCGCAGGTAGCCCGCCTGCGAAGAAAGCCGCGCGTAGCCGTAGGCCGGGCTCGCGGTGGCCGAGCGCGGGTCGTCCGGCGCGTCGGCCGCCGTGACGACCCACTCGATCTCGAACGCCGTTCGCGCGTGGTAGCCCAGCTCCGCGAGCCGGGCCGTCGCGGCCGCGGCCAGCGCCCGCGCGTCCTGCGGGTGCGGCGCGCCTTCCTGGTCGTACCGCCACGCCGGCGCCCACGCCCAGCCGGGCTGCGCGGCCAGCGGCACGAGCGCGTCGAGGTCCGGGTGCAGCCGCAGGTCGCCGACCGGGCCGCGCGAATGCGTGCCGTCGACGATGTCGTCGGTGGCCAGGAAGAAGTCGAACGAGTTCGACGCGCCGACGCCCCACGCCGCCGCCGACCACAGCCGGTCCACCGGGACGGCCTTCACCCGCGTGATGCCGCTGTTGTCCACGAAGGTCAACGCGACGAGCTCCACGCCGGCGGCGCGCAGGCCGTCGGCCCTGATCGCCCCTTGTTGCGCGAGTTCTGCCCGGTCGAGCTGGCTCATCCTGCCCCCGTCGATGTTCACTGGATCCGCTCACCTGAGAGAAGAGGTGAAGATCGTGTCAGACACCGTCGAAACCCGTCCAGGCTTGCGCCGATCCCTGTCCGTCTGGCAGGCCGTCGGCCTGTCCGTGGCGTTGATGGCCCCGAGCATGGCCGCCAACATCAACCCCCAGCAGACCGCGGCCGCCGCCGGCCGCGCCGTCCCGCTCGCCTTCCTGCTCTCGGCGGTCGGCGTCCTGCTGGTCGCGTACGGCTTCGTCAAGCTCTGCCGGTACTACCAGCACGCGGGATCGGTGTACGCGTTCGTCGGCGCCACCCTCGGCCCGCGCGCGGGCGTCGTCTCCGGCATCGGGCTCCTCGGCACGTACACGTTCTACGCGGTCGTCACGAGCTCGGCCGCGGGCACGCTGGGCACGGCTTTCCTGACGCAGGTGGGCATCTGGCCTGATCCGCCGTCCTGGGGGCCGTTCGTGCTGACGGCCGTCGCGCTGATCGGCGCGTGGCTGCTGGCCGTGCTGCCCGCCCGCCGCGGCACGAGCACCCTGCTGGCCGTCGAAGGCGCGACGATCGCGGTGATCCTGCTGGTCACCGTGGTGATCCTGGTCCGGCTGCTCGCGGGAAGCGCTCCCGGCGGCGCACGGTTCACGATGGCCGTCTTCGTCCCGCAAACCGGGCTGTCCGGGGTGTTCCTCGGCGCAGTCTTCGGCTTCCTGTCCTTCGCCGGGTTCGAAGCCGCGGCGACGCTCGGCGAGGAAACCCACGACCCGAAGCGCAACATCCCGCGCGCGATCCTCGGCACGGCGATCTTCGGCGGCGGTTACTTCGTCGTGGTGACGGCCGTCGAGATGATGGCCTTCGGCACCGACGCGGCGGCGTTCCACGACTCGCCGTCCCTGCTCGGCGACCTCGGCAGCCGGTACGCGGGCGCCTGGGTAGGCGACGTCATCAGCGTCGGCGCCGCGATCAGCGCGTTCGGCTGCTGCCTGGCCTGCGTCGTCGGCGGCTCGCGGCTGCTCTACGCCCTCGGCCGGGACGCGGTCGGCGGCCGCGGCATCGGCCGGACGTCCTCGCGCGGCACGCCGGTGGTGGCGGTCACGGCCGTGGCCGCCGCGGCGGCCCTGATCATCCTGGTGTGCGCGCTGTTCTTCGGCGCCACCGCGTCGGACACCTTCGCCTGGTCGGGCTCGATCGGGACGCTGGTCCTGCTGGTGATCTACCTGCTCACGACGGCCGGCGCGATCCTGCTGCTGTTCGTGAAGCGGCGGATGCGCGTGCCGGCGTGGCACCTCGTCTTCCCGATCGGCGCGCTCGCCGTGCTCGGCTACACCGTGTACGTCAACGTGGTGCCGTACCCCACCGAGGGCCCGGCGCGGTGGTTCCCGGTGGTGGCCGCCGCGGTGCTCGGGCTCGCGGTGATCTTGGTGCTGGCGGCGCCCGCCTACGCTCGTAGGGTGGGGGAGAGGCTGACGAGTGTGGACGGAGGCACATGACCGGTCTGCTCCCGTTCGTCGCGGACTTGCCGCTGGTGGACCACCACTGCCACGGCGTCGTCACCCGGGACGTCACCCGTGCGGACTTCGAGGCGATGCTGACGGAGGCCGACGCGCCGTCGCCGCTGGGCACCAGCCTGTTCGACTCGCTCATCGGGCTGGCCGTGCGCGCCCGCTGCGCGCCGGTGCTCGACCTGCCGAAGCACGCCCCCGCCGAGGCCTACCTGGAGCGCCGCGCCGAACTCGGCGCGGCCGAGGTGGCCCGGCGGTTCCTGCGGGCCACCGGCACGACCGACTTCCTGGTGGACGGCGGGTTCCTGCCGGACTCGCTGACCACGACCGCGGAGTTCGCCGGGCTTGCGAGCACCCGCGCGCACGACGTCGTCCGGCTGGAACAGGTCGCGGAGGCGGTGATCGGCGGGACCACCGCGGCCGGATTCGCCGCGGCCTTCGCCGATGAGCTGGGGAAACGCGCCGCGACGGCGGTCGGGCTCAAGTCGATCGCCGCCTACCGCACCGGGCTGGAACTGGCGGGGGAGCGGCCGTCGCCGTCCGAAGTCGAGGCCGCCGCCGGGCGGTGGCTCGCCGCGGGCGGCGGCCGGCTGGCCGACGAGGTGCTGCACCGGCACCTCGTGTTCACCGGACTCGACCTCGGCCTGCCGGTGCAGTTCCACGTCGGCTACGGCGATGCCGACGTCGACCTGCGCCGCGGCGACCCGCTGCTGCTCACCGGGCTGCTGCGGGCGACCCGTGACCTCGGTGTGCCCATCCTGCTGCTGCACAACTACCCGTTCCACCGCCACGCCGCGTATCTGGCGCAGGTCTTCGACCACGTGTTCGTCGACGCCGGGCTCATCACGCACAACGCGGGGTTCCGGGCGCCCGCCGTGCTGGCCGAGCTCCTGGAGATCGCGCCGTTCGGGAAGGTGCTCTTCTCCACCGACGCCTTCGGCCTGGCCGAGCTGTACCACCTGGGCACGGCCCTGTTCCGGCAGGGTTTGTCCGACTTCGTGCGCGCCGCGCTGGCCGCCGACGCGATGTCCGAAAAGGACGCCGTCCGGCTGTGTGCTTTGGTGGGACACCAGAACGCGAAGAGGATCTACCGCTTGGAGCACGTGTGAGTGATCTGTGGACCCGGTGGACGCGGGCGATCGCCGGCGAACTGCCCGCCGCCGTCGAGCTTCGGCACGCGGTGCACGCCGACCCCCGCGGGTCCGGCGACGAGGAGGACACCGCCCGACTGGTCACGGCCGCGCTCGGCGCCGGTGACGGGACCCGCGTCGCCAAGACCGGCCGCGCGATCCGGCTGCCCGGAACGTCGGACGGCCCGGCCGTGGCGCTGCGGGCCGAGCTCGACGCCCTCCCGGTGCTGGAAGGCACCGGCGTGCCGTGGGCGTCCGGGAACGACCTGATGCACGCGTGCGGCCACGACGTCCACCTCGCCGCGCTGGTCGCCGTCTGCCGGGCCGCGCAGCGCGTCGGCGTGCCGCGGCCGATCCTGGCGCTGCTGCAGCCACGGGAGGAGACGTCCCCGCCCGGCGCACTCGACGTCGTCGAGTCCGGGGTGCTGGCCGAGTGCGGGGTCGACACGGTGATCGGCGCGCACGTCCAGCCGCGGATCGCGCACGGAGTCGTCTCGGCGGCGCCGGGGCCGGTGAACGCCTCCACCGACGAGTTCGAGGTGACCATGCACGGCCAGGGCGGCCACGCCGGGTACCCGCACCTGCTGCGCGACCCGATCCTGGCGCTGTCGCAGCTGGTCGTGAGCCTCCAGCAGCTCGCGTCGCGCCGGATCGACCCGGTGTTCGGCGCGGTCTGCTCGATCGGCCGCATCCAGGGCGGCGCCGCGGCCAACGTCGTCCCGAACAGCGCCAGCGCGTTCGGCTCGCTGCGCCTGATGCGCACGAAGGACCGCGAGCGCGCTCTGGAAACGCTTGCGGACATCGTGCACGGCACCGCTCGGGCGCACGGCTGCACCGCCGAGCTGGAGATCAGGCCCTGCGAGCCGGTCCTGGACAACGATCCGGCGCTGGCGGCGGGCGCGCAGCACTGGCTGCGGCACGCGGGCTTCACCGTCGACGACCAGTTCCGGTCGTTCGGCGCCGACGACTTCGCCCACTACTGCGGCGGGCCGACCCGCGGCCTGATGCTGTTCGTCGGCCTCGGCGACACGGCAGGCGTGCCGAGCCTGCACGACGAACGGTTCCTCCCGCGCGACCAAGCCGTCACCCAGGTCGCGCACGCGCTGGTAGCGGGCTACCTGGCCGCCTTGGATGCTCCGGCGCCTTAGCGCTACGGTGGCCGCGTGATGAGCGCCTACCTCGCGACGATCCCCAGCCCCGACCAGGGGGTCTGGCACCTCGGACCGATCCCGCTCCGCGCGTACGCCCTCTGCATCATCGCCGGCATCATCGTGGCGATCTGGTGGGGCGAGCGGCGCTGGATCGCCCGCGGCGGCACCCAGGGCACGGTGATCGACATCGCGGTGTTCGCGGTGCCGTTCGGCCTGGTCGGCGGCCGGTTGTACCACGTGATCACCGACCCCGAGCTGTACTTCACCGAGGGCCGCAACCCGTGGAACGCCTTCGCGATCTGGGACGGCGGCCTCGGCATCTGGGGCGCCATCGCCCTCGGCGCGGTGGGCGCGTTCATCGCGTGCCGCCGCAAGGGCATCCCGCTGCCGGCGATGGCGGACGCGGTCGCCCCCGGCATCGTCGTCGCGCAGGCCATCGGGCGCATCGGCAACTACTTCAACCAGGAGCTCTACGGCGCCCACACCGACCTGCCGTGGGGCCTGGAGGTCTACCAGCGCTTCAACCCGGAAGACCCGGACAACCTGCTCAACGGCGTCGCGACGGGGCACATCCCGCTGCCGGACAGCCCGGTCCACCCGACGTTCCTGTACGAGCTGCTCTGGAACCTGCTGGTCGCGCTGCTGGTCGTGTGGGCCGACCGGAAGTTCAAGCTCGGGCACGGGCGGGCCTTCGCGCTGTACGTCGCGGGGTACACCGTCGGCCGCGGGTGGATCGAGATGATGCGGACCGACACCGCGAACCACATCCTCGGGCTGCGGGTGAACGTGTGGACGTCCATCCTGCTGTTCGCGGGCGCGGTGGTGTACTTCGTGGCCGCGGGCCGGCGGGGGCCGCGCGAGGCGCCGGAGAGCCTGCGGAGCAAGGACGCGCCGGGGCCGGACGAGACCCCGGTCGAGCCGGCTTCGGCTTCGGCAGAGCCTGAGCCTGAGCCCGCGGTCGACGATGAGCCCGGGCACGTCAAGGTGGCGGCCGATGCCCCGGCTCCGGTGGAGAAGCCCGCTGTGGAACCGCCGGCCGACGAGCCGAAGAAGACCGACGAGAGCTGACGGGTGCTGCAGGAGGTCTGCCGCGGCTTGTCGTGAGTGGTAATGAGGGGGTGGATTCAAGCGGTCGTCGCAACAGGATCCTTTTCGGACAGTAACATCGCCAGTCGCTCGGCCGGGGTATCCCAGCCGAGCGACTTGCGAGGACGACCGTTGAGCTCTGCAGCGACTTTGCCCAGGTCAGCGGTGGTGTGCACCGACAGGTCGGTGCCCTTTCGGGAAGTACTGACGCAGCAGACCATTGGTGTTCTCGTTGGAACCACGCTGCCACGGCGAGTGCGGATCACAGAAGAAGATCGCCATGTCGGTGGCCATCGTGATCCGGGCGTGCTGAGCCAGCTCGGTGCCCTGATCCCAGGTCAGCGACCGGCGCAGCTGCTCAGGCAACCGACGGATCACGGTGATCATCTCCTCGGCGACCGCCGCGGCGTTCTTGCCTTCGGGCAGGTGCAGCAGCAGACAGAACCGGGTGGTGCGCTCCACCAGGGTCCCGATCACCGAACGACTGTCCCTGCCGACGATCAGGTCCCCTTCCCAATGCCCCGGAACGGCCCGGTCGGCGGCCTCGGCGGGCCGCTCGGAGATCGGGACCATCCCGGCGATCTTGCCCTGACGGGCGCGGCGCCCATCAGGGGTGCGCCGGGGCTTGCGCAGGGCTCGTCCGGTGCGCAGGCACGCGGCCAGCTCACGCCGCAGCTCACCGCGGCCTTGGACGTAGATGGCCTGATAGATCGTTTCGTGGGTCACATACATCCTCGGCTGGTCGGGGAAGTCCCGCCTCAGCCTGGCAGCGATCTGCTCCGGGGACCAGCAGGCCCGCAGATCCTGCCGCACACGTTCCCGGAGCACCGGGTCGGTGGCCAGTTTCGTGGGTTTCGGTCGTGTCGCGCGCTGCTCGGCGGCGTGCTGGGCGCTGCTGGCCCGATAGCCGCCGGTGGAGGTGCTGTTGCGGGCCAGTTCCCGCCAGATGGTGGTCCGGTCTCGGCCCAGCCGCCGCGCGATCTCGGCGTTCGGCAGGTCCTGGGCGTGCAGGACCATGACTTCTTCGCGTTCGGCCAGCGAGAGGTAGCGGCCCGAGCAGGCCGTCGGCGCGTTGGTGATCACACCGCCAGCCTGCTCGAACAGTCGTCTCCCGCTGGCCGGCGACACACCCGCGGCCACCGCCGCTCGTTCTACCGGCAGCCCGGCCCGTAGCTGGTCCCAGAACGCCACCCGGGCATCCCGCGACAGCCAACGACAACGGTTTTCATTCATGGCAACACCTCTCGGGTCAGGTGTTGCGACGACCGCTAGAACCCAAGGGGTTCTAACCCTCATTACCACTCACGACCCTGTTCCGGGCGCGGCGAGGTCAGCCGAGGTCCGGCAGGCCGAGTTCGAGGTTCGGGGCCTGCAGGCCGCCGTCGACCTCGAGGATCTTGCCCGTGATGTAGCCGCCCGCGCGCGAGGCCAGGAACACCACCGTCGCCGCGATGTCCTCCGCTTCGCCGATCCTGTGCAGCGGGGTGGCGGACTCCATCTTCTCCTTCAGCTCCGGGTTGCCGACCACGATCTCCAGGGCCGACGTCGCCACCGAACCCACCGAGATCGCGTTCACCCGGACCTTCGGCGCGAGGTCCGCCGCCGCCAGGCGGGTGTAGTGGGCCAGTGCCGCCTTCGCCGTTCCGTACGCCGCGAAGCCGCGGCCGCTGACCCGGCCCATCACCGACGAGATGTTGACCACCGAGCCGCCCGTCTCCACCAGGGACGGCGCCGCCGCCACCGTCAGCGCGTGGGCCGTCGCGACGTTGAAGCGGAACGCCTCCTCCAGGAACTCGGGCGTCGTCTCCAGGAGGGGCCGCGGATACGTGCCGCCGACGTTGTTGACCACCAGGTCGAGGCGCCCGAACTCGGCCACCGCCGTCGCGGCCAGTGCCGCCGCGGCCTCGGGGGAGGAGAGGTCCACGGCGACGACGTGGGCCCGGCGGCCGGCGTCGGAAACACGCGAAGCGATCTCCGCGAGCTGGGCTTCGGTGCGGGAGGCGATGACGACGTCGGCGCCCGCTTCGGCGAGCGCGACGGCAGTGGCCGCACCGATTCCGCGTCCCGCGCCCGTGACCACCGCGACCTGGCCGGTGAGCTTGAACCGATCGAGGATCATGCGGCGAAATGTAACACGTTCTAGTGACCGGGGACACAGGGAGCCGACCCCGTCACGGGGGGCTCGACCGGCGTTTCCGGGCCTTATACTTAGCGGCACGAACTACCGGGAACCCATCAGGAACTATGTCGTTCCGCGCAGCCAGATCGTTACCGTCCGACGCCGTCCGGGACGCCCTGGAGAGCTGCTGGCCTGTTTCCCAGGTGTTAAAGTCGCGCTAACAAGCGGGCCATCGTCGTCCCGTGCGCTCCCCGGCCGGTAGCCCGGCCCCGCACGACAAGACGACGAAGGAGGTCCCTTCATGATCTTCTCCGCCATTCCCGGCAAGCAGGGTCTCTACGATCCGGAGACCGAACAGGACTCCTGCGGGGTGGCCATGGTGGCCGACATCCGCGGGCGGCGCTCCCACGGCATCGTCACCGACGGCCTGGCCGCGCTGACCAACCTCGACCACCGCGGCGCTGCCGGCGCGGAACCCACCAGCGGCGACGGTGCCGGCATCCTCCTGCAGCTGCCCGACGCGCTGCTGCGCGCCGAAGCCGGCTTCGCCCTGCCCGAACCCGACGAGTACGGCCACCACACCTACGCCGCCGGCCTCGCTTTCCTGCCCGAAGACGCCGAGGAGCGCCGCAAGGCCGTCGGGCTCGCCGAACGCATCGCCGTCGAAGAGGGCCTCGAGATCCTCGGCTGGCGCGAGGTGCCGGTCGACGCCGACCGCGCCGACATCGGCCCGACCGCCCGCTCGGTCATGCCGCACTTCGCCATGCTCTTCGTGACGGGTGACGGAAAATCGGGGGTGGAGCTGGACAGGCTCGCCTTCTGCCTGCGCAAGCGCGTCGAGAACGAGAGCGCGAACGCCGGCTGCGGCACCTACTTCCCGTCGCTGTCCTCGCGGACGATCGTCTACAAGGGCATGGTGACGCCGGAGCAGCTGCCCGCGTTCTTCGCCGACCTGCGTGACGAGCGGCTGGAAAGCGCCATCGCGCTGGTGCACTCCCGCTTCTCCACCAACACCTTCCCGTCGTGGCCGCTGGCGCACCCGTTCCGGTTCGTGGCCCACAACGGCGAGATCAACACCATCCGCGGCAACCGCAACCGCATGCGGGCCCGCGAGGCGCTGCTGGAATCCGACGTCATCCCCGGCGACCTGTCCCGGCTCTTCCCGATCTGCTCGCCGGAGGCGTCGGACTCCGCGTCCTTCGACGAGGTCCTCGAGCTGCTGCACCTGGGCGGCCGGTCGCTGCCGCACGCGGTGCTGATGATGATCCCGGAGGCGTGGGAGAACCACGCCACGATGAAGCCCGAGCGCCGCGCCTTCTACCAGTTCCACGCCAGCCTGATGGAACCGTGGGACGGGCCCGCCTGCGTCACCTTCACCGACGGCAGCCTCGTCGGGGCGGTCCTGGACCGCAACGGCCTGCGCCCGGCGCGCTGGTGGCGCACGGCCGACGACCGCGTCGTGCTCGCCAGCGAGGCCGGCGTCTTGGACGTCGCTCCGAAGGACGTCGTCGCCAAGGGCAGGCTCAAGCCCGGCAAGATGTTCCTGGTCGACACCGAGGCCGGCCGGATCGTGGACGACGAAGAGGTCAAGTCCGAGCTGGCCGCCGAGCTGCCCTACGACTCGTGGCTGCACGCGGGCCTGCTCAAGATCGCCGAGCTGCCCGACCGCGACCACATCGTGCAGAGCCACGACTCCGTGCTGCGGCGCCAGCTTTCCTTCGGCTACACCGAAGAAGAGCTCAAGATCCTGCTCGCGCCGATGGCCACCAACGGCGCCGAGCCGATCGGCTCCATGGGCTCCGACACCCCGCCCGCGGTGCTGTCGAAGCGGTCCCGGCTGCTCTACGACTACTTCAAGCAGAACTTCGCCCAGGTGACCAACCCGCCGCTGGACGCGATCCGCGAAGAGCTCGTCACCTGCATGGCGCGGATCATGGGCCCGGAGCGCAACCTCCTGGCCCCCGGCCCGGCGTCCTGCCGTCACCTCAAGCTGCCGTACCCGGTCATCGACAACGACGAGCTCGCCAAGCTCATCCACATCAACGACGACGGCGACCTCCCCGGCTTCGCGTGCAGTGTCCTTTCCGGACTGTACGAAGTGGACGGTGGGGCCGCGGCGCTGGCGTCCGCCATCGAGCGCGTCCGGCGTGAGGCGTCCGAGGCGATCGCGGCCGGCGCGCGCACACTCGTGCTCTCCGACCGCGACTCCGACCACCGGATGGCGCCGATCCCGTCACTGCTGCTGGTTTCCGCGGTGCACCACCACCTGGTCCGCACCAAGGAACGCCTGCGCGTCGCGCTGGTCGTCGAATCCGGCGACGCGCGCGAGGTGCACCACATCGCGCTGCTGCTCGGCTACGGCGCCGCCGCGGTCAACCCGTACCTGGCCTTCGAAACCATCGAGGACATGATCGGGCAGGGCGCGGTCACCGGCATCGAACCGGCCAAGGCGATCCGCAGCTACGTGTACGCGCTGGTCAAGGGCGTCCTGAAGATCATGTCCAAGATGGGCATCTCCACGGTCGGCGCCTACACCGCCGCCCAGGCCTTCGAATCCCTCGGCCTGAGCCAGGTCCTGCTCGACGAGTACTTCACCGGGACGTCGTCGAAGCTCGGCGGCGTCGGTCTCGAGGTGCTCGCCGAAGAGGTCGCGACGCGGCACCGCCGGGCGTACCCGGACAACCCGACCGACCGCGTCCACCGTGGACTCGACACGGGCGGCGAGTACGCCTACCGCCGCGAGGGCGAACTGCACCTGTTCACGCCGGAGACGGTGTTCCTGCTGCAGCACGCGTCCAAGACCGGCCGCGAAGAGGTCTACCGCAAGTACACCGACGAGGTGCACCGCCTCTACCGCGAGGGCGGCACGCTGCGCGGGCTGTTCGCCTTCCGCGACGGCGTCCGCGAGCCGGTGCCGCTCGACGAGGTCGAGCCCGCCGAGGCGATCTTCAAGCGCTTCAACACCGGCGCGATGTCCTACGGCTCGATCTCGGCCGAGGCGCACGAAACCCTGGCCATCGCGATGAACCGCATCGGCGGCCGGTCCAACACCGGCGAAGGCGGCGAGGACCCGGAGCGGCTCTACGACCCCGAACGACGCAGCGCGATCAAGCAGGTCGCGTCGGGCCGGTTCGGCGTCACGAGCGAGTACCTCGTCAACGCCGACGACATCCAGATCAAGATGGCGCAGGGCGCGAAGCCCGGTGAAGGCGGCCAGCTGCCGCCGAACAAGGTGTACCCGTGGATCGCGCGCACCCGGCACTCGACGCCGGGCGTGGGGCTGATTTCGCCGCCGCCGCACCACGACATCTACTCCATCGAGGACCTGGCCCAGCTGATCCACGACCTCAAGAACGCCAACGAGCACGCCCGCATCCACGTGAAGCTGGTGTCCTCGCTCGGCGTCGGCACGGTCGCAGCGGGGGTGTCCAAGGCGCACGCGGACGTCGTGCTCATCTCCGGCCACGACGGCGGCACCGGCGCGTCCCCGATGAACTCGCTCAAGCACGCGGGCACGCCGTGGGAGATCGGCCTCGCCGAGACCCAGCAGACGTTGCTGCTCAACGGCCTGCGTGACCGGATCACCGTGCAGGTGGACGGCGCCATGAAGACCGGGCGCGACGTCGTCATCGCGGCGCTGCTGGGCGCCGAGGAGTACGGCTTCGCGACGGCTCCACTCGTCGTCGCGGGCTGCATCATGATGCGCGTCTGCCACCTCGACACCTGTCCGGTCGGCGTCGCCACGCAGAGCCCCGAACTGCGCAAGCGCTACACCGGCCAGGTCGAGCACGTGGTGAACTTCTTCAAGTTCGTCGCCGAAGAGGTCCGGGAAACGCTGGCGGCACTGGGCTTCCGCACCCTCGACGAGGCCATCGGCCACGCCGAGCTGCTGAACACCGACGAGGCCGTCGACCACTGGAAGGCGTCCGGGCTCGACCTGGCGCCGATCTTCGAGATGCCGAAGGAAACCCCGTACGGCGGCGCCAAGCGGCGCACCCGCGGCCAGGACCACGGCCTCGAGCACGCCCTGGACCGCACGCTCATCCAGCTCGCCGAGGCGGCCCTGGAAGACGCGCACCACGTGAACATCGAGCTCCCGGTGCGCAACGTCAACCGGACGGTCGGCACGCTGCTCGGCTCGGAGATCACCCGCCGCTACGGCGGGGACGGCCTGCCCGAGGGCACCATCAACGTCACGCTCACCGGCTCCGCGGGCCAGTCGCTCGGCGCGTTCCTGCCGCGCGGCATCACCCTCGACATGGTCGGCGACGCGAACGACTACGTCGGCAAGGGTCTTTCCGGCGGCCGGATCGTCGTCCGCCCCGACCCGGAGGCGTCCTTCGCCGCCGAGGCGCAGACGATCGCGGGCAACACCATCGCCTACGGCGCCACCGGCGGCGAGATCTTCCTGCGCGGCCAGGTCGGCGAACGCTTCTGCGTCCGCAACTCCGGCGCCACGGTCGTCGCCGAGGGCGTCGGCGACCACGCCTTCGAGTACATGACCGGCGGCCGCGCGGTGGTGCTCGGCCCGACCGGGCGCAACCTGGCGGCCGGCATGTCCGGCGGCATCGCCTTCGTCCTCGACGTCGACGCGAAGAAGGTCAACCAGGACATGGTGGACCTCCTGCGCCCGACCGCCGACGACCTGGCGTGGCTCAAGAAAACGGTGCAGCAGCACTACGATCTCACCCGCTCCGCGGTGGCGGCCTCGCTGCTCGGCGACTGGCCGCGCCGCTCCGTGGCGTTCACGAAGGTGATGCCGCGCGACTACCAGCGGGTCCTGGACGCGGCGAAGGCGGCGCGCGCCGCCGGCCGCGACGTCGACGAGGCGATCATGGAGGCCGCTCGTGGCTGATCCGACCGGTTTTCTCAAGTACGAGCGCGAAGAGCCGAAGAAGAAGTCCACAGAGGAACGGCTGTCCTCGTGGGGCGAGGTCTACGCGGACGTCGACCCGGGCGAGCGCAACGAAAAGGTGCGCAAGCAGGCGTCGCGGTGCATGGACTGCGGCATCCCGTTCTGCCACTCCGGCGGCTCGGGCTGCCCGCTGGGCAACCTGATCCCGGAGTGGAACGACCTGGTCCGCCGCGGTGACTGGGCCGCGGCGAGCGACCGGCTGCACGCCACCAACAACTTCCCCGAGTTCACCGGGAAGCTGTGCCCGGCGCCGTGCGAGGCGGGTTGCGTGCTGTCGATCTCGCCGCTGTCGGGCGGGCCGGTCTCGATCAAGCGGGTCGAGCAGACGATCGCCGACCAGTCCTGGGAAGCGGGGTACGTCCAGGCGCAGGTGTCCGAAGTGTCCAGTGGACGGCGGGTCGCGATCGTCGGTTCCGGGCCGGCCGGGCTCGCCGCGGCGCAGCAGCTGACCCGTGCCGGGCACGAGGTCACCGTCTTCGAGCGCGACGACCGGCTCGGCGGCCTGCTGCGCTACGGCATCCCCGAGTTCAAAATGGAGAAGAAAGTCCTCGACCGGCGCCTTGCGCAGCTGCGCAAGGAGGGCACCCGGTTCGTCACCGGCTGCGAGGTCGGCGTCGACCTGTCGGTGGAGGACCTGCGGGCGCAGTACGACGCCGTCGTGCTCGCGGTCGGCGCGTTGCGCGGCCGCGACGACACGACGACGCCGGGCCGCGAACTGGCCGGCGTCCACCTGGCGATGGAGCACCTGGTGCCGGCCAACAAGTTCGTCGAAGGCGACGGCCCGCCGTCGATCGACGCGAAGGGCAAGCACGTCCTGATCATCGGCGGCGGCGACACGGGCGCGGACTCGTACGGCACGGCCACCCGCCAGGGCGCGCTGTCGGTGACGCAGCTCGACCAGTACTCGATGCCACCGGCGACCCGTGACGACGAGCGGTCGCCGTGGCCGACCTGGCCGTACATCCTGCGCACGTACGCGGCGCACGAGGAGGCGGGCGAGAGGAAGTTCGCGGTGGCGGTGAAGCGGTTCGTCGGCAACGACGAGGGCCGCGTCACGGCGGTGGAGCTGCAGCAGGTCCGCGTCCAGAAGGACCCGGCCACGGGCCGCCGCGAGGTGATCCCGGTGAACGACGAGGTCGAGACGCTCCCGGCGGACCTGGTATTGCTGGCGATCGGCTTCGAGGGCGTCGAGGAGATGCCGCTGCTGGACGGCCTCGGCCTGTCCCTGACCCGCCGCGGAACCCTGTCGTGCGGCGCGGACTGGCAGACGGAGACCCCCGGGGTGTTCGTCTGCGGCGACGCCCACCGCGGCGCGTCACTGGTGGTGTGGGCCATCGCGGAGGGCCGGTCGGTGGCCAACGCGGTCGACGCGTTCCTGACCGGCGCGTCGGACCTCCCGGCTCCGGTCCACCCGACCGCGCTGCCGCTCGCCGTCGTCTGATCAGGAGTTCGTGAAGGCCCTCTTGAGGAAGTCGAACTTCCTCAAGGGGGCCTTCACGGCTGTTAGGCCGGACGGCGGCTGTGCAGTGCGTACGCGGCCAATTACTTTCGAGGGGTTGTGTCGCCTTTGCGACGATTCACTTCTGCGGAAGGTGGGGCGTCTTGAAGCACACGAAACTCCGGGCCGCGGTGGTCACCGCCGTCCTTTCCCTCGCGTTCGCCCTGGCCGGTACGCCCGCTCAGGCCGCGCCGAAACCCTTCTGGACGCCCGATGCCATGCGCGCGGCCGTCCCGATGGAGTCGCTCGTCAAATCCCCGGCCGTCGCGCCGAAGGATGTGGCCAAAGGGCGGGCCGCGATCATCCGGAGCATTCCGAACGGCGGTGGGGCCTGGACCGGCGGTGGCAAGGTCACCCAGACCGCCGGGCGCGTGTTCTTCCTCTTCAACGGCCAGAAGGCGTCCTGCTCGGGGGACGCCGTCACCAGCGCCAACGGCAGCGTCGTCGTCACCGCCGGGCACTGCGTGAAGTACCAGGGCACCTGGCACACGCAGTGGGTGTTCGTGCCCGGCTACACCAACGGCAACGCCCCCTACGGCCAGTGGGCGGCGAAGACCACGCTCACCACCCCGCAGTGGGAAGCCGGTGAGGACATCAACTACGACGTCGGCATGGCCGTGGTGAACCCGCTGAACGGGCAGCGGCTCACCGACGTCGTCGGTGCCCAGGGGATCGCGTTCAACCAGCCGAAGAACCAGAGCATGTACACCTTCGGCTACCCGGCCGCCGCGCCCTACGACGGCACGAAGCTGATCTACTGCAGCGGTACCACGTTCACCGACTTCCTGCTGACCCAGGACCACGGCATGCAGTGCAACATGACCGGTGGCTCCAGCGGCGGGCCGTGGTTCCTCTCCTTCAACGAAGCGACCGGCGCCGGCGTGCAGGCCTCGGTGAACAGCTTCGGCTACAACTTCCTGCCGGGCTACATGTTCGGGCCGTACTTCGGCACCGACGCGCAGAACCTGTACAACCGCGCGCAAGCCGCGTGACTCCTCGTCAGCCCAGGGGCGGAGCGGTGGTTCCGGCCCCTGGGCCGACGTCCGTGCGCTTCCGTGGCGGCAGGCTCGGGGAATGCGAAAAACCCTGATCGCGCTGGCGTTCCTGCCCCTGCTCGCCGCGCCACCGGCGCACGCGTCCCCGGGACTGCGGTGGACGACCCCCTGCCCGGACTACGGCATGGCCCCGTCCCCGACGGCCGGGCTCGAATGCGCCACCCTGCGCGTGCCGCTCGACTACGCGCACCCGGACCGCACCATCGAGCTCACGATCTCCCGCCACCAGGGCACCCCCGGCAAGCGCCGCGGCGTGCTGCTGATGAACCCCGGCGGACCGGGAAGCCCCGGGCTCGCCATGCCCGCCCAGCTGCTGCAGCGGATGGGCGGCTCCGGCCTGCCGGACGCCTACGACGTCATCGGGTTCGACCCCCGCGGCACCGCCTACAGCACCCCGGTGACGTGCGAATTGACGCCGGAGCAGCGCGGCGCGGTCCTGGGCCCGTACGCGAACGGCCCGCGCGACGTCGTGGCCACCGCGGCGAAAGCGCGGGTCGTGGCGGAGCAGTGCGGTAGCGCGTCCACAAAGGACCTGTTGCCGCACATGACGACCGCGAACACCGCCCGCGACCTCGACCGGATCCGGGAAGCGCTGGGGGAGAAGAAGATCTCCTACTACGGCGTGTCGTACGGCAGCTACCTCGGCGCCGCCTACGCGTCGATGTTCCCTGGCCGCGGCGACCGGATCGTGCTCGACAGCGTTCTCGGCCCGGGCGGCCTCGACGTCCGCGCCAACCAGCGCTTCGCCGAAGGCTTCGACGACCGCTTCCCGGACTTCGCCGCGTGGGCGGCCCAGCGCGACGACGTCTACCACCTGGGGCGGACACCGGCGGCGGTGACGGCGAAGTTCTCCGAGCTCGCCGCCGCCCGCGGACCGGAGTTCCGGGCGAACACGTGGAACGGGCTCTACGACGACGCGTTCTTCCCGGCGCTGGCCCGGGAATGGGCGGGCGCCGCGGATACCGCACGCGCCGCCGCCGGACCGCTCGACGGCGACAACCACGCCGCCCTCCAGCTCCAGGTGCTCTGCAACGACTCCGACTGGCCCGGGCAGATCGGCTACTACCAGCGCGCGGTCGACCGCGAACGGGTGCGCCACCCCATGTTCGGCCCGGCCGCGGCGAACGTGAACCCGTGCGCGTTCTGGCCGGTCGAACGCGCGGAACCGCCGGTGCGCGTGGGCGGCCCCGGCCCGGCGAACGTGCTGCTGGTGCAGAACCTGCGCGACCCGGCGACCCCGTTGTCGGGAGCGCGGGAAACCCGGGCGGCGTTCGGGGCCCGCGCGCGGATGGTAACCGTCGACGACGGCGGGCACGGCGTCTTCACGCGGGGAAACGCCTGCGGCAATGCGGCAGTACTGCGCTATTTGCGTGACGGGGTCTTCCCCGCGACCGACGGATCCTGCCAATCTGGTCGCTGAGGGGGCGTTCCCCCTCGGGGGAATGAGGGGAAAAAATCATGAAAAGAATGGTGTTCTTCGCCGTGTCCGCGCTGGGTGCGATTCTGCTGACCGCGCCCTCGGCGTCCGCGTCCGGAGGGAACCCGGTCTGCATTCCGGAAAGCCTGCGGCTGCTCGGCACGGACGGCACTTCGATCTGCCTGGCCATCCCGACACCGTCGATCGCGCCACCATTCATCGCGTTCACCGAACAGAACGGCAGCCAGGACACCTGGTGCCTGTACACTCAGCCGAAGTACACCGGGGCCGTGGTGCGGATTCCGGGATTCTCACGGGCCAACGTGTTCGCGACGTTTGCGTCCGGCCGGCCCTGCTGAGGGGCCTCAGGTCAAGGCGGTGAGCAGCGCCCAGTAGCCGCCCCCGCCGACGACGACGCCCATGAGCAGGCCGGCCAGCACTTCCGGGGTGGTGTGGTCGCGCAGCGCGACGCGCGACCACGCCACCCAGGCGGCCGGCAAAACCAGCAACAGGGCCCACGGGCCGTACGTCAGCGCCAGCACCACGACGGCGGCCGAGGCGACCGCGGCGTGCAGGGAGATCTTGAACTTCGCGCCGAACGTGATCGCCACCGCGACCACCAGGCTCGCCAGCATCGACGCCGCGAGGGCGACCAGCGGTGCGGGTGCGCCGCCGGCCAGCAGCACGACGAAGCCGAGGCCGAGGGACACCCCGGCCACCAGCAGCGGGACCCGGCGTCCGGTCCGGTTCGTCACGTGGTGGCCGTCCCACTTGCCTTGTTTCGCCCCGCGGACGATCACCGCCATGGGGATCAGGGAGCCGGTGACGGCGATCAGCAGTCCCCAGCTCAGCGTGGGGAGCGGCCGGTGTCCGGTGGCGGCCCAGGCGACGGCGAGGGGCAGGGTGAGGACCCACACCCAGGGGGCCAGGACCTCGGTGGCCAACCGGGCGAAGCGGAGCACGGCGCGAACCTTATCCTGGTCGGTGTGAACTGGACTGTGGACGTCCCCGTCGACACACTGCCCGAGCTGCCGCCGCTGCCGCCCGACCTGCGGGCGCGGCTCGACGAGGCGCTGGCGCTGCCGGCCGCGCAGCAGCCGGAGTGGCCCGACCCCGAGGCGACCCGGCGGGTCCGCGGCGTGCTGGAGAGCGTGCCGCCGATCACCGTCCCGGCCGAGATCGACCGGCTGAAGAGCCGGCTGGCCATGGTCGCCCGCGGCGAGGCCTTCCTCCTGCAGGGCGGCGACTGCGCGGAGACGTTCGAGTCGAACACCGAGCCGCACATCCGGGCCAACCTGCGCACGCTGCTGCAGATGGCGGTCGTGCTCACCTACGGCGCCAGCCTGCCGGTGGTCAAGGTCGGCCGCATCGCCGGCCAGTACGCGAAGCCGCGGTCCGCCGGGACGGACGCGCTGGGCCTGCCGGTGTACCGCGGCGACATCATCAACTCGCTGGTCGCCAAGCCCGAGCTGCGCGTGCCCGACCCCGGCCGGATGATCCGCGCCTACGCGAACGCGGGCGCCGCGATGAACCTGGTCCGCGCCCTCACCGGTGCCGGGATGGCCGACCTGCACCAGGTGCACGACTGGAACAAGGACTTCGTGTCGGCGTCGCCGGCGGCGCAGCGCTTCGAGGCGCTGGCCAACGAGATCGACCGCGGCCTGCGGTTCATGTCGGCCTGCGGGGTCACCGACACGTCGCTGCAGTCGACCGAGATCTTCGCCAGCCACGAGGCGCTGCTGCTCGACTACGAGCGCTCGATGCTGCGGCTCGACAACGCCGACGCGGCGAACCCGAAGCTGTACAACCTGTCGTCGCACTTCCTCTGGATCGGCGAGCGGACCCGCCAGCTGGACGGCGCGCACATCGCGTTCGCCGAGCTTCTGTCCAACCCGATCGGGTTGAAGATCGGCCCGACGACCACCCCCGACATGGCCGTCGAGTACGTCGAGCGGCTCGACCCGCGCTGCGAGCCGGGCCGGTTGACGCTCATCTCGCGGATGGGCAACGGCAAGGTCCGCGAGGTGCTGCCGGCGATCGTGGAAAAGGTCGAAGCGTCCGGGCACAAGGTCATCTGGCAGTGCGACCCGATGCACGGCAACACCCACGAGTCGTCGACCGGCTACAAGACCCGCCACTTCGACCGCATCGTCGACGAGGTCCAGGGCTTCTTCGAGGTCCACAACCAGCTGGGCACCTACCCCGGCGGCATCCACGTGGAGCTGACGGGCGAGGACGTCACCGAGTGCCTGGGCGGCGCCCAGGAGATCTCGGACGTCGACCTGTCGGGCCGCTACGAGACGGCCTGCGACCCGCGGCTGAACACGCAGCAGTCCCTGGAGCTGGCGTTCCTGGTCGCGGAGATGCTCCGCGGCTGAGCCGGCTCCCCAGCGCCCCAATGTGGCCTTCGGTGCGTTAGACGCACCG
>NZ_JBEZYB010000049.1:0-59003 GCF_040638285.1 Amycolatopsis sp. NPDC026612
CCCTGCGCGGCGCCGCGCAGGGTGCCGGTGCGGTGGCCGTGGCTCGCCGGGCTCGCCGTCGCGAGCTGTCTGGTCGTCACCGGATTGGGTCTTCTTGGCGGCGGCATCGGCGGAGGTTCGGACGCTCCGGTGCCCGCGCGGACGGCGACGGTGTCGGTCGAAGAGGGCGACACGCTCGCTTCGCTGGCCGCCCGATTCGCGCCGGACAGCGAACCTGGCGCGGTTGCCGCGCGCATCAAGGAGCTGAATCGCCTGGACCAGGCCGTTCTGGTGCCCGGGCTGCCGCTCACCGTCCCGGTCGCCGACCCGGCCGCGGTGCCCGCACCCTGATCCGCCGGGGCCGTCAACCGCACTCACCCGGGTGGGGATCCGGCCCGGCGCGCCGCTTGCGTGCGCCCCTCTCGAGTTCTACGCTCGCCCGCTATATGTAGTAGTGACACCGCTGTAATTGGTCCACAGGTTGGGGTAGGCTGGGCAGCAGTTGTCCACAGCTGGCCGTCTTTTGCCCACCGGATGTCCACATGTCGATCACCAGGTGCCGGGGTACCGGGTGATCGCGGCACGGCCACGCGTGGTGGCCGGGGGACGTCGGCCCGGAGCGGCGAGCGCGGAGGGGAAGGTGATCGGCGGATGAGGTGTCCGTTCTGCCGGCATGCGGACTCTCGGGTCGTCGACTCCCGAGAGGTGGACGAAGGCCAGGCGATCCGCAGGCGGCGCTCGTGCGCGTCGTGCGGGCGACGGTTCACGACGTCGGAGACGATGGTGCTCGCCGTCGTCAAGCGGTCCGGCGTCACCGAACAGTTCAACCGGGACAAGGTGGTGAGCGGCGTCCGCCGCGCCTGCCAGGGCAGGCCGGTCGACGACGACGCGCTGCAGCAGCTCGCGCAGCGTGTGGAGGAGTCGATCCGCTCCGCCGGGCTGGCGGAGATCCCGAGTCACGAGGTCGGCCTGGCCATCCTGGGCCCGCTGCGTGAGCTCGACGGGGTCGCCTACCTCCGGTTCGCCAGCGTCTACCGGTCCTTCTCCTCGGTCGAAGACTTCGAGAAGGAAATCGCGGACCTTCGTGAGGCCATGGCGGGTTCTGCTGCCCCAGAGGACAGCGATCAGCGCGCAGACGGCGATTGAGCCGTCCCGCTGCGGGAGAGGGTTCAACCGATGACGGAAACCGTGGGAACGGGGGCCCGCGCGGCCGCCGGCAAGAAGAGCAAGGCCGCCGGCGGGCTGAGCGTCCAGCGCGTCTTCACGACCGAGGGACAGCACCCGTACGACCAGGTCACCTGGGAGCAGCGGGACGTCGTCATGACGAACTGGCGCGACGGCTCGATCAACTTCGAGCAGCGCGGCGTGGAGTTCCCCGACTTCTGGTCGGTCAACGCCACCAACATCGTCACCAGCAAGTACTTCCGCGGCGCCGTCGGCAGCCCGCAGCGTGAGCGCAGCCTCAAGCAGCTCATCGACCGCGTCGTGCGGACCTACGTCCGGGCCGCGGCCGACCACGGCTACTTCGCCACGCCGCAGGACCTCGAGATCTTCGAGCACGAGCTCACCTGGATGCTGCTGCACCAGGTCTTCAGCTTCAACTCCCCGGTCTGGTTCAACGTCGGCACGCCGTCGAAGCAGCAGGTCTCGGCGTGTTTCATCCTCGCGGTCGACGACACGATGGAGTCGATCCTCAACTGGTACCGCGAAGAGGGCCTCATCTTCAAGGGCGGCTCCGGCGCCGGGCTGAACCTCTCCCGCATCCGCTCCTCGAAGGAGCTGCTCACCTCCGGCGGCACCGCGTCCGGGCCGGTCTCGTTCATGCGCGGCGCCGACGCGTCCGCGGGCACCATCAAGTCCGGCGGCGCCACCCGGCGCGCGGCGAAGATGGTCGTCCTCGACGTCGACCACCCGGACATCGAACAGTTCATCCAGACCAAGGCGCGCGAAGAGGCGAAGATCAGGGTCCTGCGCGACGCCGGGTTCGACATGGACCTCTCCGGCGCGGACATCTCCTCGGTGCAGTACCAGAACGCGAACAACTCGGTCCGCGTGTCCGACGAGTTCATGCAGGCGGTGGAGAACGGCACCGACTTCGGCCTGCGCGCCCGGCTCACCGGCGAGGTCATCGACCGCACCGACGCGAAGCAGCTGTTCCGCACGGTCGCGCAGGCCGCGTGGGAGTGCGCCGACCCCGGCATCCAGTACGACGGCACGATCAACGACTGGCACACCTGCCCGGAGTCCGGCCGGATCACCGCGTCCAACCCGTGCAGTGAGTACATGCACCTGGACAACTCCAGCTGCAACCTGGCGTCGCTGAACCTGCTGAAGTTCGTCACCCCGCAGGGTACGTTCGACGGGCCGCTGTTCGCTCGCGCCGTCGAGTTCGTCATCACGGCGATGGACGTCTCGATCTGCTTCGCGGACTTCCCGACCGAGCCGATCGCCGACACCACGCGGAAGTTCCGCCAGCTCGGCATCGGGTACGCCAACCTCGGCGCGCTGCTGATGGCGCTCGGCCACGCGTACGACTCCGAGGGCGGCCGCGCGCTCGCGGCGGCGATCACGTCGCTGATGACGGGCGTGTCCTACCGGCGCTCGGCCGAGCTGGCCCGGGCCGTCGGTGCGTACGAGGGCTACGCCCGCAACGCCGAGGCGCACCAGCGCGTCATGCGCAAGCACGCGGCGGCGAACGAGCTCGTCCGCACCCACCACTCGAACGACGTCGCCGTCCGCGCGCTGGCGACCGAAGAGTGGAAGAAGGGCATCGACATCGGGACGAAGCACGGCTGGCGCAACGCGCAGGCGTCGGTGCTCGCCCCCACCGGCACCATCGGCTTCATGATGGACTGCGACACCACCGGGATCGAGCCGGACTTCTCGCTGGTGAAGTTCAAGAAGCTGGTCGGCGGCGGCTCGATGCAGATCGTCAACCAGACGGTGCCGCGCGCGCTGACGGCGCTGGGGTACCAGGACGAGCAGGTCGAGGCGATCGTCGAGTACGTGGCGCAGCACGGCCACGTCGTCGACGCGCCGGGACTGCGGCCCGAGCACTACGAGGTGTTCGACTGCGCGGTCGGCGAGCGGTCGATCGCGCCGATGGGGCACGTCCGGATGATGGCCGCGGTGCAGCCGTTCCTGTCCGGCGCGATCTCCAAGACGGTCAACATGCCGGAGTCGGCGACGGTCGAAGAGGTCGAGGAGATCTACTTCCAGGGCTGGAAGCTCGGGCTGAAGGCGCTCGCCATCTACCGCGACAACTGCAAGGTCGGCCAGCCGCTGTCGACCGGCAAGAAGGAGACGGCGGCCGCCGAGCCCGAGAAGGTCGTCGAGTACCGGCCGGTGCGCAAGCGCCTGCCCAAGAAGCGCCCGAGCCAGACGGTGTCGTTCACCGTCGGCGGCGCGGAGGGCTACCTCACCGCGGGCTCGTACCCCGACGACGGCCTCGGCGAAATCTTCGTCAAGCTCGGCAAGCAGGGCTCGACCCTGGCCGGCGTGATGGACGCCTTCTCGATGTCGATCTCGGTGGGCCTGCAGCACGGCATCCCGCTCGAGTTCTACGTCTCGAAGTACTGCAACCTGCGCTTCGAGCCGGCGGGCATGACCGACGACCCGGACATCCGGATCGCGACGAGCGTGATGGACTACCTCTTCCGCCGGCTGGCCCTGGACTACCTGCCGTACGAAAAGCGGTCGCAGCTGGGCATCCTCTCGGCCGACGAGCGGTCGGCCGAAGTCGAAGCGACGTACGGCAGCCCCGGCGTCGACCTGGAAGCGTTGCAGTCCACAGTGGACTCCTCGCCGGAGCCGCACGCGGAAGAACCGGAGCACCCGCACCGCGAAGCCCGGACGACGACGGAGCTGATGGAGCTCCGTCTCGGCAAGGCGGCGGACGCCCCGCTGTGCATGACGTGCGGCACGAAGATGCGCCCGGCAGGCTCGTGCTACGCCTGCGAAGGCTGCGGTGCGACGTCCGGCTGCAGCTGAGGGTGGACACCCTGAACGGGTGAACCAGCCGGTCGGAGCCGGGGCGGTGATCGGCCGCCCCGGCTCTGTCGGCGGGTTCAGCCGAAGAACTCCTGCAGCTCGGAAACCGGCGGCAGGTCGCCGACGAAGCCGAACCGGCCCGCGCGCATCTCCCGCGCTCCGTCCATGAACGACTTCAGCGCCAGCCGGGACAGCGCCGCGCCGATGCTGACGCGGCGGACGCCGATCCCGGCCAGCTGCTCGAGCGTGATCGCCGGGTCGGCGAACCCCATCACGACGTTGACCGGCTTGCCCACCGACGAGACCACCGCGCGCATTTCCTCCAGCGTCCGCAACCCGGGCGCGTACAGCACGTCGGCGCCTGCTTCCTCGTACGCCTGCAAGCGGCGGATCGTGTCGCCGAGGTCGTCGATGCCCAGCCAGAGGTTCTCGCAGCGGGCCGTCAGCACCACCGATCGGGCCCGGGCGGTCTCCACCGCCGCGCGGACGCGGTCGACCGCCAGCCCGATGTCGTAGATCGGCGTCCGGAGGTCGCCGGTGAAGTCCTCGATCGACGCGCCGGCCACTCCGGCGTCGGCCGCCGCGTCGATCATCTTCGCGGCTTCGGCCGGGTCGTCGGCGAAGCCGTTCTCGAGATCGGCGTTCACCGGGAGTGGCGTCGCCTCGGCGATCTCCCGGCAGTTGGCCAGGATCTCCGCCCGGGTCGCGCGGGCCCGGCCCACCACGTTGGCCACGCCCAGGCTCGTTGTGGCCAGGGCTTCGAAGCCGAGGCCGGCCAGCAGCCGCGCCGTCCCGGCGTCCCAGGGATTCGGCAGCAGGAAGGGCTCGGATCGCTCGTGCAGGGCGCGGAAGTCGTCGGTGGTCGTCATGCGTCGAGCTTGCGCCCGCGCCGGTCCGCGGACAATCCCACGCGCGTGGTGCCGAGGACCGGCGCCTGCGCTAATCGCGGCGAATCACGCGAAATAACACTGTTTCGACAGTTTGATGCTCCATTTCCGCGGTCAATCGTCGCGGTCGACCCCCGAGCGCCGCCTATTCGCTCCTCCGGGTTATCGTGCCGCGGGGGATGTGACTTCGATTCCCCTTCGCCTGCACTTCAGTGCGGAACCGGGGAGGAATCCGCGATGACTTCGCTGGTCGTCGACGAACCGACGTCGCAAGCGGCAAGACCCGCACACGGTGAGCGACGCGGCAAATGGTGGCTGATCGGCAGCTGTCTCGCGGTCTTCGCCGTTCTGGCGTGGCAACGCCGCTGGGTGTGCGACGACGGCCTGATCGTCCTGCGCACGGTGGACAACCTGCTCGACGGAAACGGGCCGGTGTTCAACGCCGGCGAACGCGTCGAAGCCAACACGAGCACGCTGTGGACCTATGTCGTGGCTCTCGGCGGGTTGCAGCCGTGGCTGCGGCTGGAGTGGGTGGCGGTCGTCCTCGGGCTGCTGTCCGCCGTCGGCGGCCTCTTCTTCGGGCTCGACGGAGCCCGGCGCCTGTTCCCGGACCGGCGGATCGTGCCGGTGGGCGGCCTGGTGGTCCTGGGGCTGCCGCCGTTCTGGGACTACGCCACCTCGGGCCTGGAGACCGGGCTGGTCACGCTCTGGTTGTCCCTCGTGTGGTGGCGGCTGGTCCGGCACGCGACCGGCAGCGCGGTCCGGGTCCTGCCGACCCTCCTGCTGCTCGGCTGCGGTCCGCTGGTGCGCCCGGAGTTCGCCCTCGTCTCCGCGGTCACGTTCCTCGCGCTGGTGGCCGTCGTCCGGCCCGGGTGGCGCCGCGGGCTCGGGTGGCTCGCGCTCGCCGGCGTGCTCCCGGTGGCCTACCAGGTGTTCCGGATGGGCTACTACGGGCTGATCACGCCCAACACCGCCCTGGCGAAGGAGGCGACCCAGGCTCGCTGGGACCGCGGGTGGCACTACCTCGTCGAACTGTTCGCCGCCTACTGGCTGCTGGTCCCGGTCGGGTTGCTGCTCGTCGTCGCCCTGCTGGCCCTGTGGAGGCGGGACCGGACGACGCTCGTCGTCGTGCTCACCCCGGTGGCCGCCGGGGTGCTGCTCGGGCTGTACGTCACCCGTGTCGGCGGGGACTACATGCACGCCCGGATGCTCCTGCCCGTCCTCACCTGCCTGCTGCTGCCGGTGATGGTCGCCCCGCTGACCCGGTGGACGGCGCCGCTCGTGGTGGCGGTCGTGGCCTGGACGGTCGTCAGCGCCGTCAGCTTGCGGCCGGTTTCCGCCGAGCAGCACAAGATCGGCGCGTACGGCATCAGCGACGCGCGCGTGTTCTGGGTCGACTCCACGCACAACGAGCATCCGATCACCGCCGACGACGCCGCGAACCTCGCCGGGTACCTGCCCGACCTCGCCGCGGCACGGGCGGGCAAGACCGGCCCGACCGTCGCGGTGAAGGTCAACTCCGTCTGGGTGGTCTTCCCGGGGACCCACACGGTGGTCTCCACGCCCGGCGCGCTCGGTTTTCCGGGGCTGCTCCTGCCGCGCACGGAGACGGTGATCGACGATCTCGGGCTCGCCAGCCCGCTCGCCGCGCACAGTCTCGCGGTGCCCGGCCGGCCGGCGGGGCACCAGAAGGAGCTCTCGGTGGCCTGGGTGATCGCGGACGCCGGGGCCGGAACCCCGGAACAGCTCTCGGCCGCCGGGCACGAACTCGTCTACTCGGAGGAGATCCGGGCCGCGCGGATCGCGCTCGCCCGGCCCGAGATCCGCGAGATGCTCGACTCGGTCCGGGCCCCGCTCACGTTCGAGCGGTTCCGGGACAACCTGCTCCACGCCGTCGGCCGCAGCCGCCTCCGTTACCACCCCCAGCCGTTCACCGCCCAGTTCGGCGGGTGAGCCCGGCTACAGCAGCTGTGTCGCCAGGTGCCGCAGGGCCGCGCTGATCCGGTCCGGGGACGTGCCCCGCGACGTCTGGTGCAGGAACAGCTCCGGCGCCAGCGGGGCCAGCAGCACATCGGCCAGGACGTCGGGATCCGCGGCGCCCGCGGCCTCCGCCAGGACCCGGACGTGGGTGCGCCAGAAGCCGTACGCGCCCGTCGTGAAGCGGGAATGGCCGACCTCCGCGCCCAGCACCAGGGGTGCGTGCCGCTCCAGCAGCTCCACCATCGCCGTGTAGAACGCGGCCAGCCGCTCGGCCGGCGGCGCGCCGGGGCCCAACGGCGGATCGCCGCGCAGCAGTACCTCCTGCAGCCGGCGCTCGTGCTCGTCCAGCAAGGCCACGGCGATCGCCGCGCGGTCCGGGTAGCGGCGGTACAGCGTTCCGCGGCCGACACCGGCCGCCCGCGCGATGTCCTCCATCGTCACCTCCGCCGCGCCGCGGGTGGTGAACAGCTCCTCGGCCGCCGCGAGGATCTTCGCGCGGTTGCGAGCCGCGTCGGCGCGTTCGGGCATGGCGGCAGCCTAGGGAATATCCGGACACGACGTCCAGTTGACTCAAGCGGACACTGCGTCCACTTGAGGAGGAACCGTGCCCCACCTGCTGCACCTCGACTCCAGCGCCCGCCGCTCGTCGTTCTCGCGCGAGCTGTCCGCCCGGTACGCCGCGGCCTGGGCGGGCACCCGCACCTACCGTGACCTCGCCGCCCGGCCCGTGCCGGTGATCGGCGAAGCCTGGACGGAAATCTGCGACGCCCTGCTCTCCGCGGGGATCACCGACCCGGCGCACTACGCCGACGTCGTCACGACGCCGGACCGGCGCCGGGCCTGGGCCGTCGTCGCGCCCCTGCTCGCCGAACTGCTCGAAGCCGACGTCGTGCTGATCGGCGCACCGATGTACAACTTCTCGATCCCGGCCGCCCTCAAGGCCTGGATCGACCAGGTGACGTTCCCGCGGATGTCGTTGCGGGGCAAGGCGTTCGTGATCGCGGGCGCGCGCGGCGGGACGTATGCGCCGGGGACGCCGCGGGCGCCGTTCGACCACCACGAGCGCTACCTGCGGGACTTCATCGCCGGGCACTACGACGTCGACGACGTCCGGTTCGTGCACGCCGAGCTGACCAACGCGCTCGTCGACCCGCACCTGGCCGCACGCGAAGGCGAGCGGGTCGCGTCGCGCGAAGCGGCACTGGCGGAGCTCTGATGGGCTGGGTGACGCTCGTGCTCGCCGGCCTCGTCGAAATCGCCTGGTCGCAGAGCATCAAGCCGACGGAGAACTTCACGCGGCCGTGGCCGACGCTCCTCTGCTTCGTGCTCGGCGCCGCCGCGGTCTACCTACTGTCACGCGCGATGGACACCGTCCCGGTGGGCACCGCCTACGCGGTGTTCACCGGGATCGGTGCCGTCGGCGCGATCGTGCTCGGCGTCGTCGTCGCCAAGGATCCGCTGAGCATCGGCCGGGTGGCCGCGCTGGCGCTGATCGTCGGCGGCGTCGTACTCGCCCGGGTCACTTCGTGAGCTGCTCCCACAGGAACTCGAACACGAGCGCCCACTTGAACGCCAGCTGCTCGTTGTCCGCGGCGGCCCCGTGCCCGCCCTCGATGTTCTCGTGATACCGGACGTCGTGCCCCTGCTCACGCATCCGCGCCACCATCTTGCGGGCGTGGGCGGGGTGCACGCGGTCGTCGCGCGTCGACGTCACGAACAGCGACGGCGGGTAGGTGCGTCCACTGTGGACGTTCTGGTACGGCGAGTACTTCGCGAGGTAGTCCCATTCCGCGGGGTCGTCCGGGTCGCCGTACTCGGCCATCCACGACGCGCCGGCCAGCAGCAGGTGGTAGCGGCGCATGTCCAGCAGCGGCACCTGGCTGACGATCGCGCCGAACCGCTCCGGGTAGCGCGTCAGCATGACCCCCATCAGCAGGCCGCCGTTGCTGCCGCCCTGGATGCCGAGCCGTTCCGGCGTGGTGATGCCGCGCTCCACCAGGTCCGTGGCCACCGCGGCGAAGTCCTCGTACACGCGGTGACGCTCGGCCTTGATGGCCTGGGTGTGCCAGCCGGGCCCGTACTCGCCGCCGCCACGGATGTTCGCGACGACGTAGGTGCCGCCGCGGGCGAGCCAGCCGCGGCCGATCATGCCGCTGTAGGACGGCGTCAGCGAGATCTCGAAACCGCCGTAGCCGGTCAGCAGCGCCGGGCCGCCCTCGGCGCCGGACGGCCGCACGACGAAGTACGGGATCTTCGTGCCGTCCTCCGACGTCGCGAAGTACTGCGCGACGCTCATCCCCGAAGCGTCGAAGAACGCCGGAGCCTGCTTCAGGACTTCGACCTCTTCGCCCACATGGCCATAACTCAAAGTAGACGGCTGCAGGAAGCTGCTCGAGTCGATCAGGTACTCGTCGCTGACGTCGGGATCGGTGTCGAAGATGTCCGCGCTGCCGAACTCGGGGCCGCCCGACAGAGGCTCGTCGCTCCAGCCGTCCGGGCCCGGGGTCAGCGTGCGCAGCTCGGTGCGGACGTCGCGCAGCGTGCCGAGCAGCAGGTGGTGGCGCGTCCAGGCCCAGTAGCTCAGCGAGGTGTGCTCGTCGGGGGTGAACAGCGTCGTGAAGGCGCGGTCGCCGGCCATGAAGGCGTCGAAGAGGATGGCGATCAGCGAGCCGGCCGGGCGTTCCGCGCCGCCGACCGTCCACGCCGTCCGCGGCCGCACCAGCAGCCATTCGCGGTGCACGGACGCGCTCGCGTCGTCCGGGATGTCGATCTTGACCAGCCCGTCGGGCGTCTTCAGGTGCAGTTCCGAGCGGTAGAAGTCGATCGCGCGGCTGACGAAGTCGCGTTCGAAGCCTTCGGTCGGGTCGTGGGACGCGCCGATCGAGACGTCGTCGGGCTTGCCCTCGAAGACCGTCACGGCTTCGGTGAGCGGCGTGCCGCGGCGCCACTCCTTGGCCAGCCGCGGGTACCCGGAGCTGGTCAGCGAGCCCGGGCCGAAGTCCGTTCCGATGTAGACGCGGTCCTCGTCGATCCAGCCGATCCGCGTCTTCGCCTCCGGCACCGTGAACCCGCCTTCGACGAACTCGTGCGCGTCGAGGTCGAACTCGCGGACCACCGTGGCGTCCGCGCCGCCGCGGGACAGCTCGACCAGGCCGCGCCGGTAGTGCGGTCGCAACACGGTCGCGCCCTGCCAGACCCAGTTCTCGCCCTCGGCCTCGGCCAGCGCGTCGACGTCGAGCAGCAGCTCCCACTCGGGTTCGGCCTGCCGGTAGGACTCCGGCGTCGTCCGCCGCCACAGGCCGCGCGGGTGGCTCGCGTCCTGCCAGAAGTTGTAGAAGAACCCGCCGCGGCGGCGCACGTAGGGAATCCGGTCGTCGGCGTCGAGCACCTCGCGCAGTTCGGCACGCAGCTCGGCGAAGCGCACGCCGGTGGTCAGCTCGGCCAGCGTGTCGCCGTTGCGGGCGCGCACCCAGCCCAGTGCGTCGTCGCCGGTCACGTCTTCCAGCCACAGATAAGGATCCTCGACACTCATGCCGTTCAGTCTCGCCTGGTCGGGGGCCCGGCGGCCACCCGGTGACGTTTTCGTTTCGTGATCCGTGCCTCCCGGCCGGTCCGTATGCTGGTCCTACGCAGCAGGGGGAGAACGTGAACAACGCCGAACCGTCATGGCCGGAGACGGCCCGGCCGCCGGAACCCGCGTGGGTGCCGGCCTCCCACCCGTGGGCGCCGAACTGGGCCGCCGCGCCGCCCGTCCCGATCGCCCCGCCGCGCAACCGGCTCTGGGGTGCCGTCGGCGGCCTGCTGGTCGTCGTGCTGGCCATCTCGCTGATCGCCGCGACCATCCCACGCCGGGTCGACGGGCACGCGATCGTCGCGCAAGGCGCCGACACCGGCCGGGCCTACGGTGGCGGCTCGGACGGGAAGCCCCCGAAGGCCGTGCCCGAGCTGGCCCGCAACCCGCTGCTCGGGGCCGGTATCAGTCCCGGGCCCGCCACGTGCTCCCTGCCCGACCTCGGCCGGGCGCCCGAGCAGCTGAAGACCTACTACGACGCGCTCGTCGGCTGCCTGGAGCAGTCGTGGCGCCCGGCGCTGGAAAAGGCGAACGAGCCCACGCTGACCGTCACCGTGTCGGTGACGCTGTCCGACCACAGTGCGTGCGGCAAGGCGCCGACGGAGAGCGAAGCCGTCGCCTACTACTGCGGCGGCGACACGACGATCTACGCCCCGGCCGACTGGATGCTGTCCGACGCCGGGCTCAACAAGGCCCGGCACATCGCGACGATCGCCCACGAGTACGGCCACCACGTGCAGCGCGAAAGCGGCATCCTCTCCGCGGCGGCGGACAAGATGACCTCGCCGGACGAGGACAGCGCCGCCGACAAGGAGCTCGTGCGCCGGATCGAGCTGCAGGCGAACTGCTTCGGCGCACTGTTCCTGGCGGCCGTCGCCGGCTCCGGTTCGATCAGCCGGTCGCTGGCGAACGCCGCGGTCGCCGACTACGGCCGGGCCGACGACAGCGACACCCACGGCTCACGCGCGCACCAGCTGTCCTGGGCGAAGGCGGGCTACGACGGCAAAGCCACGAAGGGGTGCGACACCTGGAGCGCCCCGGTCGGCGAGGTCAGCTGAGGGTCCAGGCGGGGTCGCGGCCGAGGAGGGCGAGGAACCGGTCGAGCTCGCTCGCACCGGCGGCAACCTCGACGCTGGGGGCGAACGAGCCGTTCTTCTCACGGCCTTCGTCCGGGATCCGCTCGGCCAGCTGCAAGGCGACGCGCACGGCTTCGGCGTCCGGCTCGTAGGGCAGGCCGAGCGTGCGGGCCAGGTCCCAGCCGTGCGCGACCGTGTCGACCAGGTGCATGTGCGCGGCGATCGCGCCGGGGAACGTGCCGAAGTGGTTGATGACCAGCGGCCGGTCCAGCACGGCGTCGTCGGCGAAGGCGTCGAGGAAGTCGTCGACGGACGCCTGGTAAGCGGCGGGGGCGTCGTCGCCGAGGGTACCGGCGTCCCAGTCCGGCGCCGAGCCTTCGCGGGCCGCCGTCGCGAAGGCGTGGTTCTCGCTGACCTGGTGGCGGAGCAGATCGGCGAGGGTCCAGCCGGCGCACGGGGTGGGGCGGGCGAGGTCGGCGGACGTCACGCCGGCGACGATCTTGTCGAGGACGAGCAGGGTGCGGCGGTCGAGTTCGCGAAGATCCATGCCGGGGACGTTAGGCGCGGAAGCGGACCACGGACAGTGCCAAATCCGCGGCAACCTTCGTGGGCCAATCTAGACTGGCGCGGTGGAGATCCACATCGACCTGACCGGGACACGCGGCCACCGCGACGCCATCTACCGGCAGCTCCGCGCGGCGATCCTGGCCGGCCGGATCCGTCCCGGCGAGGCGCTGCCACCGACCCGCGAACTCGCGCAGCGGCTCGCGGTCTCCCGGACGACGGTCAGCGCGGCCTACGACCGGCTCACCGCCGAGGGCTTCCTCGCCGGGCGCGTCGGCGCGGGCACGTTCGTCACGGCTTCACCGGCTTCTCCCGAGCCGGTGCCGGACGTCCCCGGCGTGCGGCCGCTGCCGGAGTGGGACGCCGTTCCGCCGCCGCCCGCGCCGTTCGCCCCGGCACCGGAGTTCGACTTCCGCCCGGGCGTCCCCGATCTCTCCCTGTTCCCGTTCGACACCTGGCGGCGGCTGATCACGCAGCGGCTGCGTGCCGGCCAAGCCGATCTGATGACCTACGGCGACCCGCAGGGGCACGCCGCGCTGCGCGCCGAAATCGCCCGGCACGCCGGCGTGTCCCGGGACGTCCGGGCCAGTGCGGCCCAGGTCGTCGTCACCGCCGGCGCCCAGCAGACGACCGATCTGGTCGCGCGGGTGCTGCTGCGGACCGGCGATCTGGCCGCCGTCGAGGACCCCGGGTACCCGCCGCCGCGGCTGGTGCTCGGCGCCCGTGGCGTCCGCGTCGCGCCGGTGCCGGTGGACGCCTCCGGGATCGTCGTCGGCGCCATCCCGGCGGGGACGCGGCTGGTGTACGTCACGCCGTCGCACCAGTACCCGCTGGGCCTGTCGATGTCGCTGGACCGCCGCCTGGAGCTGCTCGACTGGGCCGAGCGGAACGACGCGGTGCTCGTCGAGGACGACTACGACACCGAGTTCCGCTACACCGGGCGGCCCCTCGAACCGTTGCACAGCTTGGATTCCCGCGGTCGCGTCGTCTACGTCGGCTCGTTCTCGAAGGTGCTTTCGCCTGCCCTGCGGCTGGGGTTCCTCATCGCGCCGCCGTCGCTGGTACCCGCCTTGGTCAAGGCCCGCTACCTCACGGACTGGCACGCGCCGAACGTCGAGCAGGCGGCGCTGGCGGCGTTCATGGCCGAAGGCGGCTTCGCCCGGCACGTCCGGCGGATGCGGAAGATCTACCGCGAGCGGCACGACGTCCTGTCCGCGGTGCTCGCCCGCGACTTCGCGGATTTCCTGACGCCGTTGCCGTCGGCCGCGGGCCTGCACCTGAGCGCCGCTTCGGCCGCCGACGCGGGCCCGCTCGTGCGCGCGGCGCGTCGCCGGGGAGTGCGGCTGTATTCGCTCGGCGACTTCGGAGTGGGGGAGCGGCGGCACGGTCTCGTCTTCGGTTACGGTGCGGTCGCGGCCGGGCGGATCGAGCCGGGGCTGGACCGGCTGCGGGCACTGGCGGACGAAGGAGCGGCATGACCGACGAGGTGATGGTGGCGATCGACGCCGGTCTGCGGCAGCACATCGGCGGCGACCGCGCCGGCGCGTACGCGACCTTCACGGCGCTGTGGGCGTCGATCGGCGACGACGGCGACCCGCTGCACCGCGTCGCGCTGGCCCACCACCTGGCCGACGTCTGCGACGACCCGGCCGAGGAACTCGAGTGGGACCTGCGGGCCCTCGCGGCGGCCGATTCGCTGACCGACTCGCGGGCCCAGGAGTACCACGCGTCGCTGGCCGTGCGCGCCTTCTACCCGTCGCTGCACCTCAACCTGGGCGAGGACTACCGCAAGCTCGGCGACCCGGCGGCGGCGCGCGAACAGCTGGCGCTGGCCCGCGCGCGCCTGGACGCGCTCGGCGACGACGACTACGCGGCCGGGATCCGGCTGGCGCTGGACGGCCTGGCCGAACGGCTCGGCTGAAGGGGCAATACCACGAAGACGCCCCGTTTGCCGGACTTTCGCGGGGGGCCGGAGGGCCCTAACCTGTGGTGATCCAGCTCACCGACGGGAAGGATCGCCATGCGGATTGCGGATCTGCTGCGCAAGAAGGGGTCGGCGGTCGCGACGGTCACCCCCGAGACCACGGTGACCACGCTGCTGGCCGGACTGGCCGACCACAACGTCGGTGCGATGGTGGTCGTCGCCCCGGACGGTTCGATCGCCGGAATCGTCTCGGAACGCGACGTCGTCCGGCGGCTGAACGAGCACGGCCCGGGCCTGCTCGACGGCCCGGTGTCGGAGATCATGACGAAACTGGTGGCGAGCTGCACCCCGGACGACTCGGTGGACCAGCTGTCGGTCCTGATGACGCAGCGGCGCATCAGGCACGTCCCCGTCCTCGACAACGGGCGGCTCGCGGGGATCGTCTCCATCGGTGACGTCGTGAAGAACCGGATGGAACAGCTGGAACAGAGCCAGGAACAGCTGCAGGCCTACATCTCGCAGGGCTAGGGGCCGGAGCGGCGTCGGCCGGTGCCGGCGCCGCCACCTCGGGCGTTGGTGGACAGAATGGACACACCTTCGGCGAGGTGGCGGTCAACCGGTCCCGGTTCAGCGGGCCCAGGCCCGGCAATCGACCAGGCCGAGCGACGCCTTGAGAGCCAGCACGCGCAGCGCGCTCGCGCGAACCTGTCCGGCGAACCGGGGCTCCTTCGCCGCCGTCGCGGCGACCTGCTGGTACATCGCCTCGCCGATCCGCGGGTCGGCGGCGATGACGAGGTCTCCACCGGCCGACAGGAAGCGCATCGCCCGGTCCGGCGCCGGCACGTCGCGCACTTGATCCGCATTGGCCAGGTCGTCGGAGATCACGACGCCGCCGAACGCCAGTCCGGAGCGGAGAAGGCGGGTGACGACCGCCGTCGAGAAAGCTGCGGGCTGCTGCCGATCGAGCCGGCTGTACACGGCCGTGGAGATCATGACCGAGGCGCCGCTCGCGGGCAGGGCCTGCCGGTACACGTCCACCGACGGGCTGTCCGCCCCGGTGCCGGAATCCACCACGCCCGGCCGGTAGTCGGTGTTGGCCGAAACCATCCCGAGCCCGGGAAAGTGTTTGTACACCACCCCGATCCCGGCGTCCCGCAGTCCCGAAGTGATCGACTTCGCGGCGGCCACGATCGTCGGGACGTCGCTGCCGAGCTGCCGGTTCACGGCGCCGATCGGCGCGTTGGCCTTCGCACGGCCGGCCGGCACGACGTCGACCACCGGGCCGAGGTCCAGGGAAACCCCGGCTTGCGCGAGTTCGGTGCCCCAGCGCTGTGCGGCGGCTCGAAGGCCGTCGCCGGGCCAGCCGCCCTGGACCGTGGCCGGCGGGATGCGGCTGAAGCCGGGGCCGCGCAACGCCTGCACCGCGCCGCCTTCCTGGTCGACAGCCACCAGCGGCCTGATGCGGGCCGGGCCGCCGTTCGCCAGCGCGGCGGTCGACCGGGCGATTTCGTCCACACCGGCCGAACTTCTCCCGGTCAGCAGGAATCCGCCCGCGCCGGGCGCGGGCGACGCGGGCTGCTTCACCCCCAGCGGCGTTCCGATCAGGAACAACTGCCAAGCCAGTGCGGGCAGATCGAGCGTTCGTGCGGCCGCCGAAGCGCAGGATTCCGCGTTCCCGCCGAGCAGTTCGTGGTGCCAGGGCGGCCGCTCACCGGCCGTGGCCGGTGACGTTGCGGCCGGGTCCGGAGTTCCGGAGCGGACCGGCGGCTCCTGGCCGTGGTTCGTGGGACGCGCGGCCACCAGCACGGCGACGCCGGCGACGAAGACCAGCGCGGCGAACGACCGGTACCGCATCGGGCTCACTCCTTGCTGGGTGGTTCAGCGGTTGAGGGTCGCGCCTTCCGATCCGGCGGTGTGGGACAGCAGCTTGGCGAAGCAGTTGTTCGCGTCGATGCCGTGGGTGTCGCACCAGCTGTTGGCGGCCGCGCCCGTGCCGGCGGGTTCGGGCACCACGACGACCCAGAAACCCTTCCGCTTGAACGTGGAGAAGGAGTCGGAGCGCAGCAGCAGGACGGTGGGATAGGTGTTCTTCAGCGTGCGGTAGTGGTCGAGGATCGAGGCGTTGTCGTACACCGTGCCGTTGTCGCGCGTACCGACCGCCTTGGACGACAGCTGGGGGACCCACTGGCCGGCGAGCGCTTCGACACCGGCTGCGTCCGATTCGGCCTGCTGCTGGAGGGCGACGCCCGGATCGGTGCTCGTGGCGCCGGACGAGGTATCGGACGTCGGCGTGTCCGGCGCCGACGAGGTGGCCAGCTCGAGCGACTCGGGACTGAGAACGCCGCCGCCTCCTCCGGCCTGCGTGGCCGTGCCGGTCTTCGCCATCGCGTTCAACCCGATGACGAGCGCCACGACGACGGCCACGCCGGCCGACACCTTGGCGGCAGTTCCGGAAGCGGTGGCCTTTCGGGTGACCGGCGGGGCCAGCGGCGGCGCGAACGGGGCCACCGGTGGCCGGTGCGGGGGTGGCGGCGGTACCCGGGGCTGCTGCGGGAACGCCGGGGGGAGCGGCCGGAACCGGACGGTCGGCGGTGGCGGCCGTCGGGCGTCCGCCGCGTGGTCGAGCGCGGTGAGCGCCACGCTGTCGAAGCTGCTGTCGCTCACGAGGTAGACACCCCGCAAGGCGGTCACCCATTCCGCCGGGGCCGCGCGCCCGGATTCGTCCAGCGGAGCACCCAGCGTCCGGTCGAACAGGTGCCGGAGCGCCTGCGGGAAATTCGCCGGGATGTGCGACGGCTTCGGCCACGAGCCGTCGGGTTGCCGGTCCAGATTGCCCGGAACCAGCAGCAGGCCCCGGTACATCGCGAGCGCGAGGGCGTACCAGTCACTGAGCCGGTCGTGGGCCGGCACGACTCCCGCGACCACGCGGGGATCGATCCAGTGCGGGGTCTTCATCCCCTTGTCCGCGATGCGATCCGCCGGCTGCAGCCCGTCGGCGTCGATCAGCACCGCTCCCGGCCGGGGCCCCGGCCGCCAGACGATGTTCGCGTCGGAGAAATCACCGTGTGCCAGGTTGTTGGCCGCCAGCCAGGCGAAGATCTCCGCCACCCGGATGAGCACCGACACCCGGACCGAGGAGTCGGGCGGATCGGTTCGCGCCAGGATGAGGTAGGACAGTGTTCGCGCTTTGCCCGGTTTGCGGAAGAATTCGTCCGGGATGACCGGCATCACGACGCCGATGACGGCGCCCGACCGGTCGCATTCGACGTCGGTGGGCCAGCACACGGAGGACTCCGGAGTAGCTCCGAGCACGACCGGGCCCCCGGCGAACACCTTCCGCCCGATGCCGGCGAGCTGGTGCACCTTCGCGATCGGCTCGTCGTCGCGGATCGGCTCGAGGTACTTCTTGTAGACCAGGCCGGTGTGGCGGCCGACGCCGCGGAACAACCGGGCCGCGCCACCGCGGGCGAACTCGTCGTCTTCGAACTCGTAGGAGCCGTGCCGGCCGTCAATCCGCACCGTCGGCCCCCTCTCCGGCGGCCGGGGGCCGCGCCGGCCCGGTGCCCGGGGACAGCCACACCACGACGGCGGTGCGGTCGTCCTGGGATCCTGCTCGCGCGTAGCTGAGGCTCTCCAGCATCCACCGTTCGGTGCACGGACGCTGCCAGCGCCGGGCCAGCCACGCCCGCACGCCGGGGGACTCGTAAACGTCGTCGGCGACGCCGTCGGTGCACAGGACCAGCTTGCTCAAGCCGGCCGGATCGAGGCGGCGGATCTCGATGTCCTTCCGGAAACCGGCGGCGGGAAGACTCGCCGAGACCATGTTGATGGGACCGTCACCCAGCGGGAACACCTCGTCGAACGGCTCCGACTCGGCGTCGGTCGCGGTGAAGACCGTCGAATCGCCGACGCGGGCCGCCAGCACCGGCCGGGTGCCGAGATCGGCGGGGAGCACGACGACGGCGAGCGTGCAGGCCAACGCGCGGGTGTCCGTCACCCCGTAAGCGGGCGCCCAGACCGCCGCCAGTTCGCTCTGCGCCCGGGCGATGGCCTCGAGAAGAAGCGTTTCGTCGTCCGTCGCGGCCGATTCTTGCTCGGCGGTGACGAATTCGCGGGCCACGGCGGCAGCCAGGTGACGCGCTCCGAGCTGGGACCGGGACCGTGATCCGAGACCGTCCGCGACGGCCAGGACCAGGGAGCCCTCGCCCTCCGGGAACGCCAGCGCGTAGGAGTCCTGGCGGGTGGTGCCGGCCCAGGCGTGCCCGCGGCCCACGAGACTCCCCGCGCTGACCCAGTACGGCCCGGCCCGGCCCGCGTCGAGGGCGATCCCGGCGCTGGACCAGCCGATCGCGGACGGCAGCCGTCCGGCGTGGGGCCGCCGTTCCACGGCGCCGATGGTGGGCGCGTCGAACGGCGCGTCCTCGACTTCGAACGTGTCCTCGCTCGCCGGCCGCGCCACGGGTGCTGCCTCCGGCATGGCCGGAACGGGCGGGGTGCGTCCGGAATCGGCGACCGGCGCGGAGACGCGGCCGGGCACCGTGGTGGTGCGCAGCTGTGCCCGGTCGGCCCGGTGACGTCCGCGCGACAGTGACATCAGACCGCCTGCACCGGCAGGACGGTGAACTTGCTGGTGTCGACGTCGACCTGAAGGCCACCGCCCTGCGGCTCGCCGAACGAGCGCGAGGTCGTCCGGATGCTCGCGGTGAGCGCGGTCATGATCTCCTTGACCTGCAAAGAGGGCTTGCCCTGCTTGGCGACGAAGGCGAACCGGGTCGCGATGGTGCGGAGAGTGTCCTCGCGGGCTTCGGCGAAGCCGAACGTGACGACTTCCGGGTTGAACCGCCAGCTCCGGTCCACGAGCTCCTGCAGCGGCCCGTGCCAATCCTCTTCGGCGATGTGCTCGCCGTCGCTCATGAAGAAGACGACCGGCTTGTAGAACCGCGTGCCCTTGCCGAGCCCCCGGATCTCTTCTTCGATCTGCTTCTTGGCGAGCCGGAACGCCGCGGCGAAGTTCGTCCCCGACTCCGGCGACAGCACCGGCATCTGGCTCTGGCTCACGTCGCACAGCGGCAGGACCGAGGTCGCGATGTCCGAGAACGTGATGATGGCGATCCGGGCGATCTCGCCGACCTGCGGGTCGTCTTCGATCATCTCGCGCAGTTCCGGCAGGGCACGGTTGACGGCGTCGATGGGTTCGCCCGCCATCGAGTACGACACGTCGATGACGAGGAAGACCGGGAAAACCGGGTGACGCTCACTCTGGGCGAATTCGGACATGGTTCACCTGCGATTCTTCGATCGTGGTTGCAGAGCAAATCGGTGAGGACCGGTCCGGTGGCCCTTCTTTCCCCGTGGTCGGCGACCTGTGCACCCAGGGTCGCTCAGTGGCCGGGGGCTGTTACGGCGTGCGAAGTTTTCGGCCCGTGGGTTTTTCCGGTAGGCCGGTCACCGGGCGGCAAGGTCGAAATCGCGGTTTCGCCAGGCTGCTTTGCGAAATCTTTCTTCATCGGCGTGGGGAAAATGCGGCCTACTCCCGCCAGCCCGACAGTTCCACGCCCTTCGCGATATCCACGCGATACGAAAGCGTCACCACACCGTTCTCCCCGGGCGCCAGCGTCAGCCGCCACGTGAACTCGCCCAGCGCCGACGTCTCCACCGGCTCCGGTGACGTCTTCACGTCCCGCACCGTGATCGTGTCGTCGCGGGACACCGGCGTCTGGTCGAGAACCGTCACCACGGCTTCCCGGGGCCCGTGGTTGCCGACCGTGATCTTGTACTCCGCCTCACGCCGCTTTTGCCCGGACAGCGTCGCCTTCGACGCCGTGCGGCGGACCAGTTCCCGCTCCACGCGGATCCGGTCGTCCACACCGAGGGCCAGCTCGAGGTCCTCCCCGGGCGCCCACGGCTCCAGCACCGTCGTCCCGACGAACTCCGCGTCGTGGAACACCGAAGCCCGCCCCGGCCGCAGGGCGTGCTCCGAAGTGTTCACCACCGTGGCCCGCAGATACGCCTCTTCGGCCAGCACCGGCGCCGTCACGTACCCCAGTTCCGCGGTGAGGTCCAGCTGCGCCAACGTGGTCCGGTGGCCCTGCGCGCCGGAAGGCACCGCCACCGGCCGCGAAACCCGGTAGGTGACCGCCGTGGCTCCCTGTTCGACCTGCGCCAGGTTCGGCGCCATCGACGGCGCGAACCGCTTCCGCGCGGCTTCCGGGGCCCCGCCGCCCGAGCCGCCGTACGCCGCCGCGGCCACGAACCCGCCCGGCTGCGGGAGGACGCGGTCCAGGTACCACGGCGAAAGTTCCGGCACCACCACCGCCGCCGCGGGCCGGGCCGTCGACAGCGCCAGCTCGCACTCCGGCCAGTCCTCGCCCGTCTGCTGGCTGACCAGCCCGTACGACACGACGGTGACGTCGGTGCCGCGCACCCGGATGTCGTAGCCCGGCTCCCACGTCGCGTTGGCGACCACATAGGACAGTTCCAGCTCGGCTTCCGCACCCGGGTCCGAGATCTCCAGCTCGACGATCACCGAGGTGCTGTCCCGGCCGGTCCGGTTGTCGTGCGCTTCGATTCGCCGGTCGAGCGCGGCGAGGTCCTCGCGCAGCTGCGCGATCCGCTCGCTCAGCACCCGGCGCGCTTTCAACGCGGAGGCCAGCCGCGAACTCAGCGCGTCCGTCACCTCCGCGACGCGCGAAGGTTCGGCGGTGCCGTTGGCCAATGCCTTCGCGAAGCTGCCGCCGCTGCGCTTCGCGAGCGAAGTCAGCAGATCCACCTTCATCGTTTCGGCCGCTTCGTCGTCCAGGACGCCGTCGAGCGTGGCCTGATCGGCACGCCGCTGCTCGACGAGCGCCTGCAACGCCGGGTCGGCCGGGTTGGCGTGCCACTCGGTCCGGACGTCGACGCCGGTGATCAGCGCGGGTCCGGTGCCGGTGACGCGCACCGAGCCCGGGTCGATGGCCGGGGGCAGCCCGGCGAATTCCAGGCGCGGGCCGCCGTCGAGCGGGGCCTTGCCCCGGCGGGTGATCCGCGCCTGCTGCGGGTAGACGGTCACGGCGGCGATCGGCGCTTCCACGGTGGGCATGCCTCCGACGTTAGTCTCTTGACACCCCCGCGGGCGGAGCGGAAGTGTCATCAGTCGTCCGCTTCGCCCGGCTTGGGGGTTTGAGTGAAAGCCGCAGTCCTGCTCGCCGCCGTGCTCGCCCTTCCGCTGACCGCGGTCACCGCGGAAGCCGCCGCCCCGCCGTCCCCGGTGTTCACCGGCGGCCAGGCGCAACCGGTGTTCGACCCGGCCGACGTCGTCCGCGAAGACGTCTGGGTCACCGCGCCGGTCGACAGTGACCACGACGGTACCGACGACCTCGTGCACGCCCAGGTCGTGCGCCCGCGCGCGACCCAGCAAGGCCTGAAGGTGCCCGTCGTCTACCAGGCCAGCCCGTATTTCGCCGGCGGCAACGACATCGCCAACCACGACGTCGACGTCGAGCTGTACGCGCCCGGGTACGCCCGCGGTCCGGCAGGCCCGCGCGTCGCCGCGCACGGCGTCGGCCCCGCCACCCCGATCAACTGGCGCTACCAGGACTACTTCACCGCGCGCGGGTTCGCCGTCGTCTACGGCGAGTCGCTCGGCACCGGGCTCTCGACCGGCTGCCCGACCACGGGTGACGTCAACGAGACCATCGGCGCCCGTTCGGTCGTCGACTGGCTCAACGGCCGCACGACCGCGCGCGACTCCGCGGGCGCAGCGGCGAAGGCGGACTGGAGCACCGGCAAGACCGGCATGATGGGCGTGTCCTACAACGGGACGCTGCCCAACGCCGTCGCCGGCACCGGCGTTGCGGGCCTCGAGACGATCGTGCCGATCGCCGCCATCTCCAGCTGGTACCAGTACTACCGCAACGACGGTGCGGTGGTCGCGGCAGGCGGCTACCAGGGCGAGGACGCCGACGTGCTCGCCGAGTACGTCTACACCCGCGAAGACCGGCAGGTCTGCCGCCCGGTGATCGACGGGCTGACGCGCGACCAGGACCGGGTGACCGGCGACTACACGCCGTTCTGGGACGTCCGGAACTACCGCAACGACGTCGGCAAGGTGCACGCCTCGGTGCTCGCGGTGCACGGCCTCAACGACTGGAACGTCAAGACCGACCAGGTCGCCGAGTGGTACGAAGCGTTGAAGGCCCGCGGCGTCGAGCACAAGATCTGGCTGCACCAGTACGGCCACGCCGACCCGTACTCGCTGCGCCGCGACGTCTGGCTCACGACGCTGAACAAGTGGATGTCGCACTACCTCTACGGCGTCGGCAACGGCATCCAGAACGAGCCGAAGGCGACGATCCAGCGCGAAGACCTGTCGTGGACCGACGAGGCGGACTGGCCGGCGCCCAGCACCGCGGACGTCCGGGTGTACCCGTGGCCGGGTGGCCGCTCGAAGGGCACCATCGACACCCGCAACCCGGTGCCGGGCACGGCGGCCGTCGAAACCCTCGCGGACGACTCGTCGAAGACGATCGAGCAGCTGGCCGGCCTGATCTCGTCGGGCAACCGGTTGCTGTACGCGACTTCGGCGGCGAAGCAGTCCGTACGCCTTTCGGGCACGGCCCGCGCCGACCTGGCGCTGGCGTTCGACCGGCCCGCGGCGAACGTCTCGGCGATCCTGCTCGACCGCGCCCCGGACGGCACGTCCCACGTCATCAGCCGTGGCTGGACCGACCCGCAGAACCGCACGTCGCCCGCTCGCACGGAGCCGATCACGCCGGGGCAGACCTACCGGATCGGCGTCGAGCTGATGCCGAAGGACTACGTCCTCGCGGCGGGGCACCGGCTGGAGTTCCTGCTGGCTTCCAGCGACCACGACTACACGCTGCGGCCGAAGCCGGGCGCGGGGCTGGCGCTCGACCTGACGAAGACGTCGGTCACGCTCCCGATCACCGGCGGCAAGCCCGCGTTGCGCGCCGCGTTCGGCTAGGGCTTGCCGCTGTGCGGAGTCAGCCGGCGAGACCCGCCCGGTAGGCGAAGGCGACGGCCTGCGCGCGATCGCGCAGGCCCGCCTTGGCGAACAGGTGGTTCACGTGGGTCTTCACGGTCGCCTCGCTCACCACGAGGGTGCGGGCGATCTCGGTGTTCGACAGGCCCGCCGCGATCAGCCGCAGCACCTCGAGCTCGCGGGCGGTCAGGCCTTCGAGCTCCTTGACGCGCCGCGGGGTGCTGCGGGCGGCGGCCTCGACGAGCCGCCGCTGCAGCTCGCCGTCCACTGTGGACTGACCGGCGGCGGCCGAGCGCAGCGCCCGCGCGATGGACTCGGCGTCGGCGTCCTTGGTGAGGAACCCGCGGGCGCCGGCGCGCAGGGCGGCCAGCAGCGATTCGTCGTCGGCGTAGGTGGTCAGCACGACGACCTCCGTGCCGGGGTGCCCGGCGCGGATGCGTTCGGTCGTCTCCACTCCGTCGCAGCGCGGCATCCGCAGGTCCACCAGCACGACGTCGGGGTGGTGTTCGGCGACCAGGTCGAGCGCGGCCAGTCCGTCGGCGGCGGCGCCGACCACCTCGACCCCAGGCAGCAGCCCGAGCAGCGTGACCAGGCCTTCCCGGACGACCGCCTGGTCGTCGGCCAGCACGACGCGCAGCGTCACGCCGGCACCGTCAGGTGAATCCGCCATCCGTCCTCCCCCGGCCCGCTCTCCAGGCGCCCGTCCAGCAGCGCTACCCGTTCGCCCATGCCGCGCAAACCGTAGCCTGCCGCCGGTGCGTCCGGCGGGCGCCTGCCCTGCCGGTCGGCCACGGTCAGCGCGACGGTTCCCGGCCGGTACCCCAAGGTGACGTCGACGTCGGCCTGCGCCGCGTGCTTGCGGGTGTTGGCCAGCGCCTCCTGCACCGCGCGGACCAGCGCGGCGCCGACCGCCGGGTCGAGCTCGCGCGGCTCGCCCTCGACGGTCAGGTCTGCCCGGGCGCCGCTGTCGAGCCGGTACGCCGTCAGCAGATCCGCGATCGACCGTTCGACCGGAACAGCGTCTTCGCGCAGCGCGGCCACGGCGTTCCGGGCCTCGGCGAGGCCGTCCGACGCCAGCTGCTGGGCCCGTTCGATCTGCGCGACGGCGTCCGGGCTCGCCCCGTCGCGCACCAGCATCAGCCGCGCGCCCTGCAGGTTCAGGGCCAGCCCGGCCAGCGAGTGCGCCAGGACGTCGTGCAGCTCGCGGGCGATGCGGGCGCGTTCGGCGAGCGCGGCCGCGCGTGCGTGCTCCTCGGAGGCCGTCCGGGCGCGGGCGAGCGCCAGTTCGGTCTGCTCGATGCGGGCGAGCCGGGTGCGCCGGTTCAGTCCCAGCAGCACGACCACGGCGACGACCGCATAGGTCGGCACGGCGTTTCGCCAGGTGCCGTGGACGGCGGCCCAGCACGTGATGGCCGTCAGGTCGATCACGACGGCGAGCACGATCGGGGCGGTCCGCTGCCGGAGGACGACGAAGAAGGTGGTGCTGAACATCGTCACCGTGGCCCAGCTGTTCGGCACGACCGTCCACAGCACGGCGGCGGTGCCGATCACGGTGACGGCCAGGACCGGTGTCAGCCGGTGGGCGCCGGCGTCGTGGATCCACAGGATCGGGACCGACAGGGCCAGGGTGAGGCCGATCAGGATCCAGGACAGCGTGTCCGCGCGCGGCATCGCGGCGAACATCGGCACCGCGACGAGCGCCCAGCGCAGCCAGTCCTGCGCCTGGGGGCGCCGGTGGAACCCGGCCCAGCCGGTGGTCATCGTGGCCCTCCCTCAGGTGCTTGTACGGGAAATGTACCGACGCGGGCTTTCCTTCGTGGCGTCAAGTTGTCCCGTTTGCCAGGAGGTTCCCCCATGTCCAGGTTGCGACGGCTCGCCCTGCTCGCCGCCGCCGCGGCGCTCCCCGCGCTCGGCCTCACCCTCGCCGGCCAGGCGACCGCGTCGGCGGCGCCGAACTTCCAGGTGCCGTTCAAGTGCGGGGTCACCGTGGACGCGGCGACCTTCAGCGGCCACAAGCCCGAATACTCGGTCGACTTCCAGAAGGCGGGCATCACCGGCATGCCCGTGCTCGCCGCGGCCTCCGGCACCGTCACCCGGGTCGAGGACAAGGGCGCCACCAGCTACGGCAAGTGGATCGAGGTCGACCACGGCGGCGGCTGGCGGACCCGGTACGCGCACCTGTCGGCGCAGGAAGTCTCCGTCGGCGCGTCCGTGGCCGGTGGCCGGGAGATCGGCAAGGCCGGGGCGACCGGCGGGGTCACCGGACCGCACCTGCACTTCGAAGAGATCCTCGACGGCACGGTGCAGAAGGCGAAGCTGAACGGTGTCGGGGTGCCGTACTACGCGCACACCGACTTCACGAGCAAGAACAACTGCGGCGGAAACCCGTACTCCGCCGAAGAAGTCTGCGGTGACGGTTTCGGCGTCGTCGACCAGCAGGCGCTGGCCAACTCGGCGGGCACGGCCTACCTGCTGTACAACGCTTCCACCAAAGCGAACTGCGTGACCACGCTGAAGGCCACGTCGCTCGGCACGGCCAGCGCGGTCTCGGCGTTCCTCGAGGTCCAGGGTGCGGCCCGGACGACCGATTCCGGCAGCTTCACCTACTACGCCGGGCCGGTGAAGAAGACCGCCGGCTCGACCTGCGTGAAGTGGGGTGGCTCGGTGGGCGCCGACACCTACGAGAGCGGGTTCGAGCACTGCGACTGAACCTGTCCGGCCGGTGGGGCCGGGCAGCATAGCCCGCCCCACCGACAGGAACGCCCCGTCCGGCCGCCGCCGGGCGGGTTTTGTCCACATCGGCCCCGTCGATCCACAGATTTGCCGCCACCGCCCCCGGCGGCCCCGTTCTGCCCCACTGTGGAGGCATGACCACCGCCACCCCGGCCGACCGGCCGCCCGTCGACCTCCGAGACCCCGCGCAGCTGCTGGCCGCGCTCCCGTACCTGATCGGGTTCCGCCCCGAGAAGTCCGTCGTCCTGCTCGGCCACCGGGCCACGGGTCCGGGCCCGGGCCTGGACCTCGGACTGGTGCTGCGGGGTGATCTGCCGCCCCGCGAAGGCCGGGCCCGCCAGGCGCGGGCGCTCGCGTCGCGGTTCGCCGGGAGCGGATACCTCGGCGTGACGCTGGTGATCGTCGGCGGGCGGCGAAGACCCGGCAGCCCGCCGCCGCACGCGGACTTCGTCGACGAACTGGCGGCGGCGCTGGGCGACTTCGGTCTCCCGGTGGTGCACGCCCTGTGGGCGGCCGGCATCACCGCGGGCGCGCCGTGGGGCTGTTACGTCGACGAAGGGTGCGGCGGCGCGTTGCCGGATCCCCGGGCGACGGTGATGGCGGCGGCCAGCACCGAGCGCGGCACCGTGGCGTTCGACAGCCGCGAAGAACTGGAGGCACTGCTCGCCCCGCGATCGCCGGAAGCACTGGCCCGCCGGGCGGATCGCCTGGCCCGGCTGTCGTCCTCGCCGTGGCCCGGCGCCACCTGCGTCGGCGACGCGGCATCGGTGGTCCGTGCGGCGTTCGACCGCCAGTGCCGCGGCGAAGGACCGCCGACCGACGAGGAAGCCGTCCTGCTGGCCCGCGCCCTGAAACTTCCCGCCGTCCGCGACCTGTGCCTCGCGATGGCGGTGCCGCCGGACACCGCGGCCGCGCGGGAAGCCGAGCGCCTCTGGCTGACCCTGGTCCAGGAAATCCCGCCGCCCGAACGGGCGGAAGCGGCGGCTCTGCTGGGATTCGCGGCCTACATGCGCGGCGACGGCACTCTCGCGGGCATGGCCTTGGAGAACGCCTTGACAGCGGCACCGGACCACACGCTGGCCGCGCTGGTGAAGCGGGTCTTGGACCGCGGCACGCCACCGGAAGTGCTGCGCGGCCTGGCCGCCGCAGCCGACCCGATCTCCGGCTTCGGGCTCGATCCGGTGGATTTCGACGCGGACCGAGCCGCGTGAGGGCGCGGGCCGCGCCGGGTCGCCGGCTCGAACTCGGTGTCTACTGTGGACATTCTGCGGTCGGTTCCCGCTGAGAGCCTGCCGAGCCGGGCGGTGCAGTCAATGTCCGTTGTGGACGGTGACGGTTCGCCCGGGAAGCGGCCTGTCCGGGCGACCCGGCGGGCTCGGCGCAAGGCGCGTCCCGCCGGTCGCCGGTTCAGCCTCGACGTGACCGGGTGAACTCCCAGGCGTCCCGCACGATCTCGGTCAGGTCGGTGCGCTCCGGCTTCCAGCCCAGCTCGTCGCGGGCCCGGTCGCTGGCCGCCACGAGCACCGACGGGTCGCCCGCGCGGCGCGGGGCCACCGCGGCCGGCACGGCGTGGCCGGTGACCTCGCGGCAGGCTTCGATCACCTGGAGGACGGAGAACCCGGTGCCGTTGCCGAGGTTGTAGATGCGGTGTTCGCCCGCGGTGGCGTGCTTCAGCGCCAGCAGGTGCGCGTCCGCGAGGTCCACGACGTGGATGTAGTCGCGAACCGCCGTGTGGTCCGGCGTCGGGTAGTCGTCGCCGAAGATCTGGATGCGCTCGCGGTCGCCCGTGGCGACCTGCAGAACGAGAGGGATGAGATGGGTTTCCGTGGTGTGGCGCTCGCCGAAGGCGCCGTACGCGCCCGCGACGTTGAAGTAGCGCAGGCTCACCGCGGCCAAGCCGTGCGCGCCGGCGAAGCTGGTGATCGCGGCGTCGATGGCGAGCTTCGTGGCGCCGTAGGTGTTGGTCGGCCGCGTCGGCGCCGTCTCCGGGATGGGCGACAGCTCCGGTTCGCCGTAGGTCGCCGCCGTCGAGGAGAACACCAGCCGGGGCGTGCCGTGCTCCTGCATGGCCTCGAGCAGCCGCAGCGAGGTGACGACGTTGCCTTCCCAGTACTTCGCCGGCTCGTTCATCGACTCGCCGACCAGCGACTTGGCCGCGAAGTGCAGCACGCCGTCGAAGCCCTCGCGCAGCAGGCTGCCCGCCACCTCGGCGGCGTCGCCCTCGATGAACCGCGCGTCCGGGTGGACGGCGTCGGCGTGCCCGGTGGACAGGTCGTCGACGACGGTCACCTGGTGCCCGGCCTCGACCAGCCGGGCGGCGCAGACGCTGCCGACGTACCCGGCTCCGCCCGTCACGACCAGCTTCAGGGCGTTGCTCTGCTCCGACACGTCCAGGCCTTTCTGCCGAGGGTGGTGGCTGTCCGCCACGATGAGGCTCGGTCAGCCGCCTGCCGCGACGGGCTGACCGCTACCAGTCTCCCGCCTCGGCGACGCGCGGGTCCGCGCGGGGGTTGCCCCGGGCGGCCCCGCGCGACGTCAGAGCTCGTCGCGGCCGGCGCCGCGGGAGGGCACCGCCGTGAACATCCGCGGCCGCCGGTAGCCGGCCTTTTCGTAGGCCGCCTCGACGGCCGCCTTGACCCGCTCCAGATCGGCGTCGCGGACCAGCGCGATCGCCGAGCCGCCGAAGCCGCCGCCGGTCATCCGCGAGCCGAGGGCACCGGCCTCCCGCGCCGAGTCGACGGCGAGGTCCAGCTCGGCCGTGGAGATCCGGTAGTCGTCGCGCATGCTGACGTGGGAGGCGTCCAGGTACGGCCCGATGTCGGCCAGCCGCCCGGCGCGCAGCAGCTCGACCGTCTCGAGCACCCGCTGGTTTTCGGTGACGACGTGCCGCACCAGCGGCACCAGGTCATCGGGCAACCGGCCGAGGGCGTCTTCGAGGCCTTCGACGGTGACGTCGCGCAGCGCCTTCAGCCCGAGCAGCTCGGCCGCCCGTTCGGTGCCGCGGCGGCGCTCGCCGTACCCGCCTTCGGCGTGCGAGTGCTTGGTGCGGGTGTCCATGATCAGCACCTGCAGCCCGGCGTCGGCGAGGCCGAACGGCACCTGCTCCTGCTCGCCCGAGCGCACGTCGAGGAACAGCACGTGGGACTCGGTGCAGCAGAGGGACGCCGTCTGGTCGAGCAGACCGGTGGGGGCGCCGACGAAGTCGTTTTCCGACCGCTGCACCCACCGCGCGATCTGGGGGCGCGTCGGGACGTCGGCGCGGCTGCCGTCCAGCTCCAGGCCGGCCAGCCCGAGCAACGCCAGCGACACCGCGCACTCGAGCGCGTGGGAGGAGGACAGACCCGCCCCCGACGGCACGTCCCCGGCGACGACCAGGTCGGCCCCGTTCGTGAAGCCCTGGTCGCGCAGCACCCAGGCGACACCCGCCGGGTACGCGGCCCACCCGTCGACCGTGCCCGGCGCCAGGTCGGCGATCTTGAGCTCGCCGGAGCGCTGGAGCTGGCCGTCGTCACCCAGGGTGGCCACGGACAGCACACCGTCTTCGCGGGGCGAGGCCGCCGCGGCCAGGCGGTGCGGCAGGGCGAACGGCAGCACGAAGCCGTCGTTGTAGTCGGTGTGCTCGCCGATGAGGTTGACGCGGCCGGGCGCCGACCAGACGCCGGCCGGTGCGGTGCCGTGGATCGTGCGGAACGCCGCCACGGCTTCGGCTGCGGGGCTCATCGGGCCTGCGCCAGGACGGCGTGCAGCGCGGAGCTGGCGACCTGGGCGGTGGTGTTGCCGCCGGTGACCTCGATGGTGCCGCCGCTGGCCTTGCCGACGGTGACCGTGCCGCCCGGCACGATGCCGACGGACTTGAGCTCGGTCATCAGCGACTCGTCCAGCTGGACGTGCTCGGCGATGCGCCGGATCTCGACGCGGCCGCCCCCGGTTCGGGCGAACTCGTCGAGCCGGACCAGGTCGGCCTCCGCGGGTGGCGCGGGATCGCCGTCGCCCAGCTTGTCCAGGCCGGGGATCGGGTTGCCGTACGGGGAGGTGGTCGGGTGGTCGAGCAGCTTGACCAGCTTGCGCTCGACGGCCTCGCTCATCACGTGCTCCCACCGGCACGCCTCGTTGTGCACGTGCTCCCACTCGAGCCCGATCACGTCGACGAGGAGGCGCTCGGCCAAGCGGTGCTTGCGCATCACGGCGATGGCGAGTTCGCGGCCGTGGTCGGTGAGCTGGAGGTGCCGGTCGTCGGCGACCACGACCAGCCCGTCCCGCTCCATCCGGGCGACGGTCTGGCTCACCGTCGGGCCGCTCTGCTGCAGTCGCTCGGCGATGCGGGCGCGCAGCGGAACGACACCTTCTTCTTCGAGCTCGTAGATGGTACGCAAGTACATCTCGGTGGTGTCGATGAGATCGTTCACGCTGTCCCCTTCGTCCGCGTTGCTCATCGTAGTCGTTGACCCCGGCAGGGGCGGCGGGCCTCGGGGGTACAGCGCCGATGGTTACCGATCCGGCCACAGTCACGGCCGAAGACTTCGTGGCAACGGTTACGTGCCGAGCGGGGGACAGCCTGCTTTCGGCCGGATCGGTGACAACTCGCCGGTGGGGGATATGTCCGCACCCCGGCGCGGCCGGGCGGACGGCCGCTGGAAGATGGGAGGCATGCGTCCGCTGATCAGCACCACCGACCTCGCCGCAGCCCTCGCGGGCGCCGGCGGCGCGGCCCGCCCCGTGGTCCTCGACGTCCGCTGGCGGCTCGCCGGTCCGCCCGGCGCCGAGTCCTACCGGGAGGGTCACGTGCCCGGCGCGGTGTTCGCCGATCTCGACCGCGTGCTCGCCGGCGAGCCGGGCGAGGGTGGCCGGCACCCGCTGCCCGACCCCGCCGACCTGCAGCGCGACCTGCGTGCGGCCGGCGTCCGGGCGGGCGTGCCGGTGGTGGCTTACGACGACGCCGACGGCTCGGTGGCGGCCCGGGCGTGGTGGCTGCTGCGCTGGGCGGGGCACGAGGAGGTCGCGGTCCTCGACGGCGGTTACGCGGCGTGGACGGCCGAGGGCCACCCGGTCAGCACCGAGCCGGCGCGGCCGGAGCCGGGCGACATCCTGGTCCGCCCGGGCGGCATGCCGGTACTGGACGCCGACGAAGCGGCGGCCCTGGCCCGCGACGGCCTGCTGCTCGACGCGCGCGCAACCCCGCGCTACGCGGGCGAGACCGAGCCGGTCGACCCGCGCGCGGGCCACATCCCGGGCGCGGTCAACGCCCCGTTCGCCGGCCACACGGACGACAACGGCCGCTGGCGCCCACCGGCGGAACTGGCGGCCAGGTTCGCGGACCTGGGCCTGCGCCCGGGCGAGCCGGTCGGCGCGTACTGCGGATCGGGAGTGACGGCGAGTTCGGTGGTGCTGGCGCTGGAGCTGGCGGGTCACCTGGGCGCGGGGCTGTACGCGGGTTCGTGGTCCCACTGGTCCCGCAACCCCGACCGCCCGGCGGCGACGGGCACCCTGCCGGGCTGAGGTGGGGCCGCGAACAAGTCCGGCGCATCGATGGCGCGCATCACCGCCCTGAAGTCGTCTCAAGTGCCGCCCGGACCGCCCGGTGCCGACGGGGGTCGGCGCAGGTCGAACGTCCCCGAGCGGGCGCCCAGCGCGCAGCCGGGCCGCCGTGATCGGCGAGGTGCAGCGGTGGAGCGGTCCGACCCGGGGGCTTTCCAGTCCACGGTTCCACCCGATCGGCACTAGAGTCGGACGGTATGTCGCCGGCCGTTGTTTGGGACCGTGCCCTGCTGGGTTATGACCTGGGCGGGGACCACCCGTTCAATCCCGTCCGCCTGGAGCTCACCGTCCGGCTGGCCACCGAACTCGGCGTGCTCCAGGACGTCGAACTGCTCGTCCCCACCGGTGCCGGGGACGAAGAGCTCCTGCGGGTCCACGCCCCCGAATACCTCGCCGCCGTGCGGGAGGCGCCGCTCGTCGGGTGGGAGATCGGGCACGGGCTCGGGACCGCCGACAACCCCGTCTTCTCCGACATGCACGCCGCCTCCGCCCTCGTCGTGGGTTCCACGCTGCTCGCCGCCCGCAAGGTCGCCGAGGGGGAGGCCACCCGCGCCGTCAACATCGCCGGCGGCCTGCACCACGCCATGCGCGACCAGGCGGCCGGCTTCTGCGTCTACAACGACTGCGCCGTCGCCATCTCGTGGCTGCTCGACCACGGTTTCGACCGCATCGCCTACATCGACACCGATGTCCACCACGGCGACGGCGTCCAGGCCGCCTTCTACGACGACCCGCGCGTCCTCACCATCTCGATGCACCAGCACCCCTTCACGCTGTGGCCCGGGACCGGCTACTCCGCCGAGACCGGCCGCGGGAAGGCCGACGGGACCTCGGTGAACGTTCCGCTGCCGCCGCGGACCCGGGATCCCGGGTGGCTGCGCGCCTTCAACGCCGTCGTCCCTTCGCTGCTCGCCGACTTCGAGCCGCAGCTGCTGTTCACCCAGTGCGGCGTCGACTCGCACGAGGAAGATCCGCTGGCCGACCTCTCGCTCAGCGTCGACGGGCACCGCACCATCTACGCCACCCTGCGCGAGCTCGCCGAGACCTACGCCGGCGGCAAGTGGATCGCCGTCGGCGGGGGCGGGTACCAGCTGATCCGCGTCGTGCCGCGGTCGTGGACGCACCTGATCGCCACCGTCCTCGACCGGGACGTCGACCCGGCGACGCCGCTGCCGCCCGGCTGGGTCTCGGCCGTCGGCAAGGCCGCGCCGCACGCCGAACTCCCCCGCGCGATGACCGACGACCGCGACACGGAGTTCAAGCCGTGGGGCGACGGCGAGGACGACCCGGTCGACGTCGCCGTCCGGGACACGCGCCGCGCCGTCTTCCCCCTGTACGGCCTCGACCCGGACGACCCCAGGGACTGACGATGGCCGGACGGGATCCCTTCGACTACCCCCGCGACTGGGAGGCCGACGTCGTGCTGTCCGACGGCGGCACCGTCCACCTGCGCCCGATCGTGCCCACCGACGCCGACGGCCTCGTCGCCTTCCACGCGAAGCTCTCCGAGCGCACCCGCTACTTCCGCTACTTCGGCGCCTACCCGCGGATCCCGGAAAAGGACCTGAAGCGGTTCTCCACGGTCGACCACCACGACCGGGTCGCGTTCGCCGCGTTCCTGGGCGACGACATCGTGGCCGTCGGCCGGTACGAACGGCTCGGCGACGGCCCGTCGGCGGAGGTCGCCTTCGTCGTGAGCGACGCCCACCAGGGCCGCGGGCTCGGCTCGATCCTGCTCGAACACCTCGCCGCGGCCGCGTCGGAGTGCGGGCTGGGCCGGTTCGTCGCCGAGGTGCTCGCCGAGAACGCCGCCATGGTGCGGGTGTTCCGCGACGCCGGCTACCAGGTCAGCCGCGAGTTCGAGGAAGGCGTGCTGCACCTGGAGTTCGATATCGACCCGACCGAGGAGTCACTGGCCGTGGCGCGCTCCCGGGAGCAGGCGGCCGAGGCCCGCAGCGTGCACAACCTCCTGCACCCGTCCTCGGTCGCGGTGATCGGCGCCTCCGCCGAGCCGGGCAAGGTCGGCCACGTCGCCTTCGTGAACCTCCTGGCCGCCGCGTTCACCGGCACCGTCTACCCGGTCAACCCGGAGCACCGCTCGGTCCGCGGCGTCCGCGCGTACCCGTCGGTGCTGGACATCCCGGACCCGGTCGACCTGGCGCTGGTCGCGGTGCCCGCCGAGGCCGTCGAGTCCGTTTTGGACGCCTGCCTGGCGAAGGGCGTCAAGACGCTGCTGATCGTCTCCGGCGGGTTCGCCGAGTCGGGGCCGCACGGCCTGCACGCCGAGCTGCGGCTGGTCGGGGAGGCGCGGGCGCACGGCATGCGCGTGGTCGGGCCGAACGCGCTCGGCGTGCTGAACACCGCGTCCGGCGTCCGGCTCAACGCGACCCTCGCGCCGCGGTTGCCCGTGCGCGGGCGCACCGGGTTCTTCTGCCAGTCCGGTGCGCTGGGCACCGCCATCCTCGCCGACGCCGAGGCGCGCGGCCTCGGCCTGTCGACGTTCGTCTCGGCGGGCAACCGCGCCGACGTCTCGGGCAACGACCTGCTCCAGTACTGGGAAACCGACCCGGACACCGACCTCGTGCTGCTGTACCTCGAGTCCTTCGGCAACCCGCGCAAGTTCGCGCGGCTGGCCAGGCGGCTCGCACGGACGAAACCCATCGTCGCGGTCAAGTCGGGGCGGCACGCGGTCCGGCCGCAGCTGGCGGCGACGTCGACGGAGATCGACGAGGCCAGCGTCCAGGCGCTGTTCGAGCACGCCGGGGTCGTGCGGGTGGAGTCGCTGGCGCAGCTGTTCGACACCGCGCTCGTGTTCGCCCACCAGCCCCTGCCCGCCGGGCCGCGAGTCGCCATCGTCGGCAACTCCAGCGCCATCGGGCTGCTGGCCGCCGACACCGCGCGGATGCAGGGCCTGCGGCTGGCGTCGGACCCGGTGGACGTCGGCCCGCAGGCGGGGCCGGACGACTTCGCCAAGGCGGTCGGCGAAGCCCTCACCTCCCCGGACACCGACGCGCTCGTCGTCGTGTTCGCGCCGCCGGTGGCGATCCCCGGCACGGCGTACGCGCGTGCTTTGCGGGAGACCGTCGTCGAACTGGGGCAGCGCAAGCCGATCGTCTCGACGTTCCTCGCCGTCGAAGGCGTCCCGGACGAACTCGCGGTGCTGACCGACGACGGCGTGCCCACCCGCGGCTCGATCCCGTCGTACCCGAGCCCCGAACGCGCGGTGAACGCCCTCGCGCGGGTCGTGCGGTACGCGGCCTGGCGGCAGCGCCCGCAGGGCAACCTGGTGCGGCCGTCGGGCATCCACACCGAGCAGGCGCAGGTCATCGTGCGCGAGCTCCTGGACGCCGACAGCGGCAAGACGACGTTGCTCTCGGACGCCGAAGTCGTCCGGCTGCTGGAGTGCTACGGCATCGGCGTGGTGCCGTTCCGCATCGTGTCCACTGTGGACGAATCGGTTGCGGCGGCGGCCGAACTCGGCTACCCGGTGACGCTCAAGGCGGTCGACGAGCGGCTGCGCGGCCGCCCCGACCTGGCGGGGGTGCGGCTCGATCTGGCCTCCGAAGACGCCGTGCGCACCGCCTACGAGACCCTGCGGAAGGTCTCCGGCGACGACGACGTGTACGTCCAGCGGATGGCGCCCAAGGGCCTGTCGTGCGTGATCGGGCTGCAGGACGACCCCTCGTTCGGCACGCTCGTGTCGTTCGGGCTGTCCGGGCTGGTCAGCACGCTGCTCGGCGACCGCGCCTACCGGGCCGTGCCGCTGACCGACGTCGACGCCGCGACGCTGCTGCGCGAGCCGCGGACGGCGCCGCTGCTCACCGGCTACCGCGGCGACGAGCCCGCCGACCTCGCCGCGCTGCAGGACATGGTGCTGCGCGTGGCCGCGCTGGCCGAGGACAACCCGGAGGTGCGGTCGCTGGTGCTGGACCCGATCCTGGCGTCGCCGGACGGGGCCTTCGTCGCCAACGCCCGCCTGGTGCTGGGGGCGCCGCCGTCCCGGCCCGACACCGGCCCGCGCCGGCTGCGCGCGATCAACCCCCAGGACTGAGCCATGGCCTCGCTGACCGAGCTGCTGACCCGGCACACCGGTGACCTGCCGGGCGCGGTGGCGCTCGTCGCGCGCGGCGACCAGGTCGACGCCGCGGCCGTCGGCTCGGCCGATGCCGAGGGCACCGTGCCGATGGCGCGGGACTCGCTGTTCCGCATCGCGTCCCTCACGAAGCCGATCACCGCCGCGGCGCTCCTGCTGCTCGCCGAAGACGGCGAACTGGCGCTGGACGATCCGGTGGCGCGGTGGCTGCCGGAGCTGGCGTCGCCGGTCGTCGTCCGGACGCCGTCGGGCCCGGTCGACGACGTGGTGCCGGCCGTCCGCCCGATCACGGTGGCCGACCTGCTCACGTTCCGCTGCGGGTACGGTCTCGCCGCCGACATGACGCTGCCCGCGGTCGACTTGCTGCTGCAAGTGCTCGGACACCCGGCCACGTCGCCGCGGGCGCTGTCACCGGACGAGTGGCTCGCCGCGCTGGCGCAGGTGCCGCTGCTGCACCAGCCGGGGGAGGCGTGGCTCTACGACACCGGTTCGGACCTCCAGGGCGTGCTGATCGCGCGGGTCTCCGGCCGTCCGCTGCCGCAGTTCCTGGCGGAGCGGTTGTTCGAGCCGCTCGGCATGGCCGACACCGGGTTCACCGTGCCGACCGCGGCGCTGGGCCGGTTCACCAGCGCCTACCGCCGCGGCGAGGACGGACTCCGGCTGATCGACTCGCCGGAGGGCCGCTGGAGCGCCCCGCCGCCGTTCCCGTCCGGGGCCGGCGGGCTCGTCTCGACGGCCGACGACCTGCTGGCGTTCGCGAGGTTCCTGCGCGACGAGGGCACGGCGGGCGGCCACCGCCTGCTGACGCCGGAGTCGGTCCACCGGATGACCACCGACCACCTGACGCCCGCCCAGCGGGCCGCGGCCCGGCCGTTCCTGCACGGCCAGGGCTGGGGCTTCGGCGGATCGGTGGACGTCGACGCGAAGGAACCCTGGGAGGTCCCGGGCCGCTACGGCTGGATCGGCGGCGCGGGCACGTCCCTGCACCTGGTCCCGGCGACGGGCACGGTCTCGGTGCTGCTGACCCAGGTCGAGCTGACCAGCCCCGAGCCCACCCCGCTGATGAAGGAGTTCTGGACCTACGCGGCCAGCTAGCCGCGGCCCGCGAGGAGGTCGCCCAGGGCCAAGAGCTGGTGGGTGGCCGGGCCGAGCTCGAACTCCAGGCGCTTCGCCGCCGCGAAGTAGCGGTGCACGACGTGGTCGACGTCGATGCCGACGCCGCCGTGGACGTGCACCGCCGTGTGAGCCACCCGGTGGCCGGCCTCGGCCGCCCAGAACTTCGCCGTCGCCACCGCTTCCGCGGCCGGGGCGGCCGAGGCCAGCTGCCACGCCGCCTGCAGCGATGTCAGCCGGACCGCCTCGACGTCCACGTACGCGTCGGCGAGGCGCTGGCGGACCGCCTGGAACCCGCCGATGACGTGGTCGAACTGCTTGCGCTCGGCCGCGTACGCCGCCGTCAGCTCCAGCGCCCGCTCGACCACGCCGAGCTGCTGGGCGCACACCCCGACCGTCCCGCGCAGGCGCAGCCACTCGCCGATGTCGCCCAGCGGCACGCCGGGCACGTCGGACAGTTCCAGCAGGCCGGCGTCCGCGTGGTCGACCGTCTGCTGGGGCCGCACCGTGACGCCCGGCGCCGCGGCGTCGATCAGGAACACTTCGCCGGGAACCGCCACGAGGAAACCGTGCGCGAACGCCCCGAAGGCCACTGCCGGCTGCGCACCGGACACCCGGCCGTCCGAGGCGGTGAACCCGGACAGCGCCACCGCCAGGACGCGCTCGCCGCGCAGCACCGGCAGCACCCAGCGGTCCACCAGCTCGGGCGAGCCGAACTCCGCCAGCGCCGACGCCGCCATCGTGATCGAGGGCAGGTAGGGGACCGCCGCCACCGCGCGGCCGATCTCGGTGAGCACCGCGCACTGCTCCAGCAGCCCGAACCCGCCGCCGCCGAGTGCCGACGGCAGGGCCGCGTCCAGCACGCCCGCCTGGCCGAGGGCCGTCCACGCGACCGGATCGAACCCGCCGGTGCCGTGCGGGTCGTGGGTGGCCTTGCCGTCGAGGATGCGCCGGGTCAGCGCGGCGAGGTCGCCCGACGCCTCGGAGAGGGTGAAGTCCATGAGTGCTCCTAGCGCGTGACGGGCAGGCCGAGTGCGGTCGCGGCGATCATGTCCCGCTGGATCTCGTTGGTGCCGCCGCCGAAGGTGAGGATCAGCGCCGACCGGTGCAGCCGCTCGATCCGCCCGGCCAGCAGCGCGCCCGGCGAGCCTTCGCGGACGACGGCGGCCGCGCCGAGCACCTCCATCAGCAGCCGGTAGGCCTCGATCGCGAACTCCGTGCCGAACACCTTCGTCGCCGACGCGTCCGCCGGGCCGAGCTCGCTGGCCGCGGCCGCCCAGGCGATCCGCCAGTTCCGCAGCTTCAGGTACTCGGCGCCGGCGTGCACCCGCGCGAGGTGCAACCGCACCCATTCGTGGTCGATGGCGCCGGTCTCCTTCGCCCACGCCAGCACGTCGGCGAGCGCCTTGCGGATCGGTGCCGACGACGTCAGCGCGACGCGCTCGTGGTTGAGCTGGTTGGTGATCAGCGGCCAGCCCGCGTTTTCCTCGGCGACGCGAGCGGACACCGGCACGCGCACGCTGTCGTAGTACGTGGCGCTGGTGCCCGCGCCGGCCACCGTGTGCACCTTGGTCCACGAGAACCCCGGCGCCGACGTCGGCACGATGAGGATCGAGAGCCCGCGGTGCTTCTTCGCGGCCGGGTCGGTGCGGACGGCGAGCCAGACGTAGTCGGCGTACTCGATCAGGCTGGTCCACATCTTCTGCCCGGTGACGAGGTACTCGTCGCCGTCGCGCTCGGCGCGCGTGCGCAGTGACGCCAGGTCGGTGCCGGCCTCCGGCTCGGAGTACCCGATCGAGAAGTGCAGCTCGCCGGCGGCGATCTTCGGCAGGTAGAACGCCTTCTGCTCTTCGGTGCCGTAGCGCATGATGGTCGGGCCGACGGTGTTCACGGTGAGGAACGGGACCGGCACCCCGGCGACGGCCGCTTCGTCGGTGAACACCAGCTGGTCGAGCATCGGCCTGCCCTGCCCGCCGTACTCGGGCGGCCAGCCCAGCGCGAGCCAGCCGTCCTTGCCCAGCTGCCGCACGATCTCCTTGTACGCCACGCCATCGCCGTATTCGCCGCCGCCCGAGCGCAGGCCGTCCCGCCGCTCGGGCGTCATCAGCTCGGCGAAGTACTCCCTGAGCTCGGCGGCCAGCGCGCGCTGCTCCGGTGTGTAGTCGATCCGCACCCGTCACCTCGATCCGGCGTTACACTAGAACCTGTTCTAGTTGTACCAGTACTCACGTGGCGGAGGAAGCATGGAGATCGGCGTCGACCGGCTGCTCTGCGAGGCGAACGCGGTGTGCGTGGGGCTCGCCCCGGCCGTCTTCGACCTCGACGACGACGAAGAACTCGTGATCCGGCCCGGCGCGGTGCCGGCGGACGAGGTGGAACGTGTTTCTGATGCGATCAAGGGATGTCCGAAGAACGCCCTGTTCATCAGCGGTTAGCACCGTTTACTCTCGGGCTTGCCCTGAACAAGAACAGATTCTACTCTAGGCGCGAGATCCAGGACTCGGCGAGGAGGCCCGCGGTGAGCTTGACCGGCAGGACGGCGATCGTCACGGGTGCCGCCGCGGGGCTGGGCCGGGCCGAGGCGCTCGCCTTGGCCGGGCGGGGCGCCACGGTCGTCGTCAACGACATCGGCGAGCCGAAGGACGTCGTCGCGGAGATCGAAGCGGCCGGCGGCAAGGCGGTCGCGGTCGCCGGCGACGTCGGCGAGCGGGCCACGGCCGACGCGCTCGTCCGGGCCGCGCTCGACCTCGGCGGGCTCGACATCGTGGTCAACAACGCGGGCGTGCTGCGCGACAAGATGCTGTTCTCGATGTCCGACGACGACTGGGACACCGTGCTGCGCGTCCATCTGCGTGGGCACTTCCTGTTGTCCCGCAACGCCGCGAAGCACTGGCGCGACAGGTCCAAAGCGGACGGGAAGCCGGTCTACGGGCGGCTGGTCAACACGGCGTCCGAGGCGTTCCTCATCGGCTCACCAGGCCAGCCCAACTACGCCGCGGCGAAGGCGGGCATCACGGCGCTCACCATGTCGGCCGCCCGGAGCCTGGCCAAGTACGGCGTCCGCGCCAACGCGATCTGCCCGCGCGCGCGGACGGCGATGACCGAGGGCGTGTTCGGCGCGGCTCCCGCCGAGGGCGCCGATCCGCTCTCGGTCGAGCACGTCGCCCCCTTCGTCGCCTACCTCGCCTCCCCGGCGGCCGAGCACGTCAACGGCCAGGTGTTCGTCGTGCACGGCGGCACGGTCGCGCTGGTCGAGCCGCCGCGGATCGAGCAGCGCTGGAAGCTCGACGAGCTCGAAAACTCTATGAGCACCTTCTTCGCCGACCGCGACCCCGGCCGGATGTTCGCCGCCACCGAGATCCTGGGAGAGTCATGAGGCTGGACGGGAAGATCGCCCTGATCACCGGCGCCGCGCGCGGGCAGGGCGAGGCCGCCGCGCGCGCGTTCGTCGCCGAAGGCGCGAAGGTGGTGATCGCCGACATCCTCGACGACGAGGGCAAGCAGCTGGCTGCCGACCTCGGCGATCAGGCCGTCTACCAGCACCTCGACGTCGGCGACGAGGACGGCTGGGTCGCCGCGGTCGAGCGCGCGACCACCGAGTTCGGCGCGCCGAACGTGCTGGTCAACAACGCCGGCATCCTCCATTTTTCGGAACTGGGCAAGACGACGCTGGCCGATTACGAGCGCGTGATCCGGGTGAACCAGATCGGGGCGTTTCTCGGCATGCGTTCGGTCGTTGAACCGATGACCGCCGCCGGCGGTGGCTCCATCGTCAACGTGTCCTCTGTGGAGGGTCTGGCCGGGATGCCCTACCTCGTCGCCTACACCGCGAGCAAGTTCGCGATCCGCGGCATGACCAAGGTCGCGGCGATGGAGCTCGGCAAGAAGCACATCCGCGTCAACTCGGTGCACCCCGGCGCGATCGACACCAAGATGGTCGAGACTGCGGCGGGCGGCCAGAAAGTCGACATGTCGTTCGTGGGGAAGAAGGTCGCCCTCAAGCGCGTCGGGCAGCCCGAGGACATCGCCAAGCTGGTGTTGTTCCTGGCCAGCGACGAGAGCGCGTACTGCACGGGAGCGGAGTTCGTCGCGGACGGCGGGGCCACGGCGACGCACGCGCTCAATTTCTAGTAAACACCGCTAACGAAAATCGGGCACCGGGTGTGGAGAAGACTCGGAGGTCAGCGAAGACCTACTGGGAGGTGTGGTGAGCGGAAGCACGGGCACGCTCCCGGGAACCGCGGCCCTGACCCAGGTCGGCCGCTTGGCGACGCTTTCCTGGGAAGTCCTGCGCGCGATCTTCAAGCGCCCGTTCCAAGCGCGCGAATGGATCCAGCAGTGCTGGTTCTTCGCCAGCGTCACGATCCTCCCGACGGCGATGGTGGCCATCCCGTTCGGCGCGGTGATCGCGCTGCAGCTCGGCTCGCTCACCGCCCAGATCGGCGCCCAGTCGTTCACCGGCGCGGCCAGCGCGCTCGCCATCGTGCAGCAGGCCAGCCCGCTGATCACCGCGCTGCTGGTCGCCGGCGCGGGCGGCAGTGCTGTCTGCGCGGACATCGGCGCGCGCAAGATCCGCGAAGAGATCGACGCCATGGAAGTCCTCGGCGTCAACCCGATCCAGCGGCTCATCGTGCCGCGGGTGCTCGCCGCGATGGTCGTTTCGGTGCTGCTGAACGGCTTGGTCAGCGTCGTCGGCGTGCTCGGCGGCTACTTCTTCAACGTCGTCCTGCAGGGCGGCACGCCCGGCGCGTACCTGGCCAGCTTCAACGCGCTCGCCCAGGTGCCGGACCTCTGGGTCAGCGAGCTCAAGGCGCTGCTGTACGGCTTCGTCGCCGGGGTCGTCGCCGCGTTCCGCGGGCTGAACCCGGCGGGCGGCCCGAAGGGCGTCGGGGACGCCGTCAACCAGGCCGTCGTGATCACGTTCCTGCTGCTGTTCCTGATCAACGTCGTGCTCACCGCGATCTACCTGCGGATCGTCCCGCCGAAGGCGATGTGATGACCGCCGAACCGCTGGACGCCGACCGGACGCTCGAATACCTCGCGCGCCCGGGCCAGAGCCTGGAAGGCCTCGGCAAGCAGCTCGCGTTCGCCGTGAAGGCGCTCGCGTGGTCGCCGCGCACGATCCGCCGCTACGGCCGGGAAACGCTGCGGCTGCTCACCGAGGTCTGCTTCGGCACCGGCGGCCTCGCCGTCATCGGCGGCACGCTCGGCGTGATGATCGGGATGACGCTGTTCACCGGGCTCATCGTCGGCCTGCAGGGCTATTCCGCGCTGAACCAGCTCGGCACGGCGGCGCTCACCGGGTTCATCTCCGCCTACTTCAACACCCGCGAGGTCGCGCCGCTTTCGGCCGGGCTCGCCCTGAGCGCGACGGTCGGCTGCGGCTTCACCGCGCAGCTCGGGGCGATGCGGATTTCGGAGGAGATCGACGCCCTCGAAGTGATGGGCGTGCCGAGCATGCCGTACCTGGTGACGACCCGGGTGCTCGCCGGCGTCGCCGCGGTGATCCCGCTGTACGCGGTCGGCCTGCTCTCGAGCTACCTCGCGTCCCGGCAGATCACCATCTGGCTCTACGGCCAGTCCGCGGGCACCTACGACCACTACTTCACGCTGTTCCTGCCCCCCGGCGACGTCCTGTGGTCGTTCGGGAAGGTGATCGTGTTCAGCGTGCTCGTGATCATGTCCCACTGCTATTACGGCTTCACCGCGAGCGGTGGCCCGGCCGGGGTCGGCGTGGCGGTCGGCCGGGCGGTGCGGACGTCCATCGTGCTGATCTCCGTGCTGGACTTCTTCCTGTCCCTCGCGATCTGGGGCGCGAACACCACGGTGAGGATCTCGGGATGAGACGCGAGCTCTGGCAGCGGCTCCGGTACCAGGTGCTGGGGCTCGTCTTCCTGCTCGTCGCCGCCCTGTTCATCGCCTTCACCCTCGCCGTGTACAACAAGGCGTTCACGCCGGTGACGCTGGTGAAGCTCGAAACCGACCGCGTCGGCAGCCAGCTGCGCACCGGCGGCGACGTCAAGGTCCGCGGCGTGCTCGTCGGCGAAGTCCGGTCGGTGCTGGCGAAGGGCGATCACGCCGAGCTCGAGCTGGCCCTCGACCCGGGGAAGACCGCCGTCATCCCGGCGAACGTGGCCGCGCGGCTGCTGCCGAAGACGCTCTTCGGCGAGCGCTATGTCGCCCTGCAGCTGCCGGAGAAACCCGGGCGGCCGATCGAGGCGGGCGACGTCATCCCGCAGGACCGCAGCAGCGCCGCGATCGAGCTGCAGAAGGTCCTCGACGACGTGCTGCCGCTGCTGCAGGCGGTCCAGCCCGAGAAGCTGTCGAGCACCCTCACCGCGGTGGCGACCGCACTGGACGGCCGGGGCAAACAGCTCGGCGAGACCCTGGCCGGGCTGTCGGACTACCTCGGCAAGCTCAACCCGTCACTGCCGGACGTCAAGGCCGACATCACCGGCCTGGCGAACGTCGCGAACACCTACGACAAGGCCGCGCCGGACCTGCTGCAGGCGCTGTCCGACCTGACCACCACGAGCCGGACGATCGTCGACCAGCGCGCGCAGCTCAGCGACCTCTACGCCACCGTGGCGGCAGCGTCCACGGACCTCACGAGCTTCCTGCAGGTCAACAAGGACAACCTGATCCGGCTCACCACGGCGATCCAGCCGACCCTGGACGTCCTCGCGAAGTACGCGCCCGAGTACCCGTGCCTGATGCGGCAGCTCGCCGAGTCGGTCCCCCGGGCCGAGCTGGCGTTCGGCAAGGGCACCGCGCACCCCGAAGTCAGCCGGGTCACCATCGAGTTCGCCGCCAGCCGGGGCAAGTACCTCCCCGGCGTCGACGAGCCCAAGTACGAGGACAAGCGCGGGCCGCGCTGCTACCCGAGCGTCCCGAAGCCGGGGGTGTGGCCGCAGTACCCGCCCGACGGCGCGATCGAGGACGGCTCCAGCAAGCCCGCGCCGCCGAAGAACCCGCCCGAGAAGCTGCCCGGCCCGATCACCGCGGGCGGCGGCGCGGTCGGCGGGGACGGCACGATCGTCGGGTCGGCCTACGAGAACGACCTGATCGACCTGCTCGCCTCGCCCGCGCTCGGCACTTCGCCGGGTGCCGTGCCGGGCTGGGCCGGCCTGCTGGTCGGGCCGCTGTACCGCGGAGCGGAGGTGGAGCTCAAGTGAGGAGTTTCGTCCCGTCACTGGTGAAGCTGCTGGTGTTCGCCGCCGTCACCGTGTTGTTCACCGGGATACTGGCGGCCACCATCGCGAACACCAACTTCGGGGTGACGTCGGGTTACCTGGCGAAGTTCACCGACGCGTCCGGGCTCAAGGAAGGCGACGACGTCCGCATCGCCGGGGTCAAGGTCGGCCAGGTCGACACGATCGCGGTGGTCGAGGGCGAGCGGAACCTCGCCGAGGTGCGGTTCGACGTCGAGCACACCTACCGGCTGCCCGAGACGGTCACGGCGACGATCAAATACCGCAACCTCGTCGGGCAGCGCTACCTCGCGCTCGGCACCGACGTCCCCGGTGACCGGACGCTGCCGGACGGCGGGACGATCCCGCCCGAGCGCACGAAACCCGCGTTGAACCTCACCGTCCTGTTCAACGGCTTCAAGCCGCTGTTCAAGGCGTTGAGCCCGAAGGACGTCAACCAGCTGTCGGCCGAAATCATCAGTGTCTTCCAGGGCGAGGGCGGCACGATCACCAGCCTCCTGCAGCACACCGCGTCCCTGACGACGGCGATCGCGAGCAAGGACCAGGTCATCGGCCAGGTGATCGCCAACCTCAACACGGTGCTCGGCACGGTCAACTCCCGCGGCGCGCAGCTCGGCGACCTCATCGAACAGACCCAGAAACTGGTCAGCGGGCTGGCCGAGCAGCGCAAGCCGATCGGCGACGCGGTCAGCGCGCTCGGCGACCTCGCCGTGTCCACGACGGGCCTGCTCGCCGACGCGCGCCCGGCCCTCAAGGACGACGTCGCCCAGCTCGGCGTGCTCTCGCAGAACCTCGGCGACTCCGGCGAGCTGCTCAACCACCTCCTCGAGGTGCTGCCGGGCAACCTGCAGAAGTTCACCCGGACGTTGAGTTACGGCAGCTGGTTCAACTACTACCTGTGCGGGATCACCGGCACCATCGGCATTTCCTCGCTCGACATCACCCTGCCGATCATCCCGATCCCGGGTACGCAGCGCGCGGAGAGGTGTGGTCCGTGAAGCCGCTGAAAGAACGCAACCAGGCCGCGGTCGGTGCGGTCGCGCTCGTGCTGATCGTGCTCGTCACGGCGACGACGTACTTCTCCGACCAGCTCCCGTTCTTCGGCAACGGCACGACGTACTCGGCGTACTTCGGCGAGTCCGCCGGGCTGGCCGCGGACAACGAGGTCGAGGTCGCCGGGGTCAAGGTCGGCACGGTGTCGTCGGTGAAGCTGGCGGGCAAGCAGGTGCTCGTGAAGTTCCGCGTCAAGGACGTCCGGGTCGGCGACGGGACGACAGCGTCAATTGAGATCAAGACGCTGCTGGGGGAGAAGTACCTCGCGCTCGACCCGAAGGGCGGCGGCGCGCAGGAGCCGGACCAGACCATTCCGCAGGCCCGCACGCGCACGCCGTTCCAGCTGCAGGACGCCTTCGAACAGCTGTCGACCACGGTCGGCGACATCGACACGAAACAGCTCGCGGACAGCTTCAACGCGTTGTCCGACAGCCTCAAGGACAGCCCCCAGTACCTGAAGGACACGCTCACCGGGCTGTCCTCGCTGGCGCGCACGGTGTCCTCACGCGACAGTGACTTGCACACGCTCCTGGCCAACACGAGCCAGGTCTCGAAGACGCTGTCCGACCGCAACGCCCAGCTGCAGCGCGTGATCAGCGACGGCAACCTGCTGCTGACCGAGCTGCAGAACCGCAAGACCGCGATCCACGCACTGCTCACCGGAACCCAGCAGCTCTCGCAGCAGCTGACCGGGCTGGTGCAGGACAACCGGGCGCAGCTGAAGCCGACGCTGGAGAAGCTCGGGAAGGTGACCGACATCCTGCAGCGCAACCAGGGCAACCTCGACAAGAGCCTGCAGCTGATGGCGCCGTTCGCGCGCGTCGGCGCGAACGCCACCGGCAACGGCCGGTGGTTCGAGGGCTACCTGTGCGGGCTGCTGCCGCCGACGATCACCGCGGCCGGGCTGCACATCAACCCCGAAGGCTGCACCCCGCCGATCGCGGCGCCGAACCAGGGGGTGGGCCGCCGATGACCATCCGCACCTACCGCGGCCGCACCCTGGTGACCTGGCTGGCGTTCGCGTGCGTCCTCGCCCTGATCGTCACCGCGGGGCTGTACCTGGTGTTCCGCGGATCCGCCGGCACGAAGCTCTCGGCGTACTTCGGCAAGACCGTCGGGCTGTACGCGGGATCGTCGGTGCGGGTGCTCGGCGTGCCCGTCGGCGAGGTCACCGACGTCACGCCCCAGGGTGACGCCGTCCGCGTGGACATGCGGGTCGACGACGTGCCGTTGCCGGCCGGCGTCGGTGCCGTCGTCGTCGCGCCGAGCCTGGTCAGCGACCGGTACGTCCAGCTGACCCCGGCGTACGACAGCGGCCCTGTCCTCGCTTCGGGCACGGTTCTCGCGAAGGACCGGACGGCGACGCCGGTCGAGCTGGACGACCTGTACTCGAGCCTCGACAAGCTGTCGACGGCGCTGGGCCCGACCGGTGCCAACAAGGACGGCGCGCTGTCCGGCGTGCTCGACACGGCGGCGAACACGCTGAAGGGCAACGGTTCGACGCTGAACTCGACCGTCGGGCAGCTGGCCGGGCTCGCCAAGACCCTCGACGGCTCGAAGGACGACCTGTTCTCGACCGTGCAGAACCTGAACTCCTTCACCGGCGCCCTCGCCCAGAGCGACCAGCAGCTCAACGAGTTCTACGGCCGCGTCGCCGACGTCAGCCGGTTCCTCGCCGCGGATTCGACCGACGTCGGGGCGGCGTTGCAGTCCCTCGGTGGCGCGCTCGGCGACGTCCAGCAGTTCGTCAACGACAACAAGACGGCCTTGGAGTCCAATGTGGACAAACTGGCGTCGCTGTCGAAGGTTCTGGTCGACCAGCGCGCCGCGCTCGCCGAGGTGCTCGACATCGCGCCGACCGGCGCCACGAACTTCATCAACTCCTACGACGCGGCGTCGGGCACCATCGCCGTCCGCGACAACCTCAACGAGCTGACCAACCCGCCGATCCTCACCGTGTGCCGGCTGATCAGCGCGGCCACGCCGAAGGAAGTGCCCGACACGCTGGGGAACATCTGCAAGCAGCTGGCGCCGGTCCTCGACGGCGCGTTGAAGCTGCCGACCATCCCGCAGGTGCTCAACTCCCTGCAGAACGGCGAACTCCCACCGTTGCCGCTGCCGCTCGTCGACGTGATGGAGCAGCTTTCGGGTGGTGCGAAGTGAACCGGCGGCAGCGGATCGCCGGGATGGTGGCGGGCGTGCTCGTGCTGGCCGGCTGCAGCGACGGCGGGTTCAACGGCCTGTACGGCACGCCGCTGCCGGGCGGCGCCGACGTCGGTGACCACCCCTACCACGTCACCGCGCTGTTCACCGACGTGCTCGACCTGGTGCCGCAGTCCAGCGTGAAGGTCGATGACGTCGCGGTCGGGCGCGTCGACAGGATCACGCTGACGCCGGACACGCGCTCGGCGCTGGTGTCGATGACGGTCAACGGCGACATCGCGCTGCCCGCCAACGCCCGCGCCGAGCTGAAGCAGTCCAGCCTCCTGGGTGAGAAGTTCGTCGAGCTGAGCGTGCCGACGGCCGAGCCGGCCGCCGGGAAACTGGGCGACGGCGGGCAGATCCCGCTCGGGCGCACCAACCGCAACCCCGAGGTCGAGGAGGTGCTCGGCGCGCTTTCCCTGCTGCTCAACGGCGGCGGCGTCGAGCAGATCCAGAAGATCAGCCACGAGCTCAACGACGCGCTTTCGGGCAACGAGCCGGAAATCCGCGCGCTGCTGTCCCGGGTGGACGAACTGGCGACGCAGCTCGACGGGCACAAGACCGAGATCCTCCGGGCGATCGACGGCCTCGCCAAGCTGTCCCACACGTTGACCGGCCAGACGCAGAACCTGACCAACGCGCTCGACAACCTCGCGCCGGGCCTGAAGGTCGTCACCGACCAGCGCGACCAGCTCGTGGGCATGCTGAACGCGCTGAACACGCTGTCCGGCGTCGCGGTGGACACCGTGACGAAGAGCCGCGACCAGCTCGTCGCGAACCTCAAGGCCCTGCAGCCCACGCTGGCGAAGCTCGGTGAGGCCGGGCAGAACCTGCCGAACGCGTTGCAGATCCTGCTCACCTACCCGTTCCCCGACTACGCGGGCAACGTGATCAAGGGCGACTACGCGAACGTCGAGGCGAACGTGAACCTCGACCTGGACACGCTGATCTCGAACTTCACGAACTCGTCGCAGCCGCCGATCGCGCTGCCGCAGAAGATCGGCGGCGGGCAGCCGGCCGCCGCGCCGCCGCTGCCGCTGCCCGACCTGGGCACCACCCCGCCGGCGGCCGGACCCGACCTGCTGGGCGGCCTGCTCGGCCTGTTCGGGGGTGGCCGGTGACCCGCAAGATCCGCGTGCAGCTGTTCGCGTTCGTCGTCATCGCGGTGGTTTCGGTCGTCTACGCCGGCGGCCGGTACGCCGGGCTGGACCGGCTCTTCGGCACCCGCGGTTACGTCGTCACCGCGCAGCTGACCGACTCCGGCGGCATCTTCGTCAACTCCGAAGTCGCCTACCGCGGGGTCACGGTCGGGCGGGTGACGTCGATGACGCTCACCGAGCACGGCGTCGACGTCGCCCTCGACATCGACGCGGGCGCCCCGGACATCCCGGCCGACGCGCACGCGCAGGTGGCCGACCGGTCGGCGGTGGGGGAGCAGTTCGTGGACCTGCTGCCCCAGCACAACGGCGGCCCGTTCCTGAAGGACGGCTCGGTGATCACGGCGGACAAGACGTCGCTGCCGCCGTCGCCGGACACCGTGCTCACCCACCTCGACGACCTCGTCGCGAGCGTGCACCCGGATTCGCTGCGGACGGTCGTCGACGAGACGTACAACGCGTTCGCGGGGGCCGGACCGGAACTGCAGCAGCTGCTCGACAGCACGGGCTCGCTGACGGCGGTGGCCGCGCAGTACGTCCCGCAGACGCAGGGGCTGCTGGCGAACTCCCGGATCGTGCTCGGCACCCAGGAGCGGCAGGCGGCGAACATCACCGGCTTCGCTTCCGGGTTGAAGACGATCGCCGGGCAGCTCAAGAAGTCCGATCCGGACCTGCGGCGGGTGATCGCGCAGGCGCCGCAGCTGAGCAGGCAGATCAGCGACGTGCTCGCCGCGTCGGGCACGGACCTGGGGGTGCTGTTCGCCAACCTGCTCACCACCGCGCAGATCACGACGTCCCGGAAGGACTCGATCGAGGAGCTGCTGGTCGCGTACCCGATCATTTCGGCGTTCTCGCCGTCGACGTCCCCGGACGGCACCGGTCACCTCGGCGTGGTGTTCAACTTCTTCGACCCGGCTTCGTGCACGAAGGGCTACGAAGGCACCAAGCAGCGTCCGGCGAACGACGAGACCGAAGCACCGGTGAACCTGAACGCGTACTGCGCCGAGCCGCCGGGCAGCCCGACGGGGGTGCGGGGTGCGCAGAACGCGCCCTACGCGGGGAAGCCGCCCGCGATCCCCGCGGCTCCGCAGCAGCAGGCTTCTCCGGCGCCGCAACAGCTTCCGGGGATGCTGAGCTTGCTGACCGGGCCGTCGGCGGGTGGGTTGGCCAAACTGCTGGGCGCGCCGTGAAGCTCCGGTTCCTGGCCGCCGCGGCGGTGCTTTCCGTGCTGGCGGCCGCGTTTTCGGGCTGGTCGTGGTGGCGCGCGGCCGCGGACGACGCCTCGGCCCGGGGCCGGGAGCGCGACGCGGTACTGGCGGCGGCGGGCCCGGAACTGGTCACGCTCAACACGATCGACTACCGCACCGCGGCCGCGGACGTGGACCGCTGGATCGCGGCGACGACCGGTCGGTACGGAACGGACCTCGCGGGCGACCGGCAGCTTCAGATCGACCGTGCGGGGACGGCTCGCACGGTTTCGTCGGCCTCGCTGGTCCAGGCGGCGGTCACGGAGGTCGACGTCCCCGCCGGAAAGGCGCGGCTGCTGGCGGTGCTCGACGTCCGGGTTTCGACGGGCGGCGCCGCGGCCGCGCCGAAGATGAACCGGCTGACGGTGGACGTGTCCCGTGCTCCCGGCGGCTGGAAGATCGCGGGCGTCCAGGCGGCGGGCTCATGACCCGCGTCCTGGCTTTGGTGGTGGTGCTCGCCCTGGGCTGCACGGTGTGGTTCGGCATCGAGACGACGTCGTTGTCAGCGGGGGACAACGCGGCCTTGGTGGATCTCTCCGCGACCGCCGACGTTTCGTCCGAAGTGAGCGACGCGGTCAAGGCGGTGTTCTCGTACGACTACGCGAACCTGGCCCGCACCGAGCGGGCGGCTTCGGACGTCCTGACCGGGGACGCGGTGCGTCAGTACCAGACCCAGTTCGCTTCGGCCCGGACCCGGGCGACGTCGGAGAAGCTGGTCCGCACGACGACGGTCCGGGCGGTGGGAGTGCGTTCGTTGCGCGGTGACGAGGCTTCGCTGTTGTTGTTCCTGGACCAGCAGACGGTCGCCCAGGGCGGGGGAGCGCCGTCGTCCACCGTGGCCCAGCTGGCGGTGACGGCGAAGCGGGTGGACGGCCGCTGGAAGCTGGCCACCCTGACGGCGCTCTAACCGTCCCAGACGGCCGCGCCCTGCCGCAGTACCTCGACCCCGGCCTCCGCCGCCACCGGCCACATCTCCACCACGTACCGGTAGTGCTCCCCGTACTCGTGGTCGTTCCAGTCGGCCGGTGGCGGCCCGGTCGGCACGTACGAAACCCGCGCCCGGTACCGCCCGGGCAGCACGGAGAAGAACCTCTCCTGCGACGGGTAGTCGGCGGGCCCGGAAATCACGAGCCGGCCGCTCGGAACCGGAAGATCCGCTTCCACCACGTGCTCCGCGTCCGCCGTCAACGCCGGCGCCGACGGCACGAGCGTCACCGACGACTCCACCAGGTCCGAGCGCGCCGTCGCGATCGCGAGGCCGCCCGGTTCCGCCCCGATCCGGTGATCCAGCGCGGCTTCGGTCCAGCCGCTGCCGGTCAGCCGGGACCCGGAATCCCGGATGGTGAACTGCCGCTGGTCGGCGTGGACGACGAGATGCACACGAACCACCCTAGCCAGGACCCGCCCCGAAATGGTATCGACGCCGGGTTTAGCGTTGACGGCATGACCACTGCTTCCGTCGACGCCGACACGGCCCGCAGCGACTACGCCGCGCTGGCCGGCCGGGGCCTCTCCCTCGACATCACCCGCGGCAAGCCCTCGCCCGAGCAGCTCGACCTTTCGAACGCGCTGCTCGACCTCCCGGGCGAGGGCACCTTCAAGGCCGAGGACGGCACCGACGTCCGCAACTACGGCGGGCTCAACGGCCTGCCGGAGCTGCGCCGCATCTTCGCCGGGGCACTGCAGGTCCCTGCCGGGCAGCTGCTCGCCGCGGGCAACTCCAGCCTCGAGCTGATGCACGACGCCGTCGTCCAGGCGCTGCTGAGCAAGCTCCCCGGCGCCGAGCGCCGCTGGGCCGACGAGCCGCAGGTGAAGTTCCTCGCCCCCGTTCCGGGCTACGACCGGCACTTCGCCCTCACCGAGCGGTTCGGCATCGAGCTCGTCGGAGTCGCGATGACCGACGAGGGCCCGGACATGGACGTCGTCGAGACGCTGGTCGCCGAAGACCCCGCCGTCAAGGGCATCTGGTGCGTGCCGAAGTACAGCAACCCCACCGGGGTCACGTTCAGTGACGACGTCGTCCGGCGGCTCGCCACCATGCGCACCGCGGCGCCCGACTTCCGGATCTTCTGGGACAACGCCTACGCCGTGCACCACCTGACCGACGACGAGCCGGAGCTGGCCGACGTCCTCGCCCTGGCGACCGAGGCCGGCCACGCCGACCGTGTCTTCGTCTTCGGCTCGACCTCGAAGATCACCCTCGCCGGGGCCGGCGTCGGCTTCTTCGGCGCGTCCGAGGCCAACCTCGCCTGGTGGACGGGCAACACCGGCAAGCGCACCATCGGCCCGGACAAGGTCAACCAGCTCCGCCACGCCCACTTCCTCAAGGACGAGGACGGCGTCCGCGCCCACATGCGCAAGCACGCCGAGATCATCGGCCCGAAGTTCGCCGCCGTCGACCGCATCCTCACCGAGGAGCTGTCGGACCTCGCGTCCTGGACCAAGCCGACCGGCGGGTACTTCGTCACGCTGACCGTCCCCCAGGGCACCGCGAAGGAGGTCGTGCGGCTGGCGAAGGAGGCCGGTGTCGCGCTGACCCCCGCCGGGGCGACCCACCCGCACGGTAATGACCCGGCCGACGCCGTCATCCGGATCGCGCCGACCTTCCCGAAGCTCGCCGAGGTCGAAGAGGCCGTCCGCGCGCTGGCCGTCTGCGTCCGGCTCGCGGTCGCTCAACGCGGCTGACCTGCGCAAACGGAAGTCGATCAAAAATTTTTCCGTTTTGACCGAGCCGGGGGACGCCGGGGTACGTATGACCGGTGGGTGAGGTGGACGAACTCGTCACGAGAGGACGTCCCCCGGTGTTCGGAAAACGCTACACAGAGCAGCTGATCGAGCGCAGCGCGGAGAACGCGACCGACCGCCGCCGCTTCCTCAAGGCTGCGGGAGCGGCGGGGCTCGGCGTCGCGGGTGCCGGTGCGCTCGGCACGGCGCTGTCGCTGGGCCTCGGCTCGGCAGGTGCCACATCGCAGTACGGCGCGCAGGGAGGTGATGCGGCGAAGGAGGCGGCGAGTGACGCTGCCGTGCTGAACTTCGCGCTGAACCTCGAGTACCTCGAGGCGAACCTGTACTCGTTCGCCGTCTACGGCTACGGGCTGAACGACAAGTACGTCAACGGTGTCGGCAACCTGGGCAAGGTTTCCGGTGGGCACGCGGTGAAGTTCAAGAGCGAGCACACCAAGCAGATCGTCCAGGAGATCGCCGGCGACGAGGTCGCCCACGTCACCTTCCTGCGCAAGGCGCTCGACAAGGCGGCCGTCGCGCAGCCGGAAATCGACTTCCAGAACAGCTTCACCGCGGCCATGCAGGCCGCGGGGGTGATCAAGCAAGGCCAGACGTTCGACCCGTTCGCGAGCGAGAACAACTTCCTGCTCGCCGCGTTCCTGTTCGAGGACGTCGGCGTGTCCGCCTACAAGGGCGCGGCGCCGCTGGTGAACAACAAGACGTTCCTCGACGCGGCGGCGGGCATCCTCGCGGTCGAGGCGTACCACGCGGGCATCGTCCGTTCGCAGCTGTTCGAGCGTGGCCTCGGGGACATCACGAACAAGATCTCCGACGCCCGCGACAGCCTCGACGGCAAGGCCGACGACGACGAAGGCGTGCTGAAGGACGGCAAGGCGAACCTCGTCCCGGCGGACGCCAACGGCATCGCGTTCGGCCGCTCCGCCGAGCGCGTTCTCAACATCGCCTACCTCAACCCGGACAAGGTTTCCTCGGGTGGTTTCTACCCGCGCGGCCTCAACGGCGACATCGCCACGAGTGGTGCGAAGGAGTAGGCCCCGCGTGCCGCCGTCACGATGACGTCGACGACGGCGGCACGCGGAGTCCACGGTGGAGCTTTCGGGGACCGCACCGGGTCCCCGGCCACCGGGGGCGGCTCCGCACCCTCGTCGCCCTAACGACGGCGTTGCCCGCCACACGAATCGCGCACCACCAGTTTCGTGGGCAGCTGCACCGGTTCCGGGGCCGCCGAGTTCTCGATCATCGCCAGCAACGCGCCGGCTGCCGCCGTGCCGAAGCCCGGCTTGTCCTGGGCCACCGTCGTGAGCGCCGGGTCCACCAGGGACGCCACCTCGATGTCGTCGAACCCCACCACGGCCAGGTCCGCCGGAACCTGCAGCCCGGCCGCGCGGGCCGCCAGCAGCGCGCCGACCGCCATTTCGTCGCTGGCCGCGAACACCGCCGTCGGCGGGTCCTTGCGGGCGAGGAGCCGTCGCATGCCGACGAACCCGCTCTCGCGGTAGAAGTCCCCGCTGACCACGAGGTCTTCCCGCACCGGCAGTCCGGCTTCGGCCAGCCCGCGCAGGTAGCCCTCGGTGCGGGCGGCGGCGGGCGCGTTGCCGCGGGGCCCGGTGATCGTCGCGATCCGGCGGTGCCCGAGCGAGGCCAGGTGCCGGACGGCTTCCGCCGCGCCACCGGCGTTGTCGGAGGTCACGTAGGTCGCCCGCGGCCCGGCCAGTGCGACGTCCAGTGCGACGCACGGCAAGCCGGACTGGGCGAACGCGGTGAACGCCTCGGCGTCCGTCCCGCTGTCGATGAGCACCAGCCCGGCCAGGTGGTGCCGCCGGGTCATGCCGACGTAGGCGATCGGATCGGCCAGCGACACGCCAGGATGGCGGTCGCGGGCGTCGTCGCTCGTCGCGAGCAGCAGCAGGTGGTACCCGTGCGAGCTCAACGCCGATTTGAGACCCAGCAACAGGTCCTGCAGGAACGGGTGCCGCCAGCCGGGCCGCCGGTGGTCGGTGTCCCACACCATGCCGACCATCGCCGACTGCTGCCGCGACAGCGCCCGTGCCGACTCGTTCGGCGAAAAATCGAGTTCCCGCGCCACGCGCTCGACGCGTTCGCGCGTCGTCACGCTGACCGTGGCGGGGCGGTTGAACACCCGCGACACGGTGGCGACGGAAACCCCGCAGAGCTGCGCTACTTCGCGTGCGGTGACCATGGCGACCTCCGTTCTTGTAACCGGTTACATCTGTAGCACACGATCTCTGACTGCGTAAATGTCGGGCGACGTTACTATTTCGTTACTTGACGGCGGGCTGCTGGGAGCGCTCTCATGGGACCCGCGTTTTCCCGACGGCCCGCAGAACAACGGAGATCTCATGCGCCCGAAAACGAGAAACCGCCGGATCCGCCTGATCGCCGGGGTGTGTGCCACCCTGGCCGCGGTCACGGCACTGAGCGCCTGCGGGGACGGTGGCGCCGGCGCCGGCGGCAAGGTCAAGCTGAGCCTCGGCCTGTTCGGCAACTTCGGCTACACCGACCTGATCAAGGAGTACCAGGCGGCGCACCCGGACATCGAGATCACCGAGCGGACCGCCGCCTACTCCGACCACCACAAGAACCTCGCCGCGCACCTGGCCACCGGGGCCGGCGCCGCGGACGTCGAGGCCATCGACACCGGGTACGTCGCCCAGTTCAAGGCGACGCCGGACAAGTTCGTCGACCTGAACACCGTCGGCGGCGACCAGCTCAAGGACCGCTGGCTGGGCTGGAAGTGGGCGGCGTCGCTGGCCAAGGGCGGGCAGCAGATCGGCTACGGCACCGACGTGGGCGGCCTGGCCATCTGCTACCGCCGCGACATGTTCAAGACCGCCGGGCTGCCCGAAGACCGGGACGCCGTCTCCGCCCTCTGGCCGACCTGGCAGGCGTTCTTCGAGACGGGCAAGCGGTTCCAGGCCCAGGCACCGAACGGCGTCAAGTTCATGGACGGCGGCCCGACCGTGCTCAACGCGATCGTCGGCCAGGCCCCGGTCGGCTACTACGACCAGAACGACCAGCTCGTCGTGGGCAGCAACCCGGCGCTGCGCCAGGGCTGGGACCTCGTGACCGACGCGGTCAAGGCCAACCTGAGCGCGGGCCTGCTGTACAGCACACCGCAGTGGAACACCGGCTTCACCCAGGGGCAGTTCGCGACCGTCACCTGCCCGGCGTGGATGATGACCAAGATCAAGGACCAGGCCCCGGACACCGCGGGCAAGTGGGACATCGCGGCCGTGCCCGGCGGCGGCGGCAACTGGGGCGGCTCGTACCTGACCGTGCCGAAGCAGGGCAAGCACACCAAGGAAGCCGCCGACCTCGCCGCGTGGCTGACCGCGCCCGAGCAGCAGGCGAAGGTCTTCACCAGCAAGGGTCTGCTGCCGTCGGTGCCGTCGCTCTACGACGACCCGAAGATCACCGGCTACACGAACCCGTTCTTCGGCAACGCACCGGTGGGCAAGGTGTTCACGGACGCGGCGAAGAAGCTGAACCCGCAGTACCAGGGCCCCAAGGCCGGCGATGTGCAGACGGAGTTCGGCAACGCGATGCAGCGCGTCGAGCAGGGCAAGCAGGACGGCGCGGCGGCGTGGCAGCAGCTGGTCGGTGACGTCGCGAAGATCAAGTGATGGCTCCGGCGAAAACGCTGACCTTCGCCGAGCGGCGGCAGAAGTGGGACGTCAAGCTGTCGCCGTTCGGCTTCATCAGCCCGTACTTCCTGATCTTCGGCGTCTTCGGGCTGTTCCCGCTGCTCTACACGGCGTTCGTGTCGCTGCAGAAGCGGAACCTCATCGACGCCGAAGGTGCGCGGTTCATCGGCTTCGGCAACTACGAGGAGCTGCTGTTCCACGACCCGTACTTCTGGAACGCGATGGGGAACACGGTCAGCCTGTGGCTGCTGACCACGATCCCGCAGATCCTGTTCGCGCTCGGCATCGCGCACCTGCTCAACCGGCGGCTGCGCGGGCGGACGATGTTCCGGATGGGGATGATCCTGCCCAACATCACCTCGGTGGCGGCGGTGACGATCATCTTCGCGCAGCTGTTCGGCCGGGACTTCGGCCTGATCAACTGGGTGCTGAGCTGGTTCGGCGCCGGGCAGGTCGACTGGCAGGCGGGCACGGCCAGCTCGCACACCGCCATCGCGTCGATGGTGGTGTGGCGCTGGACCGGCTACCACGCCCTGATCTTCCTGGCGTCGATGCAGGCGATCCCGTCGAGCATGTACGAGGCCGCCACCCTCGACGGCGCCAAGGGGTGGCAACAGTTCTGGCGGATCACCGTGCCGCTGCTGCGGCCGCAGATCATCTTCTCCACGGTGATCGCGACGACCGGGAACATGCGGCTGCTCGCCGAGCCGCTGCTGTTCAACCCCGGCGCCGCGGCCGCCACCGGCGGGTCGGACCGGCAGTTCCAGACGGCCGCGCTCTACCTCTACGAACAGGGCTTCACCAAGTACGACTTCGGCTACAGCTCGGCGATCGCGCTGATCCTGGCCGTGGCCACGATGCTCGTCGCGGGCCTGTCGTACCTGGTGACCCGGCGCATCCAAACGGACTAGGAGCGGACATGACCACCGTGCTGACCCCGGCGGCACCCGCGCCGCCGGCCGCATCGCCGGGCCGGGTCCGGCGGCTCGCGAAGCGGGTCGCGAGCCCGTGGACCTACGCCGCGCTGATCGCGATCCTGGCCGGCTCGGCGTTCCCGGTGTACTGGTCGTTCGTCGTCTCCTCGCAGACGACCGAGGCCGTGGGGAGCGTGCCGCCGGTCCTGGTGCCGGGCGGGCACCTGTTCGAGAACATCGCCCGCGTCTTCGACGAGACGGATTTCGCGCTGGCGCTGGGCAACTCGCTGATCGTCGCGGGCACGATCACCGTTTCGGTGGTGCTGTTCTCGACGCTCGCCGGGTTCGCCTTCGCCAAGATGCGGTTCCGCGGGCGGACCGCGCTGCTGCTCGTCGTGGTCGCCACCCAGGCGATCCCCACCGAGCTGGGCGTCGTGCCGCTGTACATGATGATGGCCGACTTCGGGTGGGCCGGGCAGCTGCAGGCGGTGATCGTTCCCGGCCTGGTCACGGCGTTCGGCGTGTTCTTCATGCGCCAGTACTTCGAGCGGGCGCTGCCGCTGGAACTGCTGGAGGCCGGGCGGATGGACGGCTGCGGGTCGCTGCGGCTGTTCTGGCACGTGGCGCTGCCCGCCGCGCGCCCGGCCGCGGCGGTGCTCGGCCTGTTCACCTTCATGCAGGCCTGGAACGACTTCTTCTGGCCGCTGGTCGTGCTGGTGCCGGAGAACCCGACCGTCCAAACCGCACTGTCCACTCTGGCCAGCGGCTACACCACCGACTACACGCTCGTGCTCACCGCCGCCACCATCGGCACCGTCCCCGTCCTCGTCGTGTTCCTGCTGTTCGGCCGCCAGATCGTCGGCGGCATCATGCAGGGCGCGCTCAAGGGCTGATCCTCCCGGAGCTCACCGTGACTTCCAGCCGTGACGACCGGGGCTTCGCCCCGGGCCAGGGGCTTCGCCACCCGGAACCCCGAAAAGCGGTTTTCCCGCCCGGCTTCCGCTGGGGCGTGGCCACCTCGGCGTTCCAGATCGAGGGCGCCACCGACGTCGACGGCCGCGGACCGTCCATCTGGGACACGTTCGCGGCGGTCCCCGGTGCGGTGGCCGGCGGCCACACCGGGGAACCGGCGGCCGACCACTACCACCGCTGGCCGCAGGACCTCGCCCTGCTCACCGGGCTGGGCGTGGACGCCTACCGGTTCTCGGTGTCGTGGCCGCGGGTGCAGCCGTCCGGCCGCGGCCGCGTCGAACGCCGGGGCCTCGACTTCTACCGGCGGCTCGTGGAAGGGCTGCGGGAGAAGGGGATCGAGCCGTTCCTCACGCTGTACCACTGGGACCTGCCGCAGGAGCTGGAAGATTCCGGGGGGTGGCGCGCCCGCGACACGGCCCACCGGTTCGCCGACTACGCCGCCCTGGTCCACGCGGAGCTGGGTGACCTGGTCGAGCACTGGACCACGTTGAACGAACCGTACCCGTGCGCGGTCGCGGGCTACGGCGAAGGCCGCCACGCGCCCGGGGCGAGGGAGGGCGACGGCGCGCTGGCGGCCGCCCACCACCTGCTGCTCGGCCACGGGCTGGCCGTCCGCGCGATGCGGGCGCAGGCGACGTCCCAGCACCAGTTCGGGATCGTGCTCAACCAGTCGCCCGCGGTGCCGGTGACGGACTCGGCCGCGGACGCCGCGGCGGCGGCCCGGCAGGACACGCTGCTGCGCCGCCAGTTCACCGACCCCCTCCTCGGCGGCCGGTACGCACCGGGGCTCACCGCGATGTTCGACGGCGTTTCGGACTTCTCGTTCCGCCACGACGGCGACCTGGAGACGATCGGGCAGCCCCTGGACTACCTGGGCGTCAACTACTACTACCGCATGCACGTCGCGGACGCCCCGCACCGCGAGCCGGACCCGGCGCTGCGGACCGTGGCCGACATCGGAGTGGACACTTCGCGGGTGCCGGACGTGCCGCGGACGGGCATGGGCTGGCCGGTCGAGCCGGAGGGCCTGACCGAAGCCCTGGTCGGCCTGCACAACCGCTACCCCGCGCTCCCGCCGGTGTACGTCACCGAGAACGGCTGCGTGTACCCGGACCGCAGCGACTTCGCCGACTACGAGCGCATTTCGTTCCTCAGCGAGCACATCGAGGCGGCGCGCACGGCCGTGGCCGCGGGGGTCGACCTGCGCGGGTACTTCTGCTGGTCGCTCCTGGACAACTTCGAGTGGGCCCACGGCTACAAGCACCGCTTCGGCCTGGTCCACGTCGACTACACCACCCAGCAGCGCACCCCCCGGGCCAGCTACCGCTGGTACCGCGACCACATCGCCGCTCAGCGCGAATGAGCCCGAGCGCCCCAATGTGGCCTTCGGTGCGTTCATTACGACCCGACGA
>NZ_JBEZYB010000050.1:0-57765 GCF_040638285.1 Amycolatopsis sp. NPDC026612
CCCGCCGCCGTGCGGGCGTGCGTCGTCGGCATGGCCGGGGTCAGCAAGCTGAGCGACCCGGCCGTGGCGGCGGTCTTCGACGCGGCGTGGGCGCGGATCGGCCTCACGTGCGCGGTCCGGACCGTCGCCGACGCCGAGGTGGCGTACGCGTCGGCGACGTCGGCGCCGGACGGGACGGTCCTCGTCGCCGGCACCGGCTCGATCGTGGGCCGGATCCGGAAGCGGCGGCTCGCCGGGACGACGGGCGGCTACGGCTGGCTGCTCGGCGACGAAGGGTCCGCGTTCTGGCTCGGCCGGGAGGCGGTCCGTTCCACTTTGGAGGCACTCGGGCGCGGGCGGGCGCTCGACGGGCTCCCGTCGGCGGTGCTGGCCGCCGCGCTCGGACTGTCCGGTGTGGACGTCCGCGGCGACGCCGAGCGGCTCGCCGCGTCCCGGGCGTTGATCACGGCGGCCAACGCCGAGGCGCCGGTCCGGCTCGCCCGGTTCGCCCCGTTGGTGAGCGCGGCGCACGACGCGGGTGAGCCCGCGGCCCGCGAGATCGTCGCCCGCGCGGCCGACCTTCTGGTCGCGAACGCCCTCGCCGCGCGCGAGCCCGGCGAGGCGACCCCGGTCGTGCTCGTCGGCTCGGTCCTCACCGGAACCAGTCCGGTCGGCGCGCTCGTGCGCCGCCGGTTGGCCCGGCTCGAGGTGCTGACCAGCTCCGATGGGGTGCTCGGGGCGGCCTGGCTCGCCGCCGTGGACGCCTTCGGCGAGGCGGCGCCGAGACCCCGGTCCCCGGCTTCTTGAGCAAAACGCAGCGCAAAGCCGCGAAAACGTCGACTGAACCCGGGTAGGCCGGGTACCGTAGGCAGTGGCCCCCGGACCCTCCCCCCTCGCCGGGGGCCGCCTTATGCCCTGGGTACGTCGTCCGATCGGGTTTCCGGAGCCAGGCGCAGGCCGGGATGCTCCGGCGGCAACGCCCGGTAGAGCACCCAGCCACTGACCGCGACGGTCAGCGCGACGAGCGGCCACGACAGCACCGTGCGGGCCACGCCGAGCGCGATCACCTGGCCTGCCCACCACAGCAGGCCGTAGACGACCACGCGCACCGTGTACTGGAGCACCCACACCCAGCTGGCCCGGGAGTACGCCCTCAGCAGCACCCGGTCGCGGCGCCAGCGCGTCTTCTGCCCCAGCAGCAGGCCGACGACGACGCCGAGCAGCGGCCAGCGCACGACGATGCTGGCCGCCCACAGCAGCGCGCTGGCCACATTGGACATCAGCTGCAGCAGGAAGAAGTCCTGGGCGCGGCCGGTGTGCAGGGCAATCAGCGCGGCGGCGATGACGGCGGCCAGGCTGACGACCAGCGCGCGGATCTTGCCGCCGCGGACGATCCGGTAGGTCCCGACGGCAACGGCGACGGCGACGGCGGCGCCGGCACCCCAGGCGATGGACTGCCCGGCCGCGAGCCAGCCGGCGACGAAGCCGACGGGCGGGATGCTGGCGTCGAGCGCGCCCCGGCGCCCACCGAGGATCTGCGCGAGCGATTCACGGGGTTCTCCGGCCACGGGTCCAGCCTGCCGGATCCGGCCCGGAACGCCCCGGGCGGGGAGATTTTCGCCACATCGGGTGCCCGCTTTGCCTCCGAGCGTGCGGTTTCACGGCACGTCGAAGGTGAAGACTACGTAATAGAGAGGCGCAGAAGGCCGACAAGATAAGACACTGTGACCGCAGGCTGAATGCTCGGGGCGGAGCGGGTTTGTGGCCGATGGTTAGTTGAGGTGTACAACTACATGTCGGGGTGTGTCGGCCGCGGAGACGGGAAGGGGACCCAACGTGTTCGGAATCGACAGCTACGTAGCCCTCGGTGACAGCTTCACCGAAGGACTCAACGACGACCTGGCGGACGGCTCCTTCCGGGGATGGGCCGACCGGCTCGCGGAAGTGCTGGCGGCGGGCCGGAGCGACTTCCGGTACGCCAACCTGGCGCTGCGGGGCAAGATGCTCGACGAGATCCTGGACGAACAGCTGCCGATCGCGTTGGAACTCAAGCCCGACCTGGTCACGCTCTGTGCGGGCGGCAACGACATCATCGTGCCCGGCGCGGACGTCGACGCGGTCACCGAACGCCTGGAGGAGGGCGTCGCGAAGCTGCGCGAGGCCGGCATCCCGGTGCTGATGTTCAACGGCCCGGACACCAAGGTGCTGTCGGTGATGTCGGTGCTGCGCGGCAAGGTGGCGATCTACAACACGAACCTGTGGGCGATCGCCGAGCGGCACGGCGCCCGCATGGTCGACCTGTGGACGATGGACCCCCTGCACGACCGCCGGGCCTGGAGCGACGACCGGCTCCACTTCTCCCCCGAGGGCCACCGCCGCATCGCCCTCCGGGCGGCGGAGGTGCTAGGCATCCCGGCGCCGGGCGACTGGCGGGAGCCGTGGCCCCTGGAGGCGGCGCCGAGCCGCTGGATCGACTCGCGGCGGTCGGATCTGACGTGGACCAAGGTGCACCTGCTGCCGTGGATCCGGCGGCAGCTGCGCGGCCAGTCCATGGGGGACGGTTTGTCGCCGAAGCGCCCGCAGCTGGTGCCGCTGGTACCCCTGGACGTACTCGAGGTCGCGGACGTGCTCGAGGTGCCCGACAACGCTCGCCGGCAAGCCAGCTGACCTTTCTTCCCGGAGGGACGTACCGCACCGGCCGGCGACCCTGGCGCCGCGAATGACTCATTGGCGACGTTGAGCTCGACCGCGGAAGGCCCAAGTCGGCGAATCCGCGCGCCTTATCGGTCGCCGATGCAGCCAACTCACCACCCACCGCGGCCAACTCACCGGAAGCCCGGGCGAGTTGGCCAGTCCGGGCAGCGAGTTGGCCACGGCGGTCGGCGAGTTGGCCAGGGCGGTCGGCGAGTTGGCCAGGGCGGTCGGCGAGTTGGCCGGACACGACCCGAAAGAACACCTCCCCGGGACGGGCAGGGTTCCGGCAAAGTTCGGCCCCTTCCGACGGAAAGTGTCCGGACGCTCACCGTCCCGCAAGTTGTCCACATGTCGACTCGCCTGGGGACAACTTGTGGATGACCACCCGGATTCAGCTCGCCAACCCGCGGCGCCCGGCTTACAGTCCCCTTATGTCCGGTGGTCGGCGCTGGATCCTCGTGGTCCCGGTTGCGGTGCTGGTCACCGCGCTGCTCGCGGGGGTCGTGACCTGGGCGCGCGCCGGGAACATCGAGCAGGACCTCACCGCGCGGAGCCAAGCCGCGCTGGCCGCCGCCGGGCTGCCGCCGGGGAACGTCAGCTTCGACGGACGAGACGCCACCCTCAGCGGCTTCCCACCCGGACAGGCCCTCCGCGCCCTCGAGGTCGTGCAGGGCCTCGACGGCGTCCGGGCCGCCAAGGTCGACGGCGATGTGACGCCCGTGGCGCCGAGTCCCACCAGCAGCGCACCCGCGCCGCCGTCGAGCACCACCCCGAGCCCGCCGCCGACCACCAGCACCACCGCGCCGCCGCCCACCGACAAGGCCGGGGTGCAGGCCGAGATCGACCGGCTGCTCACCGAGGCGCCGATCGCCTTCGAGCCGGACACCGCGCGGCTCACCCCCGACGGCGAACAGGCCGCCCGCAGCATCGCGATCGCCCTCGCCAAGGCGCCGGCGGCCTTCCGGTACCGCGTCACCGGCCACGTCGCACGCGGCCCCGGCGGCGAGAGCGCCGCGTTGAAGCTTTCCCGGGACCGCGCCCGGGCCGTCGCGCGGATCCTCACCACCAACGGGCTGGCGGCCAAGCGCGTGACGTACCGGGGGCTGGGCGATTCCCGGCCGGCCACCGGCGGGGAAGAGGACAGGCGCGTCGAGATCACGGTCGTTTGAGGGGTGATGAGCAGATGGTGTGGCTGTTCGGGCAGATCTGGCTGTGGCTGATCGTCGCCTTCGCCCTCGGTGCGCTGACCTCGTGGCTCGTGCTGCGCACCGCCGCGGGCGCCAAACCCGGCTCCGAGCCGGCGTACGAGTCCACACCCGAACCCGATGACGAACCGCGGTACGAGCCGGCACCGCCGCCGTTGTCGGTCGAACAGACGCAGTTCATCCCGGCCGCCTGGGCTCAGCACGAACCCGGCCCGCGCGCCGACGTCCACGACGACGAGGAACCCGATCCCGTCGGCCACCGCGAAGGAAACCTGCCACTGCCGCCGCAGCGCGGCCCGCAAGCCGAGGACTGGCCCACCGAGGAAGAGCCGGCCTGGCCGCAGGCCGACGAGCCGCCGGACGCCGCCCGGCAGTGGCCGCCGGCGCCGCACCAGCCTGGGCGCGGCGGCTGACACCCATCCTGGTAAATTCGGCTACGCACTGTGAGCGAGGAATGAGGAAGGGGTGGCGTGGCGCTCCCCCATTGGACGTCGCAGCAGGTCCTGCCACCGGGCCGGCACCCCGGCGACCTCGCGGACGTCTACGAACGCCTGGTGTTCGACGCACCGCACCAGAACGACCGCGAGATCCTGTTCAGCGCGCTCAACAGCTACCTCGGCGTCGCCCGGCGGATCATCCCGTCCGGCCGCGCCTGGATCGGCGGCGAGCTCATCACCCGGACCGCCCACCCGCCGCAGAGCCTCGACGTCGTCCTCATCCCGGACGAGTGGGGCGCGCTCAAACGGCTCGACGGCGCCGGCCGGTCCGCGCTGTACGGCCTGCTCACGCTGCGGGGCGTGATCGTCGGGCAGCCGGCGATGTACCTGGACCAGGTGCAGCCGGTCGGGGGCATGCTGGACGGCTTCCTGTGCCGCCCCGGCGACGAGGACGTGTGGGCCGAGGTCTGGGCCGAAGGCGGCAGGGGCTACCCGGAGATGATCTGGTGAGGAACGAGTTCCGGCGCATCGCCGACGAAATCCCCGGCGGTACGTGGCTCGACGACCTGGCCCGCGCGTCGGCGATGGCCGCCAACGCCAAGTTCGAACGGACGTCCCGCTCGCCGCTGCTGCACGTCTCGGTGATCGGCGAACAGACCATCGACGCCTACACCTTCTCCGACATCAGCCGCGCCCTGCAGGACGCGACGGCGAAGATCGGGCACATCATCCGGAACCCGTCCGGCGAGGTCACCCAGGTCCAGCAGACCGACCGGGACAAGGCGCCGCTGATCCAGCGCGGCCAGGCGGGCAACGCGATCTTCTTCGGCTTCCCCGAGCTCGACGCCGTCGACGACGCGCTGATCGTCGACGGCATCGAGACGCTGTCCGAGCGGGCCGTGAAGGAGCTGTGCGACTTCCTGCCGGCGAACGGCTCGGACGACGGCGCGCTCGACGCCGTGCTGCTCCAGCGCGACACCGTCCGCAACGCGGTGAGCGACATCGTCAACGCCGTCGCGAAGAACGCCGGCATCGGGATGGCGCTGACCCCGACCGCGGGCGAGCAGGTCACCCGCAGCATGACCACCGAGCAGGCGCGGATCCTGCAGGGCAGCCTCCGCGAGTCCCGCGAGGAGGTCGGCTACGAGACCGTGCGGGGCCGGCTCGACGGCGTCCGCACCCGGCGGCGCATCTTCTACCTCGACCGCGAGTCGGGCGGCACGATCCAGGGCGCGGTGGCTCCGGACCTGCTCGACGAGATCAAGGAGAACCTCGACCGGCCGGTGACCGCCCGGCTGCGCGTCGTGCGCACGACGACGATCGACGGCCGCCGCGGCCGGCCGGTGTTCGAGCTGCTCGAAATCACCCCGGAAGTCAGCCTTTTCGACTGAGAAGTCCGATATGCGACTTCCGTCTTGAACGCCGTTACCTACGGTCGTCGTAGGCCTCACGGTGGTTCCGGGATGCCCGTACGGTATTTACGATACCGGCTGCGAGGTCGCAAAAGACCGCGGAAAACAGTGGGAACTCCGATATTCTTCCCATTGATCACCTGGCCACACCCTGCCCGCGATGTCAGGAAATACCGATACCTGACCCAAAATGGTGGGACAATGACTTTTTCCAGAATGTAACAATTTCGTTCGGGACCACACTTATGGGTTAACGTCGTCGCACTCCCACCCGAAGGGGTTCGCATGATGACCGACCCGCAGTACCCGCCGGCCACCGCGCGCCACGGAAGACCCGCGCCGCCGGTGACGGCCACGGAGCGTCGTCAAGCCAATGCGAAACGTGGGCGGAACTTCCTCGCGATCGCCGGCTTGGTGCTCGGCGTGGCGGCACTGGCCGTCACGTTCGTCCCGGACATCGAGTTCGTCGCGTGGCCGCTGGGCGGGCTGGCGCTGGTCCTGGCGATCTCGGGGCTGGTCCAGGTCAAGAAGGGCGCGGTGGGCGACCGCGGGCTGGCGATCACCGCCATCGTCGTCGCGGCCGCCGCGCTGCTCACGACGGCCGGGGTGCTGCTGTATTCGACCTTCCTCGGCGGCGGCGAGTCCGGGCTGCACCTGCCCGCCGTGGCCGGCGACAAGCACGCCGTGACCTTCCAGGTCACTTCGGCCGGCGGCGCCACCGTGCGCTACGGCAGCCTCAGCGACCAGCGCACCGAAAACGCGCCCGCCAGCACCGACGCCTGGCAGGGACAGGCGTCCTACAACAACGGCTCGTACCTGCTGACGCTCACCGCCGACACCCGCAATGCGAGCGTCGACAACGAAATCAACTGCGCCATTCTGGTCGACGGCAAGAAGGTCGCGGAAAACAGCGGGACGACGATCGCGCTCTGCACCGCGAACGTGAACTGAGCGGGCCCCGCACCGCCTGGCGACCGGCCGGCCTACCCCCATCTCGGCCGGCCGGGCCGCCACGAGCCGCTCCTGGCGGCTCCGGACCCCGCCGCGGTTTCCCGTGCGGGGCCTGGCGCCGGCATCTCAGCCTGCCCCTCCCCTAGGGCTCCGCCGGCACCGCCGAACCTACGCGGACACCGCCCGCGCCCACTAAGAATCCACTAAGGATTCAGCGTGCCGGCGGGGTCGTGACCCATTCGCAACCGAATTCCCGCCACCAATCCGAGCCGTCGACACCGCGTTGCCGCAGTTCGGACGAGGCCGGAAAGCCGTCATTGCAGATCGGCGAGTTCGGCGCGGACCTCACCGACGAGCTTGGGGTGGACGCGCTCGTAAATGCGCACGGACAACGCGAGTTGTTCGCGCGCGCCATCGATGTCGCCCCGGGCCCGCAGCACCCGGCCCAGGGTCAGCCGGAGCGCACCCTCCCGCGCGACGAACTCGCGGCTGATCGCGAGGTCGATCGCTTCCCAGACGTACCGCTCGGCCGCCTCGTGGTCCCCGGCCAGCAGGCTGAGCTCGGCCAGCTTGTCCAGCGAGACGACGACCTGGTCGTCGCTGCCCAGTTCGCGGTCGATGCGCAGGCCGGCCAGCTGGTGGGCGATCGCGTCGGGGAGCAGGCCCGCCCGTTTCTCCGCCTGCGCGCAGCTGCTGAGCGCCTGCCCGCGCAGGGTGACGTCGGGAGCGTTCGCGACCGCCGCGGCCAGCCGCTCGATGGCCTTCTCGTGCTCGCCGAGCCGGCTCAGCGCGCGCCCGAGGTGCAGGTCCACCGCCGCGCGCAGCCGCTCGTCGGCCAGTGCGGCGGCCAGCTCCGCCGCCCGTTCGGCGTCGGCGAGGCCGAAGCCGGGCAGCTCGAAGGTCAGCGCGATCTCGCACCGCGCGAGCCGCAGCCAGCACTGCCCCGCCACGTCGCCCGCGGCTTCGGCGGCGGCGACGCCGAGATCGGCCATCCGCGACCACTCGTCCAGCAGCGGGCAGCCGACGCGGTAGGTGTGCCCCAGCCGGGCCAGCCGCCAGACGTCGTCGTGGCGCCCCGAGGCGTACGCGGCGTCGAGGACAGCGAGGAGGTTCGGCCACTCGGCCGCGAACCAGTCCTGTGCCTCGGCGAAGCCGGGAAGCGGCGGCATCGCTTCGTCGGCGAGCACACCGGCGAAGTCGAGTGGGTCGACGACCCGGCCCAGCCGGCGCCGCGCCCGGTCGGCCGCCGCCTGGTAGTAGCGGACCGTCCAGCCGAGCGCTTCGTCGCGCTCCTTCTCGCCGAGCTCCTGTTCCGCGAGTTCACGCAGGTAGAGCGCGACGAGGTCGTGCGGCACGAAGACGTCACGCGCCGTCTCGGCGATGAGGTTGTGCGCGGCCAGTACGCGCAGCCGCCGCCGGGCCTCGGCCACCGGGATCTGCGCGACCGCCGCCATCACGTGCGGCCCGACCAGCACCCCGGGCACCGCGCCCAGCTGCAGGAACGTTTCGGCGACGTCGCCGGGCAGGCCGCGGAAGGACACGTCGAAGGCCGCGCGCACGCCGTCGTCGGCGCCCTCGACCTGCAGCCCGGCCAGCCGGGTGCGTTCGTTGCCGAGCTCGTCGACCAGTTCCTCCGCGGTCCGCTGCGCGCTCGCCGACAGCCGCGCGCCCGCGATCCGCAGGGCGAGCGGGAGGTAGCCGCAGAGCCGGGCCAGGGCGTGGTTGAGGCTCGCCGGACCGGCGAGCTCCTCGATGAGCCGCACGGCGTCGTCGGGCGCCAGCGTGCCGAGGACGCGCTGCTTGGCCGCGTTCGACACGGCGAGCCCGTCGAGGCGCGACCGGCTGGTCACCACCGTCATCGTCCGCGCGCTCGGCGGGAGCAGCGGGCGCACCTGCTCGGCGGTGCGGGCGTCGTCGAGCAGCACGAGCATCCGCCGTCCGGCGATCAAGGACCGGTACAGCGCGACCCGCTCGTGCAGCAGCTCCGGGATCTTCGCGGTTTCGACCCCGAGACCGAGCAGGAACTGGGTGAGCAGCTCGGCCGGCTCCAGCGGCGGGTGGTGCGGGTCGAAGCCGCGCAGCGACGCGAACAGGACCCCGTCCGGGAACCGCGCCGCCACCCGGTGCGCCCACCACACGACCAGCGAGCTCTTGCCGACGCCGGCCGTACCGGTGACCACGGCGATCGTCGTCTCCCCGGCCTCGACGCGGGTGACGAGGCCGTCGAGCCAGGCCAGTTCCTCGGTGCGCCCGGCCAGGCTGGGCACGGCGGCGGGCAGCTGCGAAATCGCTTTCGCCGGCTCGGCACCGGCGGCCGGGGCGACGACGTCCCGCGCCGGGAGGTCGTCGTTGAGGACCCGCTCGTGCAGCCAGCGCAGCTCGGCGCCGGGCTCGACGCCGAGGGTGCGCAGCGTCGCGCGGGAGACGGTCCGGTACAGCTCGAGCGCGTCCCCGCGGCGGCCCGCGTGGTACAGCGCCCGCATCAGCTGTCCCGCCGTCCGCTCGGCCAGCGGATCGGCCCGGACGATCGGGCTGAGCTCGACGATCAGCTCCGCGTGCCTGCCGAGTTCGAGGTCGGCGTCGACCCGGGCACCGCGCACGGCGAGGCGGAGGTCCTCCAGTTCGGGGGCCCGCAAGGAGTCGGGCACCCCGCCCAGCGCGGGGCCCTGCCACAGCGCGAGCGCTTCGGCCAGCAGCGCGGCGGCGACCTCCGGCGGGGCGAGCGACGCGCGGTCCAGCAGCGTGCGCGCCCGGTGGACGTCGATCCGGTCGGGCTCGACGTCCAGCCGGTAGCCCGGCGGGGTGGTGAGGATGCGCGGCCCGTCGATCTCACGCAGGATCCGCCGCAGGTGGGAGACGTTGCCGTGGACGATGGTGCGGGCGGTCGCCGGCGGGTCGTGGCCCCACAGCGCGTCGATGATCTCGTCGAGCCCGACGACCTTGCCCACCTTGAGCGCCAGCAGGGCGAGCAGGCCGCGGACCCCGGGTCCGCCGATCGGGACGGGCTCGTCGCCGTGGAGCAGCTGAACGGGCCCGAGCAGCTGGAGGCGGGTTTGGGCCATGCTCGCGCCCACCTCCCCTGTCCCACGGTGTCCGGCGTCGCCCCCGCCGGAAAATTCAACCTACCGTGATCGCCGGCCGACGAATACCGCCCCACCGGCCGGGGACCAGGACGTTTGCCCGCAGTGCGGATTCCGCAGCGGCGGTGTCCCGGCCCTGCGATTGACGCCGGAATGACAGAACCCCGCACCACCGGTCCCGATCCGGTGGTGCGGGGTCCTGCTGAAACTTCCGGCCGGGCCGCCAGGGGGCCGGTCCGCCCGTCCGCCACCGAGGGCAACCGGGCGGGTGGGCTCACCCCGAGCGAAGCACCGCCGGTCGTCCGCGAAGACGTGTTGCGCGGACCACACGCCCACGCGGTGGCGACACGGTAACAAAGCGCATCGGGACGGTCACCGGCGGGGCCGGGATCTCACTTTCCGGGGACTCCGGGGGCGGCCCGGGACGACTCAGCGCGTGATCGGTGTCGAGTCCCGGCCGGCGATGAACGTCGGCCGCGGTGCGCTCGCCGCGTACGGCTGCTCCAGGGCGTTCTCCACGCTGTTGAACACCAGGAAGATGTTGGAGCGCGGGTACGGGGTGATGTTGTTCCCGGAGCCGTGCATGATGTTCGAGTCGAACCACAGCGCCGAACCGGCCTGGCCGGTGAACTGGTCGATGCCGTGCTCGGCCGCCAGCTTCGTGATGTCGTTCTCGCTCGGCACACCCACCCGCTGGTCCTTGAGCGAGCTCCGGTAGTTGTCGTCCGGCGTCTCGCCGGCGCACTGCACGAACGTCCGGTGCGAGCCCGGCATGATCATCAGGCCGCCGTTGAACGGGTGGTTGTCGGTCAGCGCGATGGAGCAGCTCACCGCGCGCGGGGCCGGCATGCCGTCCTCCGCGTGCCAGGTTTCGAAGTCCGAGTGCCAGTAGAACCCGGTGCCCTTGAAACCGGGCATGTAGTTGACCCGGCTCTGGTGGAGGTACACCTCGGAGCCGAGCAGCTGCCGCGCCCGGTCCAGCACCCGCGGGTCACGCACCAGCTCGGCGATCAGGCCCGAAACCTCGTGGACGTCGAAGATCGACCGGACCTCACCGGTCTTCGCCTCGGTGATCACCCGCTCGTCACGGGCGAACTCCCGGTCGGCGGACAGCCGCACCAGCTCCTGCCAGTACGTCTGGACCTCCCCGACGGAGAGCAGGTCGTCGACCACGGTGTAACCCTTGGTCTCGTGGTTCGCCAGCGTGGCGGCGTCGACCGGGCCGTCGGCTCCGGTACCCCACACCGTCGGGTGCACGCGCGGCAGGTGAGCCGGCGTACCGGTGATCCGGGTCGGGTAGCGGTCTTCGACGCGGGTGTCCGTCAGCGTCACGGGCTTCGCCTCCTGGTTCGTCTCTCCGGTTCCTACGCGTCCTCGGTGATCAGCGGGTACACGCCGTTTTCGTCGTGGACTTCGCGGCCGGTCACCGGGGGGTTGAACACGCACACGCACTTGATCTCGGTCTTCGGGCGGACCTGGTGCTTGTCGTGGTCGTTGAGCAGGTACAGCGTGCCGGGCTTGAGCTCGTACACCTTGCCGGTGGCGAGGTCTTCGATCTCGCCCTCGCCGGAGGTGATGAACACCGCCTCGATGTGGTTGGCGTACCAGAAGTCGTTGACCGTCCCCGCGTAGAGCGTGGTCTCGTGCACCGAGAAGCCGACGCCTTCCTTGGCGAGGATGATCCGCTTGCTGCGCCAGTTCTCGGTCTTGATGTCGGCGTCGGTGTCGGTGATCTCATCGAGCGTGCGGACGAGCACGTCGTACTCCTTTACTTCTTCAGGACGGCCTTGACGGACTCGTCGATGATCGACAGGCCCTGCGTGAGCTCGTCGTCGGTCAGGGTCAGCGGCGGCAGCAGCTTCATGACTTCGCCGTCGGGGCCGGAGGTTTCCATCAGCAGGCCCCGCGCGAACGCCTCGGCGCAGACGCGGCCGGCCAGGTCGCCGTTCTCGAACTCGAGGCCGCGTGCCAGGCCGCGGCCCTTGGCGAGCAGCTTCGCTTCCGGGTAGGCCTCGACGAGGCCCGAGAACGCGGTGGCGATGCGCTCGCCCTTCGCCTTGGTCGACTTCTCGAGCTCGTCGTCGCTCCAGTAGGTGTCGATCGCTTCCTTGGCGGTGACGAACGCCGGGCTGATGCCGCGGAAGGTGCCGTTGTGCTCACCGGGCTCCCAGACGTCGAGCTCCGGCTTGATCAGCGTCAGCGCCATCGGGAGGCCGTAGCCGCTGATCGACTTCGACAGGCAGACGATGTCCGGCGAGATCCCGGCGTCCTCGAAGCTGAAGAACGGGCCGGTGCGGCCGCAGCCCATCTGGACGTCGTCGAGGATCAGCAGGATGTTGTGCCGCTTGCAGAGCTCGTCGAGGCCCTTCAGCCATTCCAGGCGCGCGGCGTTGATGCCGCCCTCGCCCTGCACGCCTTCGACGATCACCGCGGCCGGCTCGTTGAGCCCGCTGCCGGAGTCCTGCAGGAGCTTCTCGAAGTAGAGGAAGTCCGGCATCGCGCCGTCGAAGTACCGGTCGTACGGCATCGGGGTGGCGTGCACCAGCGGGACGCCGGCGGCACCGCGCTTCATCGAGTTCCCGGTGACCGACAGCGCGCCCAGCGTCATGCCGTGGAAGGCGTTGGTGAAGTTGATGACCGACTCCCGGCCGGTCACCTTGCGCGCCAGCTTCAGTGCCGCCTCGACGGCGTTCGCGCCGCCCGGCCCGGGGAACACGACCTTGTAGCCGAGCCCGCGCGGGTCGAGGACCTTGTCGCGGAAGGTCTGCAGGAAGTCGCGCTTGGCCACGGTGTACATGTCGAGCGCGTGGGTGACGCCGTCGCGCTGGATGTAGTCGATCAGGGCCTGCTTCAGCCGCGGGTTGTTGTGCCCGTAGTTCAGCGCGCCGGCCCCGGCGAAGAAGTCCAGATAGGGCTTTCCGCTCTCGTCGTGGAGCCAGCTGCCCTGCGCGCGGTCGAACACGACCGGCCAGCCGCGGCTGTAGCTGCGGACTTCGGATTCGAGCTCTTCGAAGATGCTCATGTGTTTCTTTCTCTCCTACTCGCCCGGATTCGCAGGCGGCGTCAGCGGACCGATGCGGTAAAGCTCTTCCGGCAGGTGCCCGGCTTCGGGGAAATCCTCCCCGCCGAACAGCACACTGGTTTCCATCGCGGCGTTCCACCGCTTCGCGAACGACGCGAACAGCCGGATGGACGCCTCGTTGTCCGGGGTGATGGTGGTCTCGAGGTAACGCACCCCCTCGCTCACCAGGCGCGTGTACAGCGCGTCGAGCAGGGTTCCGGCCAGGCCTTTCCCCCGCTGGGACGCGTCGACCGCGACCTGCCAGACGAGCGCCGACTCCGGCGCGTCCGGCCTGCGGTAGGCGATGACGAAACCGACCGCCTTGCCGTCCTCACGCGCGACCACCGAAGACCCGGCGAAATCGCGGCACCACAGCATGTATGCGTACGGCGAGTTGAGATCGAGCTTGGCGGAATCACGCGCGATTCGCCACAGCTCCGCGCCGTCCGCCTTGGTCGGGGATTCGATCAAGTGCGTTACGGACATACTCAGGAAACGTAACAGAGAATTTTGCGCGTGCCAGCGATGCAGGTCACCGCCCTGCGGTGACCTGCGAGGACGCCGAGTACCCGGTGAGCAGGCCCACAAACATGTTTGACGAGGCCGGTGCCGGGGCAAACGCGCTGCTGAGCGGCACCGTGGCGACCCTCTTCCGCACCATGACCCCGAATTCCGGTGATCGCAAGGCGACGGGCCGGAGAAGGTGCGAGCCGGACGTCAGGCGCGGCGGATCCGGCGCCAGAGGGCACTCACCGGCATCACGACCGCCGGCAGGACCAGCAGTCCCGAGACCGCCAGCCACCACACCGCGCCCTCGCCGCGGCGCCAGCCGGCCACGACGGCACCCAGCCAGCCGAAGAACGGCCGGGCGAGCGGGGGCAGGAACGCCGCCAGCAGCAGCGCCGCCACGACCAGTGCCCCGAGCGCCGCGAACAGCCGGCGCACGGTGCGGCCCGTCGTGAGCAGCGCCGTCACCAGGTAGACGACCGCGCCCGCGAGGACCGGGAGGCCGACCCACTGCAGGACCGCGCCGCCGTTGTTGCCGAGCACCAGCCCGGCCAGCAGCGCCAGCACCCCGGCCGCGAGCGAGCCCGCCGTACCGAGCCGGGACGCGCCCTGCGCGACCCTCGCCGTGTTCCTGGCGACCGTCCGCAGGATGCCCGCGACCGTCTGCGGCCAGCCGCCGGGCAGCCGGAACGCGACCGTCCCGGCGTTGACCGTGGCGGCGCCGAGCGCGACCAGGGTCCGGGTCAGCCGCGCGGTGCCCTGCTCCCCGGCGATCCTCTCGGCCGAGACGCGGCAGGCCTGGAACCGGGCCTGCGCGGTACCCACGTCGACCGGCGGCCGGTCCTCCGCCAGCGCGTCTTCGATGCCCCGGCGGTCGTCGGCGTCGTAGCGAGCCGCGAGCGTGACGACCGGGAGCTCCGCCGCGGCGATCTCGGCCTGCCGCGCCCGGGACAGCACCATGGCCGTCACCGGCATGCTGACCGGGCGGGCGCGGCCGAACCCGGTGGGGGCGAGGTCGGCGTCGAGGCCGAGGAACGCCAGTTCGGCCGTCAGCTCATCGCGCAGCTGCGCCGCCTCGGCGGGCGTGCACCGGTCGTGTTCGTCCGGTTTGCGCCAGGCCGGCCTGAGCGCCGCGACGAGTTCGTCGCGGAACCGCTCCGGCCCGACGACGTCGCGGAGCGTCTCGAGGCGGACCGGGTCGAGCAGGCACTGCACCAGCCAGCCGGCGCCGTCGATGCGGCCCCACATCCAGTCGCTGGCCCGCCACGACGCCTTGTAGAAGGCGCCGAAGTAGCTCGCCTGCATCCCGGTCAGCTTGTCCCACGACCGGCGGCGCGTCATGTCCAGCAGCGTCCGCGAATCGGCGCTGACCTGCACGAGGTCGACCCGCTGGTCGACCGACGGCGCCTGCGCCAGCAGCCCGCGCGTCGCCACGTGCAGGGCCACCAGCCGGGCCTGGACGACGTCGTCGCCGCCCGCGGCGTCCGGTCCCAGCGCCAGCCAGTCCAGCAGGGTGGTCACCGTGCCGGCGGTGTCCTCGGCGGCCAGCGCCCGCAGCGTCGGCGCCGCCGCCCGCAGGCCCGCGACCACCTTCGGCCACGCCTCGGCGACGGCGGCCGAGCGGCCCAGCCCGGCCCACTCCTCGGCGAGCTCGCGGATCCACACTTCCAGGGTGCTGCTCGCGCCGGGCCCGGCGTGCGCGGCCACCCACTGCGCCAGCCGCACCCCGCGGCCCGCGGTCCGGCGCGCCGCGTGCAACTGGGCGCGCGCCTCGTTGAGTTCCTTCGCCTGCGTGGGGTCCGGCTCCAGCCGGAACCCGGCGTTGATCAGCTGCAGGCCGGTCGCGACGGCGTCGTCGAGCGCGGTCGTCCGGTAGCCCACCAGATCCGCCACCTGGAGGCCGGCGGCGGGCGGGCCGGCCGGGACGCCGCTGCTCAGCCCGGTCACGGCGATCGCCCGCAGCTGCCGCGACATCCCGGACGCCCAGTCGCGGTCCGGCGTGTCCGCGTCGGACAGCGCGTACCGCCGGGCGGCGGCGCGCACCAGTTCGGCGGCGTCCTCGGCGGTCCGGCGCTCGAGGTAGGCGGCGGCGATCCGCGTGTCGACCAGGCGTCCGGGGCCGCCGCGCAGGCCCAGCGCGGCCAGGGAAACCCGGGTGTCCCTGGCGCGGAGCACGGCGTCGTTGTGCCGGGTCAGGTCGTCCAGCTCGGCGCTGATCGACTGGCTCATCACGGTGTTGACGACTTTCGCCATCGCGTTCGACAGCAGCGGCGGGTCCGCCGGATCGCAGCCGACGGCGTCGGTTTCGCGTTCCCCGGTCGGCACGACGTAGAGCAGCAGCCGCCGGACGTCGGCGTGCGAGGTGCGTTCGAAGATCTCGCGCAGGGCCGGCCGCAGCGGCTTGTTGAGCAGCACCCCGCCGTCGGTCAGCCAGTGCGAGCGGGTCAGCTCCGTGTACGGCGTCATGTCGGGGTGCAGCCGGTCGGTGCCGTCGGTGCCGATCGGCATCCGGGACAGCTCGAACGCACCGGGGAAGGACGCGGTGGAGCGGGCCGCCAGCGCGAGCGGCCCCTCCACCCCGATCGTCCACAGTGGACCGCAGAACCGGAAGAGCATCCGGTGTTCGGTGTCGCGCACCATGTTCCCGAGCGCGTCGTCGAACCGGGTGGTCTCGCCGTCGATCATCGTGCCGGTGAGCAGCACGGTGATGTCGGGCTCCTCGGCGGGCGGAGTCCCCGCCGCGGTGATCTCCCGCAGCGCCCGTTCGACGTCACCGAGCAGCACGCGGTCCCCGTCGAGCACGGACCGCGGCTGCGGCTCCCGCGCGTCCCGGATCAGGTTCTCCAGCGAGCCGGTGGTGATCCAGGTGTCCCGCAGGACCTCCGGCGTGGACCCGAAGGCCTCGGCCAGGCCGAGACAGGCGGCGTTGATCCCGCCGGCGCTGGTACCGGTCAGGACATCGATCGACACGGTCGCGCGCAGCAGGTCGAGCAGCCCGCGGTAGAGCCCCGGCCCGGCGTCGCCCCGGGACTCCCGCAGCAGCTGCGACGTCTCGGTGGCGACCCCGCCCATCCAGATGGCCAGGCTGGCCCCGCCCACCATGGTCATCGCCAGCCGGATCTCCTGCTGCCACGGTTCCGCTGTGTCGGCCATGGGGTGCTCCCGGCGGTTTGGTCGTCCTGACGCAAAGTAGAGGCGAAAGGCGACGACGGGGATACGTCCCGGGGCGCGGCCGTTCGGGTGGACTTGTTCACCCGAACGGCCGTCGGCGGGCCGCGAACTACGCCGCCAGGTGCTCCAGCAGCAGCACCTGGGCTTCACCGACCGCGAACCCCAGCACCGCGCCCGTCGCGATGAGGATCCACTCGTCCTGCTCGAAGGCCGGCCGGAGCAGGCGCTCGAACTCCTTCGGGGACAGCTCCTTCATCTTCGACACCAGGACGTTGCGGATGTCCATCGCGTCCGTCGCGTAGTCCTCGATGTACCGCATCGTCTCCGGTAACCGTGACATGATCTGCGACGAGATCGCCAGCTTCACGTCCTGGTACTTGCGGCTGCCGACGGCGAACACCAGCAGCGGCTTCGCGACGCTGCCCAGTTCCCGGTCGAGCTGACGCTGGATCAGGGCCAGTACCCGGTCCGACAGCGGTCCGTGCAGGATCGCCTCGATGACGTTGTGCGGGGTGATGATCTCCTGGGCGATCAGCGATCCGTACGCCTCCGCCACTTCCGCGCGACGCTTCAGGAACAGCCCTTGCCAAGTGACGCCGAAGTACTTGCGCGGCTCGATCGGGTAGAAGATCATCCGCAACGCCAGCCAGTCCGTGAACCAGCCGGTGAAGAGCCCGAAGATCGGCATGATCAGCGGGAACTTGAACAGCACCCACGCCACCATCTGGACGACGCCGATCACGCCGCCGAACAGCAGGCCGGAGCGGGCGATGAACTTGAACTCCTTCGCGCCCGCCTCCTGGAAGATCCGGTTCAGCAGCCGCTTGTCCTTGACGAGGCTGGTGACCACCATGCCCTTGAGGTCGAACACGCTGTCCACATCGGACTTGATCAGATCGAGCACGGCCGCGACCATCCGCGGCGACTCGTGCTGGACGCGCTCGATCACCAGCCGCTGCACCCGCACCGGCAGCGACTCCCACAGCCCCGGCTGGTAGTGGCCTGCGACCTCGCGGACGATGTCCTCGACCCCGGCGAGCAGCGGTTTCTCGATTTCCCGGGCGATGCGAGACGCGTCCAGCCGCGCCACCACCTCCGCGGGCTTGATCAGCTGCTCGGTCATCGTGTCGCAGGCGATGCTCGCCATCCGCGCGGCGCGCTTCGGCACGATGCCCTGCCAGCCGAGGAACGGCTTGATGCCGACGAAGTCCACCGGCTGGAACATCATCCGGATCGCGACGAGCTTGGTGCCGTAGCCGATCAGGGCGGCGACGATCGGGATCGAGACGTAGAGGGGCCAGTGCTGCGCGAAGTCGGCGATGATGCCGCTGAGGAAGGCCCCCATCCGGCTAACCGAGACCGGGTGGCCGGGCGGCGGGGTCGCAGGCCAGCCAGAACTGCGCGCCGAGGCGCGAGACGTGGATCGTCCGCCGGACGAACTTCGCGCGCCTGACGTGCTTCTCCGCGTCACGCACGGTTTCGTCGGTCATCAGGATCTCGTACTGCGTCTCCAGCGACGGCACCTCTTCGTCGAGGTCGACGAGGCCGAGCCCGATCAGCCGGGTGACGTAGCCGGGCACCTGGTCGGGCAGCGACACCCCGGCCGCCTTGCCGACCGTGGAGGCGTTGCGCAGCACGACCCGGCCGTTGCCGCCGAGGCCGGTCCGCTCGACGACGTCGAGTGCGGGGAACGGCGAGCCGTCGGACAGCGCGGACAGGATGCGGGCCTCGTCGGGCGTCAGCTGGCGCAGGATGATCGCGTAGAAGTACTCGCGGGCGCGCTCGCGGCCGAAGCCGACGGAGTGGTTGAGCAGCTCGGCCATCGCGGCACGCAGTGGCTCGGCCTGGTTGTCGCGCACCGGCACGAGCGTGACGGTGGCCTCGATCTTCCCGGGTACCGCCGGGCGGTTCATCGCCGACGCCGCGGTGAGCGCCGCGTGGTAGGGGTCGTCGACCTCGTCGAGCCGGCGGCGCAGCTCGGTCAGCACCTGGCGCTCGACCTGCCGCACGCCGCGTTCGGCGGTCTCCACGCCGGGGAGTTTGCGGCCGAGCGCGAAGCCGGTGCGCGCGGCCCAGCCCGCCAGCTGACCGGCGCGGCGGGCGAGGTCGACCACCTCGTCGGTGGCACCCCGGCCGTTCGGTCGCTCTGCGTTCACCGGCGAACTCCCCTCTGTGTACGCGGTGATGCTACCTGCGGGTAGGCCGAATGGAGGTGTGATGTGCGTGTTGGATACAGCCATGAGTCCGACGCGCTGGGGCCCGCCGATCGACGTCCTCCCGTACTTCTCCAAAGAAGAACAAGCGCTGATGACGCTGCTCGGCGCCCTGACCGAGGAGGACTGGACGCGGCCGACGATGTGCGCCGGCTGGTCGGTCAAGGACGTCGCGGCCCACCTGCTGGGCGACAAGGTCGGGCGGCTGTCCCACGGCCGGGACGGCCACGCCGCCGAAGCCCCCCGTCCGGGGGAGGCGTTCCCCCGGTTCATCGACCGGATCAACGGGGAGTGGGTCGTCGCGTGCCGCCGTCTCTCGACGGACGTCCTGCTCACGATGCTGTACGAGTTCATGGGCCAGACGACCGAATACTGGGCGCAGCTGGACCTCGACGTCCTCGGGATACCGGTCAGCTGGGCCGGCGACGAGCCCGCGCCGCGCTGGCTGGACGCGGCCCGCGACTATTCGGAGTTCTGGGTCCACCACGTGCAGATCCGCGAGGCGCTGGAGCACACGCCGCTGGAGGCGGAATACGCCGAGCCGATCGCCGACACGTTCGTGCGGGCGCTGCCGCACACCCTGCGCGACGTCGAAGCCCGGGTCGGCAAGCAGGTCGGCTACACGGTCACCGGCCAAGGCAAGTGGTACGCACGCCGCGAGCGTGACGGCTGGGTCCTGGACCGCGGCGCGCCGCCGTCACGCACCCCGCTGGCGTCGGCGACGACGGACCTGGACACGTTCTGGCGGCTCTGCACCCGCAACGCCGCCGACACCGGCCGCGTGCGCGCGACCGGCGACGAAAGCGTTTGCGCGCTGCTGCTGGGGATGACCTCGATCATCGTCTAACGGCGGCGCGCCTGCTTTCGCAGCTGCAGGATCCGGGCGCCGCCGATCAGCGCGACCAGTGCCGCCCCGCCGATGGCCGAGAACAGCATGGCGATGGCCAGCGGCAGGCTGCCTTCGGCGCCGAAGAAGTGCACCGTCGCCGGGTCGAGGTTCTGCAGGATGAAGACCAGCAGCACGACGAGCACGACCAGGCCGGCGATCACCGCGACCCAGGTGCCGCTGATCCGCGTCGGGCGGGCCCGGCCCGCCGCCGGTTTGGCGGGCGCCGGCCGCACCGGCGTCGCCTCCTCCGCGCCCGGCCGGACGTCGCCGGCGCGGAGCTCGGCGGGTTCCAGGGCGCCTTCCGGCACGTCGGAGCCGGGCAGGTCGTGGTGTGCGGGACCGGTGGGGCGGTCGGCCGCGCCCCCGCGCGCGTGCGTCATGTACTCAGTGTCCGTCCGGCACGCGGGCAGCGCTGACTCAAACCCCCTAACGGGCGAACCCGTCGACGTCCCGCAGGACGCGGAGCGTGTTCTTGCCGGCCAGCTTCGCGCAGTCGTCCTCACTCCACCCGCGCTCGAGCAGCGCGGCGAACAACACCGGGTACTTGGACGTGTCCTCCAGCCCCTCCGGCAGCGAGCCGACGCCGTCGTAGTCGCCGCCGAGGCCGATGTGGTCGATCCCGGCGATCTCGCGGGCGTGCTCGACGTGCGCGACGACGTCCTCGACGGTGGCGAGGGGCTTCGCCGGGCCGTCCCACTCCTGCATGAACTTCCCGCGCAGGCTCAGGTTCCGGTACTCCAGCCCGGCGTCGGCCATCGCGGCTTCGAGCTGTTCGTTCCAGGCGGCGACCTTCGGCGAGACGAACGCCGGCACGAAGGTGATCATCGCGACGCCGCCGTTGCCGGGCAGCTTGGCCAGGACGTCGTCCGGGATGTTGCGCGGGTGGTCGTTCACCGCGATGCAGGACGAGTGGCTGAAGATCACCGGCACCGAGCTGACCTCGATCGCCGCCCGCATCGTCGACGGTGCGACGTGCGACAGGTCGACCATCATCCCGATCTTGTTCATCTCCCGCACGACGTCGCGGCCGAACTCGGTGAGGCCGCCGTGGACCGGCTCGTCGGTGCCGGCGTCGGCCCAGGTGGTGTTGAAGTTGTGCGTCAACGTCATGTAGCGGACGCCGAGGCGGCGCAGGATCCGCAGCACGCCGATCGACTCGGCGATGCTGTGCCCGCCCTCCGCGCCGAGCAGCGACGCGATCCGGCCGTCGGCGAACGCGGCCTCGGCCTCGTCCGCGGTGGTGACCAGCCGGAGCCGGTCGGGGTAGCGCTCGGCCAGCTGGTGCACGACTTCGACCTGCTCCAGGACGGCGGTCACGGCACTGTGGCCTTCGAACTCACAGGGCACGTACACCGACCAGAACTGCATGCTGAGCTTCCCGTCGGCGAGCTTCGGGAAGTCGGTGTGCAGGGCGGGCTGCCGCACGGTCAGGTCGAGCGACGCCGCCGCCTCGACCGGATTCGGCCCGCCGTGCTGGCGCAGTTCCCACGGCAGGTCGTTGTGCCCGTCGGCGAGGATGACGGCGTCCAGCAGTTTCGTAGCACGCTGTAGTGCCTCGTTAGTCATCGGCCGATCGTAGGGACCGGCGATATACGCTTCGTACAAACGTCCTGACGTCTTTCCTGGAAGAAATATTCGGGCGAGGTTTTGCGGTAAAGTGCGGTTCGTGACAGCCGATCCGAACCTCGACGACGACGAGATCGTCACCTGGTGGGGCCTGGTCATCGAGGGTTACCTGGCCACCCAGGACAAGCTGATGGGCGAGATCGCCGATCGGTTCGGGCTCGCGCCCGCGTCGTTCGACATCCTGCTGCGGCTGGTGCGCTCACCCGAGCACCGGATGCCGATGACCCGCCTGGCCATGGAGGCGGCGCTTTCCAGCGGCGGCTTCACGAAGGTGGCGGACCGCCTGGTGGCGGCGGACCTGATCTGCCGGATCCCGAGCCCGGACGACCGCCGCGTCACGTTCGCGTCCCTGACCGACCACGGCCTCGACATCGCGAACAAGGCCCGTGCGGCGGCTGCGGACATCCTGCGCCGCATCGTGCTGACCCCGCTCGGCGACGACGCGGCGGCACTCGCCGAAGCCATGCGGACACTGCGCGCGTTCAACGCCGAGCGTTGAAAAAGCCGAGGTCACGCCGGTGCACCTGCAGGCGCAGGATAGAACCATGCTGACCGAAGCGACCATCACGACGATGCTTCCGGTGACCGACAGTGCACGCGCCGGCCACTTCTACGCGGACTCCCTCGGCCTGAAGCAGACGGGGAAGGGCGAAGACGGCACCCTCTACTTCGCTGCGGCCGGCGGCGCCATCGGGCTCCGGCCGATGCCGGCGGGCACGCAGAGCGAGAACACGGCGCTGAGCTTCGAAGTCGGCGATCTCCCCGCCGAAGTCAGCGCGCTGGAAAGCCGCGGCGTGCGGTTCCAGGACTTCGACCTGGAGGGGCTGAAGACGGTCGACCACATCGCGGAGCTGGGCACCGAGCGGGCGGCGTGGTTCACCGACTCCGAAGGCAACGTGCTCTGCCTGCACGAGGTCCGGGGCTGACCTCTGGGGGCGCGGGGGTGCCGTCAGCGGCACCCCCGCGTGCGCAGCCACTCCTTCGCCGCGGTCTCGGCGTCGGCGGCCGGCTGGTCCGGCGGGATCGGGATGTTGTCGTAGACCCGACCGGTCCGGTCGACATCGCGAGCCACCGTGAGCAACAACGCGAACCCGCCACCGAGGTCGACGACCGTGTTGCCGGTCGCGAACCCCGCAGTGGGCACGCCGAACGAGCGCGAGATCCCGCGCAACGCCACGAGCGCCGCTTCCCCGGAACTGGCGGTGTGGCCGGAGGTCAGCACCGCGATCGGCCGCCGCGGCAGGTTCACCGGGTTCGGCCGGGCGGACATGGACTGGCCCTCCAGCCACATCTGCCCGTCGTGGATCTCCCACACCGTCCGCGTGCCGTCCGGGGTGACGAACGATCCGATCGGACCGTCGCCGAGCAGCGGGGCGAGCACGGTGAGCATCGGGAACACCGCGCCTCCGGTGTCCTCCCGCAGGTCGACGATCCAGCCGCAGACCGGCGGTGCCCCGCCCAGTGCGGCGAACCCCGTGTCGACGTAGTGGCGATCCGCGGCTTCATCCGCGCCCACGCCAGGGACGCGAAGGGTCGCGACACCGCCTTCGGTCCGTACCGACGGGACCTCGCCGTTCGAGGCGATCTCCTGCCCCGGCAACACCAGCATCGTGTGCCGGTCGTGCAGTTCATCGATGACGTCCTGCAGAGCCTCCAGCGTCCCGGCATCGGTTCGCGCACCCCGCGCGAGATAGGCCGCCCGCGCTTCGACTCGCGGCCAGTAGACCCGCGCGGAATCGATGGACCGCGCCCGGATCAGCGCGATCGCCCGGTTCAGGAACTCGGCCGGTGTGTGCGGCCGGATCGGAGCGGCGCCACCCGCGAAGAAGAGCACCAGCGCGGCAGCGACCAGCGAAACGCGACCCCCCATGCGCCCCAGGCTACGCCAGTGACGGCATCAGCTTGATCGCGTTCCCCGACAGCACCCCGCTCAGCACGTCCTCGGGCAGCCCGAGGCCCGCCAGCGTCCGGACGTTCGCGGCCACCGAAGGCACGCCCGGCCAGTCCGTGCCGAACACGAACTTCCCGGCCAGCCGGGCCAGGTCGAACCGCCGGTAGTACTCCGGCAGCTTCTTCGGCGGCAGCCCGGCGAGGTCGAGCCACACGTTGTCCCGGGCCAGCGCCAAGAACGCCGCCACGTCGTACCACCACCCACGGCCGCCGTGGGCGAAGACGAACTGCAGCGACGGGAAGTCCTCGACCACGTCGGACAGCAGCTCCGGGTTGCCGAAACTGGTGCGGGAGCCCGGAAAGCTCGACGTGCCCGAATGGAGGATCACCGGCACCCCGCGCTCGAGGCACAGCTGGTAGACCGGGTACAGCTCCTTGTCCGCCGGCGAGAACGCGCCGTGCACCGGGTGGATCTTCAGCGCCACCGCACCCAGGTCCAGCTGGCGCGCGACCTCCGAAGCCGCCGGGTGGTGCACGTACGGGTTCACGTTCGCCACCAGCCGGAACCGGGCCGGGTTGTGCGCCACCAGCGGCAGGTTGTCCTCGATCGGCTGGATCCCGGTCGCCCGCGGGCTGTACTCGCAGAACAGCAGCACCCGGTCGACGCCCTCGGACTCCATCAGCTCGTCCATCGCCGACGGGATCACCGCGCCGTCGGCCGAGTACACCGAACGCCACGGGTACGACCCCGCGAAGTCGTGCGCCCACTGCAGCCACGCGGGTTTGAGCGTCGGCAGCCGCGGCGTGTGGACGTGCGCGTCGACCACGAAGTGCCCGTCGATCACGGGCTGGGCACCGTGCGCAGCGCGTCGCGGACCAGCTCGCGGATCACGTTGCGGCGGATCTTGCCGGTCGCCGTCTTCGGCAGCTCCGCCAGCTCGACCACCCCGCGCGGGCGCTTGAACGCCGCCAGCCCCTCGCGGCAGAACTCGATCAGCTCGGCCGGGTCCACCGCGAACCCGGGGGCGGGCACCACGCACGCCACCGGCTTGTCGAGGCCGTCGGCGTCCGGCGCGGCGACCACCGCGACCTCCGCCACCGCCGGGTGCCGGCGCAGCCGTTCCTCCACTTCGGACGGTGACACCCAGATCCCGCCCGCCTTCAGCATGTCCCCGAAGCGGCCGAGACAGCTGTACGTCCCGTCCTCGTTCCGCACGTAACTGTCCCCGGTCCGCAGCCACTCCCCCTGGAACACCAGCTTCGTCGCGTCGTAGCGGGCCCAGTAGCCGGTCGCCGTCGACGGCCCGGCCACGAACAGCTCGCCCGCTTCGCCCGCCGTGTCGATCACGACACCCGACTCGTCGCGGAGCTGCACGGCGTACCCGGGCACCGGGACGCCGGTGCTGCCCGGCCGCACCGCGCCGGGCTGGTTCGACAGGAAGATGTGCAGCGCCTCGGTCGACCCGATGCCGTCGAGGATCTCCAGCCCGAACCGGGCGCGGAACCGCTCGAACAGCGACGCGGGCAGCGGCTCGCCCGCCGAGACCGCGTACCGCACCGACGAGAACGAGTCGTCCGGGACGTCGCTGGCGAGCAAGGCCGCGTAGAACGTCGGGACCGCGAAGAACAGGGACGGCCGCTCCTCGCGAGCGCGTCGCGCGAACAACGCGGGTGTCGGGCGCGCGGGCTCGAGCAGCGTCGCGCCGCCCGCGCCGAGCGGGAAGAAGCACGAGTTTCCCAGCCCGTAGGCGAAGAAGAGCTTCGGCACGGACAAGAACCGGTCCTCGCGCGTCGTCGCCAGCACCCCGCGGGCATAGGTCTCGCAGACCGCGCGGATGCTCGCGTGCCGGTGCATCGCGCCCTTCGGCTGCCCCGTCGTCCCCGAGGTGTACAGCCACAGCGCGGGCGAGTCCTCCCACGTCCGTCCACTGGGGACCGGACCGGCCAGCGACGGCCACTCGTGCGTCCGGACGCCGAACCCGGCCGCGTCGCAGCGGTCGAGCACGACGTCGGTGACCTCGGGGGCGAGCTCCAAAGCGGTCACCGCCTGCTCGGCGAACTCGCCGGACACGCACAGCACGCGCGCCCGCGAGTCGGCCAGCACCTGGCCCAGTTCCGGCCCGGTGACCATGGTCGACACCGGGACGGCGACCGCACCGGCCAGCATCGCGCCGAGGATGCCGGTGAGCAGCTCGACGTCATCGACCATGCAGAACATGACCCGGTCTTCGGGCCGCACCCCGAGCCCGGCGAGGCCACCGGCGACGCGCCGGGACTCGGCCGCGAGCTCCGCGTACGTCAGCGATCGGCGGGGAGAAACGACCGCGGTCGCCTCCGGGTGCCCGGCCGAGAGCAGGTACTCCGCGGCATTGAACCCTGTCGCCACCAGGCCTCCTACGTGAGGTACACGTACTCGTAGTCGATGGGCTTCCCGTTGATGCCCTGCCGCGGCGGCGCCACCCAGCTCGCGATCTTTCCCCGCTCGTACACCGGGCGCATCAGCGAGCGCACGAACGTGAGGTCCTCGGTCGTGGGCAGCCACTTGTTCTTGCCGGCCAGCCAGGTCGCCTCGTCGACGATGGTCCCGTCGGGAGTGACGTGGTGGCCGGAGTTTATGCCGACTTCGCGGTTGAAGCCAGGGTGCGGCAACCGGAACGTGAAGTCGATGCCGGCGTCGGCGAGGATCTTGTTCCAGCGCTTCACGCCGGTCTGGCAGTCGGCCATGTACTCGCTGCGCAGGTCGAGGTTCAGCAGCAGGATCGCCTGCAGCTCCTCGGTCGTCCACGTGCCGTCGCCGCCCGGCCGCTCCAGCGTGCGGGCGTCGTCGGTGAGCTTGTGGTCGTCCTTGCGGCGGGTCTCCTGCCAGCGGCCCTTGAGCCCGGCGGTGTAGTAGTTCGCCGCGTTCGTCGACGTCTCGCTGCCGAACAGGTCCAGCGACACCGTGTAGTGGAAGTTGATGTACTTCTGGATCAGGTTCAACGGGATGCCGCCGTGCGGGCCGATGTCGTACGTGTCGTGCTCGCGGATCAGCTCGGCGCTGCGGAGCACCACGCGGTCGACACCGGTGGTGCCGACCATCATGTGGTGCGCCTCCTCCTTCAGCATGAATTCGCAGGTGCGCGAGAGCGGGTCGAAGGAGCTCTCCTTCAGCGTGCCGAGCTGGTACTTCCCGTCGCGGTCGGTGAAGTAGGTGAACATGTAGAAAGCCAGCCAGTCGGCGGTTTCCTCGTTGAACGCGCCCAGGATGCGGGGGGCGTCCGGGCTGCCGGAGTTGCGCAGCAGCAGCCCTTCGGCCTCGTCACGGCCTTCGCGTCCGAAGTAGGCGTGCAGCAGGTACACCATCGCCCACAGGTGACGGCCCTCTTCGACGTTGACCTGGAACAGGTTCCGCAGGTCGTACAGGCTCGGCGCGGTCAGCCCGAGCAGCTTCTGCTGCTCGACCGACGCCGGCTCGGTGTCACCCTGGATGACGATCAGCCGCTGCAGGTCGGCGCGGTATTCGCCGGGCACCTGCTGCCACACCGGCTCGCCCTGGTGCTCGCCGAAGGCGATCCGCCGGTCGGGGTCGCGCTCGGCGAGGAAGATGCCCCAGCGGTAGTCGGGGACGTTGACGTGGTCGAAGTGCGCCCAGCCTTCGCGGCCCACGCTGACGGCGGTGCGCAGGTAGACCCCCTGCGTCTCCAGCGTCGGGCCCATCTCGCCCCACCAGTGCATGAACTTCGGCTGCCAGCCCTCCAGCGCGCGCTGGAGCCGCCGGTCCTCGGAGAGGTTGACGTTGTTGGGGATCTTCGCGTCGTAGTCGATCTTCCCGGGCATCTGCGCTAGACCCGCTTCCTGTCGAAGACGGCCTTCTGCCCAGTACCGTAGCGGCGCAGCGCGCCTTCCGGTCCGGATGCGTTCGGCCGGGTGAAAATCCAGTTCTGCCAAGCCGCCAGCCGGCCGAAGATCTTGGTCTCGATGGTCTCGGGACCGACGAACCGGTGGTTGGCCTCCATGGCGGTGAGCGCGTCCGGGGACAGCGACGCGCGGCCTTCGAGCGCGATCCGGATTTCGTCCTCCCAGTCGAGGTCGTCCGGGGCGTCGGTGACCAGGCCGAGTTCGACGGCTTCGGCGGCGCTCAACTCGCGGTTCTTTTCGCGCGCGAGCCAGGCCAGGTGGTCTTCGTCGCCGTAGAAGCGGGTCTCGAGGCGGGTCAGGCCGTTGCCCATCGGGAAGGCGCCGAAGTTGGCGTCGGTCAGGCGAAGGGACGCCCGTTCGGCGCTTTCCTCGTCGTCGATCGGCGGCCCGTCCAGGATGTACTGGCGGTCGGCGGCCAGCGCGATCTCCAGCAGCGCGCCGGTGAAGCAGCTGCCGGGCTCGATCAGCGCGATCAGGCTGCGGCTGGTGACGTCGAGGCGTTTGAGCGTGCGCTTGAAGTAGTGCGTGATCTCGTTGGCGAGCCAGTCCTTTTCGCCGAGCACCGCCTGCTCGTGCGCCTGCACCTTCGCGGGGTCGCCCTGGGTCCGCAGGATCCACGTCCCGGTTTCGACTTCGTTGGTGCGCAGCCGCAGGATGGCGTCGTCCAGCTCGCGGGTCATCGCGAGGAACCAGCCGTTCGCGCCCTCTTCGTGCAGGTCACCGGGGTCGTTTTCGGGGCCCTTGATGGTGATCGTGGCCTGGTCACCGGTGACCTCGATGTCGACGTACCGATGTTCGAGCGGGGTCAGCTCGACGCCGTGGTCACCTCGCCGGTCCGACCGGCCGGCGAGTTCCCGCGCCTTCTCGAGGACCTTCTCGCGGAAGCCCTGGCGCGGCACCAGTTCGTCGACCAGGCGCCAGTCGACCGCCGTCTTGCCCTTGACGCCGTCCGGGCGGGTCGCGAAGACGTCGGCGAGGTCGCGCCGGACCCGCCGCTTGTCCACCACGCGGGTCAGGCCACCGGTACCGGGCAGCACACCGAGCAGCGGGACCTCCGGCAGCGCGACGGTCGAGGAGTTGTCGTCGATCAGGAAGATTTTTTCGCAGGCCAGCGCGATCTCGTAGCCGCCGCCGGCGCAGGTGCCGTTGACCGCGGCCACGTAGATCTGGCCGGAGTGCTCGGTGGCGTCCTCCATGCCGTTGCGCGTCTCGTTGGTGAACTTGCAGAAGTTGACCTTCCAGTGGTGCTCCGACGCGGCGAGCATGCGGATGTTCGCGCCGGCGCAGAACACCTTGTCCTTGGCGCTGGTCACGATGACCACGCGGACCTCGGGGTGTTCGAACCGCAGCCGCTGCGTGGCGTCGTACAGCTCGATGTCGACGCCGAGGTCGTAGGAGTTGAGCTTGAGCTCGTACCCCGGGACCAGTCCGCCCTGCTCGTCGACGTCCAGCTCCAGCCAGGCCACCTCCCCGTCGAGCCGGAGGCGCCAGTGGCGGTACTCGTCCGGACGGCGGTCGAAGGCAACCGGTGTGGTGGTGGTCACCCCGCCGATTGTCTACAGCATCTCTACGAACGTCAATGTTGTGTAGAAAGTTGATCTCGCGTGGTCACCCGGTTGAGGGTGGCCCAGGCCCAGGTGAGAAAGACCCACAGCGCGAGCCCGGCCCCGGCGTCGGTGAAGATCGTCGCGAACCAGAACGCGGGGATCCGCGGGACGCCGGTCAGGAAGTGGCCCAGCGTGATCATCCCGGCCAGCGAATAGACCAGCAGGAACGCCAGCGCCCGCGGATACCGGCCCCGACGGTACGCGCGGTAACCGAGCCAGCCGGCCGCCGTGAGCACCACCCAGACGGACGCGACGACGATGCCGCCGGCGAGCGGCGAGACTCCCTGGAGCTGCGGGTAGTCCGCGTACCGGACGGTGTTGTGCGCGTAGTGGATCGTCGTGCTGAGCAGCGAGAAGCCGAGGATCGCGCGAAGCGGCGTCAGTCCCTTGTCCATCCACGCCCCCGACTTGATAGATCGCTCTAGCGAGAGCGACGGTAACGGTCCCGGTCGTGAGTGGCAAGGAGGGTTGGAACCCGACTTACCACTCACGACGGGGTCAGACCAGGTCGATGCGGTGCTGCACCACCGGGTAGCCCGCCTTCGCGAACGCCTTCGCCATCGGGACGTTGCCGACGTCGGTGCCCGCGACGATCCGGTCCGCGCCGTGGGCGACGAGGTCGTGCGTCGCCTCGGCCACCAGGTCGTACGCGTAGCCGCGACCCCGGTGTTCCGGCAGGACGGCGATGTAGCCGACCACCGGGTCGTAGACGTTGCGGCTGGGCAGCGTGAGGCCGACGAGCTCGCCTTCGCGCGTGTACGCCAGCCGCCACCAGTCCCGCGGCGCCGGCATCCACCGCATGATGTCGAGGTCCTCCTGCGCGGCCGCGTCGAGGCCGTGCTCCTCGACGGTCTTGCGCACGTGCGCGTCGAGGCTGCCGACGTGGACGCGCCTGAAGACGTCGAGGATGACGTCGTCGTCCGGTTCCGGCCGGAACTCGAGCCTGCCGGGCTTCTCCGGCAGGCCGTTTTCCGGCGTCCAGCGGAAGCGGTAGCGCTCGACGAGCTTGCGGTAGCCCGCCTTTTCGGCCGCTTCGACGCGGACATCGACTTCGTGCGCCACGTCCGGATCGTCCTGCCACGCGGGCGGCGTGGTCAGCGAAAACTCCGCGCGCAGCGGCGCCGTCTTCAGCAGGTGGACACCCGCGTCGAAGTCGGTGAAGTCGAACCAGTCCAGGGCGATCGGGGTGGCGTCGCCGGGCTTGGCCCACCAGGCGGCGCGGGCCACGACGACGTCGTCGCGCAACGCGACCCACGTCCACTCGGGCCGGTATTCGCCCTTCTTCGCCATCTCGGTGAAGTCGTCGCCGAGCAGCGTGCGGCCGACGAGACCGCGGTCGGGCAGGGACGTGAACAGTGCTTCTTCGCCCGCTTCGAGCGGGCGGATGACCAGTTCGGTCACGGAAATCCTTCCGGGAGTGCGCTCCCGGGGTCAGATACCCGGCACCCTCATACCGGAGTGGGAGCGCGTGATCGATTGCGTGATCATCGGTCCCACCTCCTTTCACCTGGCCGAGGGTGCGTCCACGATCCTAGGGGTTCCGCCGGCGGTGATCAACGGATTTTCTGCAGCACCACTCGCGTACTCAACCGAGGCTCCGCGTAGGAGTGCGAAGCCTCCAGGACGTATTCGCCGGCGATGTGCTGCCAGCCGTCCTGCCAGACCGAGATCGACCGCGGCGCGATCGCGATGTCGGCCTCGACGGACTCGCCAGGCCGGGCTTCGACGCTCGCGAACCCGGCCAGCCAGCGGCGCGGCCGGTCGCCGCGTTCGGTCGGGACCAGGTAGAGCTGGACGACTTCGCGCCCCTTGCGGGTGCCCGTGTTGCGCACGCGGACCCGGACGCGGGCGCCGCCTTCGTCGTCCGGACTGGCGTCGAGTTCTTCGTACACCCAGGTCGTGTAGCCCCGGCCGTGGCCGAACCAGTACGCGGGCTGCCGGTCGGTGCGGGCCCAGGCGCCGTAGCCGATGTGCACGCCCTCGTCGTATTCGAGGACGCCTCCCTCCGGCGTCACGTTGGTGATCGGCGCGTCTTCCAGCTTCGCGGGCCAGGTCGTCGGCAGGCGGCCGCCGGGCTCTTCGCGGCCGAAGAGGACATCGGCGAGCGCGTCGCCGCCGGCCTGGCCGGGGAACCAGGTGAGCAGCACCGCGGCGACGTCGTCGCGCCACGGCATCTCCACCGGCGAGCCCGCGTTGACGACCACGACGGTGTTCCGGTTCGCTTCGGCGACCCGCGTGACGAGTTCGTCCTGGCGGCCCGGCAGGGCGAGGGAAGTCCGGTCGAAGCCTTCGCTTTCGACCTCGGCGGTCGTCCCGACCACGACGACGGCGACTTCCGACCTTCCCGCCAGTGCCACGGCTTCTTCGAGGCTCGCGTCCGGGTCGAGGACCGGGCCGCGGTGGCCGAGCGCGAAGGTGACCCAGGCGAACGTGCCCCGGGCGAACTCCGCCATCTCCGACGGGATCCAGTAGGTCAGGCTGACGTCGACCGGCTCGCCCGCGGTCAGCTCGACCTCCCGCCGCTGCTCGTGCACCTGCATGATGGACGTGAAGATGTCCCCGCCCTCCGGCAGGTTCACACCGTCGAAGAGGGTCTGGCCGGCGACGGTGAGGCGGAGGTCGCCGGGGCCGGTGACGCCGAAGGTGTGCGTGCCGCTTTGCTCCGGGAGGAACGTGCCGGCGATCTCGACCGAGGCGAGCGTGCCGATGTCGAGCCCGGCCGGCAGTTCGCCGATCCAGTCGATCCTGGCTTTGCGCAAGGAGAATTCGGCGAGTTCGGTGCCGTCGGCGGCGCGGGCGGTCGCGCGGAGCCGGAAACTGTCGGTGACATCCGGGGCTCCGCCCCAGGTCGGGGGCTTCGCCACCCGAGGCCCCCAAGAAATGTCGGTGGCGGTCGGTAACGTCATCCGCGGATCGGCACCGGGGGCGTAGGCGAGCTCGGTGCCCGGGGGAACGGCCGCTTTCAGGCCGTCGAGAGGGGAGACGACGTGGTCGGGAAACACGGTGGCACTGCCGCCGCCAAGGATCTTCGGGTCCGCGGCGAGCGCACCGATGAGCGCGATGCTCTGCGGGTTCCGCAGGGGCAGCACGCCGGTTTCGTTGCGGAGCAACACGAACGACCGGTGCGCGACCTCGCGCGCGACCGCTTCACCGTCCAGATCGGACGATCCGGGGCCCGGGCTCCCGCCGAGCGCGCCGGTCCGGTGGGCGAGCAGGAGCACGCGGCGCACCATGTCGTCGACGACTTCGGAGCTCACTTCGCCGCCGCGCACGGCTTCGGCGAGTCGCTCGCCGAACACGGTGCGGGGGCCGGGCATGGCCACGTCGAGGCCGCCGTTGGCGGAGGTGACGGTGTCACGCGCGGCCAGCCAGTCGGAGACGACGAAGCCGTCGAAGCCCCACTCGCCGCGCAGCACGCCGTTGAGCAGCTCGGCGTGCTGGGTCATCGTGACGCCGTTGACGCTGTTGTAGGCGGCCATGATCCCCCACGGCTTCGCGCGCCGGACGATGAGTTCGAACGGCGCGAGGTAGAGCTCGCGCAGCGCGCGCTCGCCCAGGTGCACGTCGACGGTGAAGCGTTCGGTCTCGAAGTCGTTGGCGACGAAGTGCTTGACCGTGACGGCGACCCCGCCGTCCTGCACGCCGGTGACGTAGCCGGCGCCGATCATCCCGGTGAGGAGCGGGTCTTCGGAGTAGCACTCGAAGTGCCGGCCGCCCAGCGGCGAACGCTGGAGGTTGACCGTCGGCGCGAGCAGCACGTGCACACCCTTGCGCCGGGCCTCCTGCGCGAGCAGGCGGCCGACGCGCACGGCCAGCCGCGGGTCCCAGCTCGCGGCGAGCGCCGTCGGGCTGGGCAGGGTCACCGAGGGGTCGTCCGGGCTCCACCGCACCCCGCGGACGCCGACCGGGCCGTCGGAGAGGACCAGCGAGGCGAGCCCGATCCGCGGCAGCGCGGGGAGGGACCAGACGTCCTGCCCGGCGAGCAGCCTCGTCTTGGCGTCCAGGTCGAGCTCGGCCAGCAGCGCTTCGACGTCGAAGCTCATGCGCACCCTCCGTGTCGGTCCTGGCGTCACTCTACCTGGCGCCGAGCAGTGAAAGTTATGATTCCGTGATCATTTCTCCCGTACGCTCGGGATCATGACCCGGGCCAGGGGCGCCGACCGCCGAGCCAGCATCGTCCGAGCGGCGTTCGAGGTTATCGCCGAACGCGGCTATCGCGGTACTTCGCTGGCCGCCGTCGCCGAGCGCGTGGGACTGACGCAGCAGGGGCTGATGCACTACTTCCCCACCAAGGACCACCTGCTGACGGCGGTGCTGGAGACCCGGGACGAGTGGGACCTGCTGCACTTCGGCCACGCTCCGGCTGGCGACCCCTCGGCGATGACGGTGAACCAGCTGGCGGACCTCGTCGACTACAACGCCACCCGGCCGGGCATCGTCCAGACGTACACGGTGCTCTCGGCGGACAGCGTCACGGACGACCACCCGGCGCGGCAGTACTTCCACGACCGCTACGCCCGGGTCCGGGCAGGCATGACCCAGATGCTCGAACGCCACCGCGACGAGCTCCCGCCGGGCACCACCCCGGAACAGCTGGCCCCGATCGCGGTCGCCGTCCTCGACGGCCTCCAGCTGCAGTGGCTCCTCGACCCGGCGGAGGTCGACATGTCCGCCGGGTTCCGCTCGTTCCTGACGCTGCTGGGGATCAAGCCGGACTGACGCTCAGCGCATGCCCACGCTCTGCCGCTCGGGCTCGATGAGCGCGACGACCCGCACCTGGTCGCGCGAATAGGGCCCGCCGATGTACTTGGCCGCGATCCGGTCGACGATCGCCCAGGCGGCGTCGCCCTCGACCCACTCGGCGACCCGGCCCCGGATGATCACCGGCTCGAACGGGTTGTCCGGCGGGGTCAGGGAGAGCGCGACCCGCGGGTCGCGCCGCAGGTTGCGGGCCTTGCGCGAGTCCGGGCCGGTGAGGATGGCGATGCGGTCACCTTCGGGGTCGACCCAGACCGGGACGACGTGGGGTGCGCCGTCGGGCAGGACGGTGGCGAGGTGACCGATCGCGGTGGTGGCGAGGATGCGGCGGACGTCGGCGTCGAGCATGGTGGTCGGCTCCTTTGACGGGATGGGGTGAGGGGTTCAGGCGACGGCGTAGTGGAGGTGGGTGACACCGGGCGCGGGAACGGCCTCGACGAGACTCAGGTGCACGTGCGAGGGCAGTTCCCCGAAGAAGGGCCGGCCGCCACCCAGCAGGACCGGCACCTGGTGGAGGACGATTTCGTCGACGAGGCCGGCCTGCAGTGCCGAGGTCAGGACCCCGGCGCCCATGAGGCCGACGTCCTTGCCACCGGCCGCCTCCTTGGCCGCCGCGATCGCGTCCTCGATGGTGCCGGCGAGGGTCTGCCGCTCGGTCAGCTCCGGCGCTGGCCGGTGGCTGACGAGGAAGAGCGGGGCGTCCGGGTGCGGGCTGCCGCCGCCGAAGTGCGCCGAGTCTTCGTAGGTGGTGCGGCCCGCGACGACCGCGCCCACCCGCTCGGCGAAGGCGTCGAAGACGCGGGCGCTCGGTGCGCTGAGCTTGAAGGAGCCGAAGACCCGGCTCGGGGTGTCCCCGTCGGTGTACCAGTCGAAGAGCGTCCCGCCGTCGCCGAGACCGCGGCCGGGACCGGCGCCGCGGCCGGTGACGTACCCGTCGACCGACACGGCGTGGGCGCTGAAGACCTTGCTCATCGTGGCGTTCCCTTCTGGGTTCCTTCAGGAGACTCCAGAACCGTAGCAGTTGAAGTTCCTTGAGGGAACCCCCGACTGCTAGGCTGGATTCATGCAGCGGACGCACTTCAGCGAACTGGCCGCGTGCTCGATCGCGCGCACGCTCGACGTGATCGGGGAACCCTGGTCACCCCTGATCCTGCGGGACATCTGGGCCGGGTTCAACCGGTTCGAGCAGCTCCAGGCGGACCTCGGCATCTCGCGCAAGGTCCTCACCGAGCGACTGAACCACTTGGTCGACAAGGAGATCCTCGAACGCCGCCCGTACGACCGGCGGCCGCGGCACGAGTACGTCCTGACCGAGAAGGGCACCGAACTGGTCGACATGCTGATGGTGATGACCCGCTGGGGCGACAAGTGGCTGGCGGGCGAGGCCGGGCCGCCGGTGCTCTACCGCCACCACGCGTGCGGTGCCGTCAGCACCGTCGAGCTGAGCTGCGCCCACTGCGGCGAGCCGATGCACGCGGGCGACGTCGACCTGCTGGCCGGCCCGGGTGCGGCCGGCTGAGCGCCCGTTACGGCAACCGCTGCTGCGCCAGGACTTCCCGCAACCGCCGCAACGTCCGCAGCGTCGTCTCCAGATCCTCCTGCGGCACCTCGGCCGCCACGTCCTCCGCCCACTGGGCCTGCGCCGCCCCCAATGCGCGCAACGCGTCCTTCGCCCGCCGCGTCAACGACAACAACGGCGCCCGCGCGTCGGCCGGATTCGGCAGGCGGTCGAGCATTCCGTTGCGCAGCAAGCGGTTCACCGTCTCCTGCACGCTCTGCCGGCGCAACCCGCGGCGGCGCGACACGTCCGCGGCCGTCGCCGGGCCGTCTTCGAGGAAACCGAGGACCTGCCACTGGGCCGCGGTCAGCCCGACCGGCGCGGTCAGGGCGTCGCCCGCGGCGAGGAAACCGCCGTTGCACGCGAAGACCGCGTCGATCACGCGGGTGAACGTCTCGGCTCGATGCGACCGCATGCGTGCTAGCCTCGCACATCGACAGGCACCTGTCGAATTGGAGACGACCATGGACATGCCCCGCCTCGGCCCCGCGCACGGTGCGCTGAAAGCGTTCGTCGGTGACTGGACCGGCACCGAGGAACTCGCCGCTTCGCCGTGGGCACCGGCCTCGACCGCGCACGCGGACTGCGAATACCGCTTGGCGCTCAACGGTTTCGCCGTGCTCCAGCACTACCGGCAGCGCCGCGAAGACGGGACGGAGTTCCTCGGCCACAACGTGTTCACGGCCGATCCGGACACCGGCGAAACGCTCTGGTACGGCTTCGACAGCTATGGTTTTCCGCCCGAGTCGCCCGCCCGCGGCCGCTGGACGGGAGCGACGCTGACCCTGGAGAAGAAGACCGCGCGCGGGGTGGCCCGGCACCGGCTCACCCCGGACGACAGGACGCTGACGCACGAGATCGACGTCCGGATGGGTGAAACCGGTGCGTTCAGCCCGTTCCTGCGCGCGCGGTACACCCGGAAAGACCAGTAGCGGGCCAGAAACTGTCGGACCCCCGGAGTACAGATGAAGACGTGCCCAGATCCGCCGAGACCACCGCCACGGACCCGCCCCCGCTGATCGGGGTGGAGAACATGAAGATGCCCGAGTGGGCCCGCGTAGACGAACGCGTGGCCGCCGCGGGCTTCGGCCAGGCCGTGCGCGCGCTGCCCACCGCGATCTCGGTCGTGCTGCGGCTGGCGTGGCGGACGTCGCCGCGGCTGACCCTGCTGGCCGCCGTCGTGCACGTCCTCTCGGGTTGTGTCACGGCGTTCGGGCTGCTCGCCACCGCGAACGTGTTCACCGCCCTGCTCGAACAGGGCCCCACCCCGGACCGCGTGCTGCAGTCGCTGCCGGCGATCGCGGTCGTCACCGGGTCGTACGCCGCGCGCGCGTTGCTGGACGCGGCCGTCGCCGCCGTCGAGGGCGCGCTGCGGCCGCGGGTCACCGCGGCGGCGGACGACGCGGTGACGGCCGCGGTCGTGCGCGTCGGGCTGATCGCGTTCGAGGACGCGGACTTCCGGGAACTGGCGCGGCAGGGCGCCCGGTTCGGGGTGCGGGCCATCGAGACGAGCTTGCGCCGGCTGGCCGACCTGACGTCGTCGGTGATCTCGCTGGCGGCGGCGATGATCACGGCCGGGCTGCTCAACCCGTGGCTGGCCCCGGTGCTGCTGCTGGCCGCGGCGGCCGACGGCTGGGCCGCCGCGCGCGTCGCGAAGCTGAACTACCGGCACTTCCTGGACACCGTCGGGCGCAACATCCGCAAGTCGATCGTCGAAGAGGTCGCCACCTGGCGCTCGATGGCCCTCGAACGGCACGCCCTGACGTTGCAGGAGCCCTTGCTCGGCGAGTACCGGCGCATCTCGCGCAGCCTCACGCGCGAGGAGATCCGGCTGGCGCACCGGAGCAACCTGGTCCGCACCACCGGGCGGGCGGCGGCCGGTTCGGGCACCGCCGTCGCGTACCTCGTGCTCGGCTGGCTGCTCTACAGCGGCACGATGGAACTGGCGCTGGCCGGCACGGCGGTGCTGGCGATGCGCACGGCGTCGACGGCGCTGTCCAACACCATGCGCGCGGTCAACTCGCTGTACGAAGACTCCTTCTACATCGGGTTCTACAACCAGCTGCTCGTGGAGTCCGGGAAGCGGCAGCCGCCGCCGACGGCGGTGACCGCGCCCGCCGACCCCGCGGAGATCCGGCTGGCGGGCGTCACGTTCACCTACCCCGGCCGCGAAACCCCGGCACTGCGGGACATCTCGGTGACGATCCGGCGCGGCGAGGTGGTCGCGCTCGTCGGCGAGAACGGCTCGGGCAAGACCACCCTCGGCAAGCTGCTCACCGGGCTCTACCCGCCGGACGAGGGCAGCGTCCACTGGGACGACGTCGACCTCGCACAGGCCGATCCGGCGTCGGTGCACGCGAACATCGCCGTGATCGCGCAGGAGCCGGCGGAGTGGCCGATGACCGCGGCGAACAACATCACGGTCGGGCGCCTCGGCCGGCCGGACCCGGATCGGCAGGCGTGGCGCGAAGCGATCGACTACTCGGGCGCGGACGAGGTGATCGATTCCCTGCCCGCCAAGGAGAACACGGTCCTGTCGAAGAAGTTCGACGAGGGCCACGACCTGTCCGGCGGCCAGTGGCAGCGCATGGGCATCGCCCGCGGCATCTACCGCGACGCCTCGGTGCTGGTGGCCGACGAGCCGACGGCGGCGCTCGACGCCCGCGCCGAAGCCCGGGTGTTCGCCGGGCTCCAGCACGCGAGCAGGTCGGACCGCGGGCGTCGCACGACGGTCCTGGTGACGCACCGGCTGGCCAACATCCGGTCGGCGGACCGGATCCTGGTGCTGGAGAAAGGCAGGCTGATCGAAGAAGGCACCCACGACGAGCTGATCCGCGCGGGCGGGGTCTACCACGAGCTGTACGAGATCCAGGCCCGCGCCTACCGGAACGGGGGCCCGTGACCGAGCACCTGGCGCGCCCGCGGGTCAGACGGAGAGGGTGATCGAGCCGAGGTGGGAGAAGTGGGCCGCGATGCGGGAGCCGCGGCGGACCGGGACCGCGTCCGTCATGCCGCCGGTCAGGACCAGCCACCCCGCCTCCAGGGCCAGGCCACGCGCGGCCAGGGCGTTCGCCGCCAGTGCCAGTGCTTCCGCCGGGTGGCCCTGGACCGCCGCTCCCGTGGCCGTGTCCACGATCTGGCCGTCGACCTCCAGGAGCGTGGCCTCCAGCGAAAGGTCCAGCCGGGCCGGCGGCAGCCCGACCGGGCCGACGCTGAAGTACGCCGACGAGCCGTTGTCCGCCACCGCGTCCGGGAGCGTGAAGCGGTAGTCCGCGTACCGGCTGTCGATGACCTCGATGCCGCCGTACACGCGGTCGACCGCGGCCATCGCCGTCGCCGCCGTCACGCCGGGGCCCGCCAACGGACGCCCGAGCACGAAGACCAGTTCCGGCTCGGCACGCGGGTGGATCAGCGTGTCGTGCGGCAGCGGCACGCCTGCCGGCAGCACCATCGCGTCGGTCAGCCAGCCCAGCAACGGCGCGTCGATGCCCATCCGCTGCTGCTTGGCCCGGGAAGTCAGGCCCAGCTTCACCCCGACCAGCGTCTCGCCGCGGGCCCGGCGCTGCCGAAGCGCCTCGTCCTGGATCGCGTACGCCGTGTTGACGTCCAGACCCGGCCAGACCTCCGAAAGCGGCGCGCGCTCCGAAAGCGTCCCCAGGAGAGCGGCGGCCGCTTCGCGCACGTTCATGATTCCTCCGAGAAGACCGCGGTGACGCTGCCGACCCCGGCGATCGTGGTGACGATCGTGTCGCCCGGCGACACCGGGATCGCCCGGGTCATCGACCCCGGCAGCACGACGTGCCCGGGTTCGAGGGTGACGCCGAGCGGGCCGACCGTGTTCGCCAGCCACACCAGCGAGTTCAGCGGCGACCCCAGCACCGCACCGCCTGCACCGGTCGCCGCCACCGACCCGTTCTGGTACAGGATGCAGCCGGCGAGCCGCAGGTCGGCGTCGCGCAACGAGACCGGGCTGCTCCCCAGCACCACCCCGCCGGACGACGCGTTGTCCGCGATGGTGTCGAACAGCGAGATCTTCCAGTCCTGGATGCGGGAATCGACGATCTCCAGCGACGGCAGCACGAATTCGACGGCCCGCACGGCGTCGGCGACCGTGACGCCCGGGCCGCGCAGGGCCGAACCGAGCACGAACGCGATCTCCGGCTCGATCCGCGGCTGCAGGAACGCCGACGTCGGGATGGGCTGGTGCTCCAGGTGGAACATGCTGCCGGTGAGGTGCCCGTAGTCGGGCTGGTCGACGCCCATCTGCCGCTGCATCGCCGCCGACGCGAGGCCGACCTTGTGCCCGCGGACGGCGTCACCGCCTTCGACCCAGTGCCGCACCTGCTCCTGCTGGATCCGGTACGCGTCCTCGATCCCCGCGTCCGGGTAGGTCTTGATCAGCGGCTCGATCGGCTCGCGTGTGGCATAAGCCCGCGCCAGTACGGCGGCGGCCTCCTGCACCTTGCTGACGTCCACGCGGGGAACTCTGCCGTGCGCGCCCGTCCCGCACAAGCTTCAGTGTTCCACCCAGTGGAACTCTCGCCAGTCAATCTCTTGCGCGCAAGATAATAGCGGCGTACCGTTCGAGAGACCACCAGGAAGGGACGTGAGGGACATGGCACCGACCCAGGCCGAGGTCACCGAGCTCGCCGGAATCCGCGACGCGCTGCGCGAGCGCCACCTGCACCCGGCGGCCGAACGCCCGGCGACGAACGGCCGCGGCATCCACCACACCGCGCTGATCTCCAGCGACGTCGCGCGGACCATCGAGTTCTACCAGGACATCCTCGGCTTCCCCCTCACCGAACTGATCGAAAACCGGGACTACCCCGGCTCCAGCCACTTCTTCTTCGACGTCGGCAACGGCAACGCGGTCGCGTTCTTCGACCTGCCCGGGCTGGACCTCGGCCCGTACGCGGAAGTCCTGGGTGGACTGCACCACCTGGCCCTGTCCGTCGAGCCGGACCGGTGGAGCGCCATCAAGGACAAGCTGGACGCCGCCGGGGTCGACTACCTCTTGGAGAGCAAGACGTCCATCTACCTGGCCGACCCCGACGGCGCCCGCATCGAGCTGATCTCCGACCCGCTCGGCGAGATGTACGGCGAGAAGATCGGCTGAAAGCGTGGTCCCGGGCGGCGCCCGGCAACTAGCCTGTGCGCGACGTCTGGAGGTCCGATGGCCGACTGGTCGCTCTCCCGCGCGAAGGCCCGGCTCGATCACCGCGAGCAGCTCGACGAACTCACCGCGCGCACCCGCTTCGAGGTGCGGCTGCACCTGAACGAGCCGGTGACGAACGGCGCGTACGACGAGCTCACGAGCATCTTCGCCATCGGCCACGCCGAGTGCGCGGCCCTGCTGGCGCACCACAGACTGCTGCCGTGGTGGGAGCGCGCACTGCTGTTCCGCTACGCGCGGCGCCTGCACGGCAAGGCGATCACCCGCAGCGTCGGCGCAGTTCCCTCCGCGGCTTTCGGGGGTCCAGCGGGCTCACCCCCGGCCGGCCTCCCGGGCTCGTACCCGGCGGCGATGCAGGGCTCGACTCCCGCCGGGATCCGGGGCTCCGCCCCGGAAGGCACCGCGGCGCCCCTGGTCGCGCGCGCGTTCGGCGCCGAGATCGCGGAACTGGCCCCCGGCTCCGGGGACACCGGCGCGAAGTACGACCTGCAGGGCCGCGGCCTGCTGACCGTGTTCCGGATCGCGATCGGCGCCACGGGCGCAACCTGGCCGGACCGCCACGAAGTGGCCACGACGTCCGCCCGCAACATCCTGACCTGCGCCGCGACCTTCGCCCGCCGGAAGCCGTGGCACGTGCTCTGGCCGGTCTACCGCGTGCGCGGCCTGCGGCTTTGGAAGCTTTGAGTCCCTCCGCGCGTTCCACCGGCATGAACGCAGAGGAAATCCTCGCCGGCGCGAACACCGTCGCCGTCGTCGGTCTGAGCCGTGATCCGGCCAAGGCCGCGCACAGCGTCCCGGCCGTCCTGCAGGCGCACGGCTTCCGGATCATCCCGGTGCACCCGACCGCGACCGAGCTGCTCGGCGAAAAGGTCTACCGGTCGCTGAAGGACATCCCGGAGCCGGTGGACCTCGTCGACGTCTTCCGGCCTTCGCCCGAGGCGCCCGGCATCGCCCGGGACGCCGTCGAAATCGGCGCCAAGGCGCTGTGGCTGCAGCAGGGCATCGTCTCCGCGGAAGCGCGCCGCATCGCCGAAGAGGGCGGGCTCGCCTACGTCGAGAACCGCTGCACCGCCGTGGTCCGCGCGACAGCCGCGATCTCCAAGAACTAGGCAAACCCTCACCAGCTCCAGCGGAAGCACGTCCGCCGGTCGAGGAAGCTGTACGCGGGTAGCGGCCCGAGCCAGTCGGCCTGGACGCCGCCGCTACGGCCGAGCCCGGCGACGGCGTCCCGGACGATCAGCAGGTCGCCCAGCCCGACCAGGAACGCCCACCGCTCGTCGGCGCTCTCGCCCGCCGGGAGCGCCACCGAGTCGTGGGCCCGATCGGCGACCTCCGCGAGCAGCACGTCCGAGCGGGCCGCCCGCCACGGCGACCCGGGTCCGGTGAACCGCAGGCAGACGTGGACCTCGGCCAGGCCGTCGAGCCGGTCGAGGTCGGTGCGGTAGGTGTCGGCGGCCGGGGCGAGCACCTCGGTGCGGACGGCATCTTCGTCTTCGGCCACCGTGCCGAACCGCACCGGCAGCACCGGGCCGCCCTCGACGAGCGCGGACACCACCGCCAGGTGCGCCGCCGGGTCGGGATCGGCGGGCGCCTCGCCGACGACCATCGCCAGGTCTTCCCAGCAGACCGTGCGCGGCACCCGCGGGTGCCCGGCCCGGACGACGCCGTAGAGCTGCAGCGTCACGGCCGGCCGACCGGGACGACGGGGTCCACCGGCACCGCGGGCGTCGGCGGCGGGGTCCAGCCGCGGCCCTGCGTGCCGGCGCGCCCGTCGGCGGCCTGTCCCGGTCTGCTCACTTGGCTCCTTCGGTCGTGGGAATGGCGAGTTCCGCGGCGTCAGCCATCGGCCGGTGCGCCGAACTCGACGTCGGTGAACGAATACGGCGGCCACGGCCCCGATGTCTCCACCGTTGCCCCCGCCGCGCGCAGTTCGCGGGCGAACCACTCCACCTCCGCGTGGAACCCCGCCTCCCGCCCGGTCTCCACCAGATACGCGGTCTTCACCAGCACACCGTGCGGTCGCGTCCGCTCCATGCGGTCGGCTGCGTGCCGGCGCAACGCTTCTTCGAGCCGCCCGGCCGCACCGGCCACGTCTTCGCGGGCCCGCTGGATCGCCTTCAGCCTCTCGCGCCGGCGGACGAGGTACTGCGTCCCGGTCAGGCCCGCCGAGCCGGGCCGGCTGGTCGCCGCGGGCTCGGTGTGCCGCACCCGGACGCCCCACTCGCGGTGGCCGGCCACCTCGTCGAGGCAGTCGCGCGCCTGGTCGTAGGCCGCCACCAGGAGCCGGCGGGCGGCGTCTTCGCCGTCGAGGACCGTGCCGAACCGCAGCGGCAGCACGGGCTCGCTGCGGAAGACCGCTCGCACCACCGCGTCGTGGTCGCGGGCGAGCTCGGCGAGCGTGCCGTCGACCGGGTCAAGGGTGTCAATGCGGTCGAAGCGGGCCGGCGCCACCTCGGAGACCACCACGCCGAGGTCCCGGTAGCCGATCAGCCGCGGCGCCGGGTCGATGTCCAAAACGGACGGCCGGTTGCGGGTGATCGCGTACGCGCGCAGCCAGTTTCCGGTGCTCACCGCGGTTCTTCCTTCCCGCCGGCACGGGGAACCGCGCCGGATCAGTCCTGCCGGTCGGCATCGCGTGATTCCCCGCCAATTCTTGCGAATTATTCTTTTGGCCAGAGAACGGTGGTGGCGATTTCGTCATCGCCTTCCTCGTCGCAGGTGGATGCTCACCGTAGCAACACGAAGGATCAGCCGCAGGGACGTCACCGGACGATATTTTCACCGGTTCGCGGGAACGATTGGGCGATCCGCGGCAACCGGCGGCGACAAACGGCGCAGCACCGGAACACCCAGCGGAACCATTATCCGGAAAACACCGGCCCGATTACGATCGAGTAACGTCCACGAGGCGGTACCCGACGCCCCGGACCGTCTCGATGGTGTGGGTGCCGAACGGCGCGTCGATCTTGCGGCGCAGGTACCCGATGTACACCTCGACGACGTTCTCGTCGCCGTCGTAGTGCGCGTCCCAGACGTGGCCGAGGATCTCGTTCTTCGACAACGCCGTCCCCGCCCGCCGCAGCAGGAACTCCAGCAACCCGAACTCCCGCGCGGTCAGCTCGATCCGCTTTTGTCCTCTGTGGACGGTTCGGGCCGAGGGGTCGAGCCGCAGGTCGCCCGCCTCCAGCACCGCCGGGCGGGCCGGGGCGCCGCGGCGCAGCAGCGCTCGCAGCCGGGCGATCAGCACGACGAAGGAGAACGGCTTGGACAGGTAGTCGTCGGCGCCGAGGTCGAACGCGTCGGCTTCGTCGTACTCGCCGTCCTTCGCCGTCAGCATCAGCACCGGTGTCCAGTTCTCCGCCGCCCGCAGGCGCTTGAGCACTTCGTAACCGGACAGCTCGGGCAGCATGATGTCGAGCACCACGACGTCGTACTCGTGCTCGGTCGCCCGCCAGAGGCCGTCGCGACCGGTGTGCGCGACGTCGACGGTGAAGCCCTCGGCGACCAGCCCCCGCCGCAGGGTCTCCGCGAACTCGCGCTCGTCCTCCACGATCAACAGGCGCACTACTCCTCCTTCGGCAGTTCGATCACCGGCAGTTCGATCACGAACCGCGCCCCCGGCTCGTCCGACGCGGCGTAGCGCGCCCGGCCGCCGTGGCGCGCCGCGATGCCGGCCACGATCGGCAGGCCCAGCCCGGTCCCGCCGTGCCCGCGCTGCCGCGACGCGTCGAGCCGGACGAACCGCTCGAAGATCCGTTCCCGGTCGGCTTCCCCGACGCCGGGGCCGTCGTCGCTCACCTCGACGACGGCGAGGTCGCCGCGCACCGTGCTGCTGACGCGGATGCGCGAGCGCGCGTGCCCGCGCGCGTTGTCGACCAGGTTGCGCACCGCCCGCCGCAGCTGGGCCTCGCTGCCGTGCACCTTCGCCGGCCCGGCCCGGACCTCGACGTCCACCGCGGTTTCGCCGCGGACCCGCTCGGCCTCGGCGCGGACGATGTCGTCGAGGTCGACCTCGGTGCGTTGCGGCCGGTCGGTCGCGTCGTCGGTGCGCGCCAGCATGAGCAGGTCGTCGACGAGTTCGCGCAGCCGCGCGGTTTCGCGGGCGATCACCGGCACCAGGTCCCCGGCGCTCTCCGGGTGCCGCCCGGAGACGTCCAGCGCGGTGCTGATCGTCGACAGCGGCGAGCGCAGTTCGTGGCTGGCATCCGCGACGAAGCGGCGTTGCGCGGCCTGCGCCGACGCCAGCCGACCGAGCATCTCGTTGAGCGTCACGGCCAGGCGGTGCACCTCGTCACCGCCCGGCGGCAGCGGTACCCGCGCGGCGAGGTCGCGCGTCGAGATCTCCGCGACGGTCCGCCGCATCCGCTCGACCGGCCGCAGCGCCGAGCCGACCGCGCGGTACACCGCCAGCCCGGCGATCGCCAGCAGCGGCACGGCGATCAGGCCGAACAACAGCGTCAACCGCGTCGACGCCTCCGTCACCGGTTCCAGCGAGCGCGCCGAAATCACGGTGAACGGGCCGCCCGGGCCGGCCACCTCCTGCGACACGACGCGGTAGTCGTCGCTGTCGCCGTTCAGCCCGAGCGGGAGGGTCTCGATGACCTCCTGCCCCACGACCGGGCGGGCCGTGGTCAGCGGCTGGTGCCCGACGATCGCCGGGTCGCTCGCGATCGGCGTGCCCCGCGCGTCCAGCACCTGCGTGACGGCTTCGGTGTCGCCGGTGCTGGCGACGTCGCTCGCGCTCAGGTCACGCGCGCCTTCGCGGACGAGCTGGATGGCGACCTGCCGTCCGGTGCTGCGGGCACTCTCGGTGACGCTGCGGTCGAGCGACTCCTCCAGCAGCAGCACCACGACCACGCCGGCGGCGGCGATGGCCAGCGCGAGCGCGAGCACCGCCACCGCGGTGGTGCGCATCCGGACGCCGGTCGCGGCGATCACCTTGCCCAGTTTCACCAACGCAGCGTAACGACCGCCGCGGACCCCGACCGCCCCAATGTGGCCTTCGGTGCGTTGAACGCACCCAATGTGGCCTTCGGTGCGTTGAACGCACCCAAGGCCACATTGGGGCGCTGGCCGGTGGGCGACAGCGGCGGCCGGGGACGGGGCCGGGCCACGGTTCACCGGCGGCGGCGCGGGACGGCGAGCCGCTCGCCGCGCAGGCGCTCGACCTCGCCGAGGCCCAACGGGCCGAGCGGGTACCCGACCGTCCAGGCCAGCAGCAGATCGGCCAGCGCGGGGTTGCGGGCGAGCGCCGGGCCGTGCAGGTAGGTGCCCACGACGCGATCGGTCACCGCACCCTCGGTGCCGTCGCCGTTTCCGGTGCCGCGCACGACCCGCCCGAGCGGCTCGCTGTCGGCGCCGAGCTTGCTGACGCCCAGGTGGTTCTCGAACCCCGTCAAGGCTTCCCCGTCCAGGAGCCGGGACGACGTCGCGACCAGTTCGGCGACCGCGCGCCGTCCGCCGGGTTCGGTGGTGACGTCGAGCAGGCCGAGCCCGTCGTGGTCGACGCCGTCGAGGCCGCGGAAGCGGAGGCCGAGCACCTGCAGGCCGGCGCACACGCCGAACACCACCGCGCCTGCGGCGACCGCCCGCCGCAGGCCGGGGTACTTCCGCAGGTGCGCGGCGGCCAGCACCTGCGCGCCGTCCTCGCCCCCGCCGAGCAGGTAGAGATCCAAAGTGGACGGGACCGGGTCGCCGAGGCCGACGGGGACCACTTCGGCGTCGAGCCCGCGCCACTGCAGCCGCTTGGCGAGCACCTGGGCGTTGCCCGTATCGCCGTAGGTGCCCAGCACCTCCGGCAGCAGCAGTCCGATGTAGACGGTCGAGTCACCCACCGGGCAGCCTGCCCACCAGCTCGCGGAACGCGGTGTAGTTGGCGACCAGCTCGACGGCGCCGGGCGGCAGCGCGTCGATCGCGGCGACCGGGTCCGGCTCGGCCCAGTGCGCGACTTCGGCGTAGCAGAGCCGCACGGAGAGGTCGGCGCCGCGCTCGCCGGTGACGACCACCTGGCGCCCGCGGAGCCGTTCGAAGTGCACGTCCCACAGCCAGGACAGGTCCCGGCCGTCGGCCTCCTGGGCGTTGACCGCGACGACGACCGGGGTGTCCTCGTCCAGCACGCGCAGCGTTTCCACCCAGCCGGCCGGGTTCTTCGCCAGCATCACCCGCACGGAGTGCCGCGACCGGCGGATCGTCCGGTAGCGGCCGCCGATGTCGGTGATGGTCCGCAGCCGCGCCGCGGCGGTGTGCGGCGGCACGCCGAGCCGGTGCGCCGCGGCGAGCGCGAGCGCGGCGTTCGCCCGGTTCACCTCGCCGGGCAGCCGCAGGTCGAGGTCGACCTCGCGGCCGCCGGGCGTCCGGACGAGCTCGCCGTCGAGCGTCCAGCCGGGTTCCGGCCGGGCGAGCCCGCACTCGCAGCCCCAGTGCCGCTCCCGGGTTTCGACGCGGCCATCGCACCGCGGGCACGCCGTGGAGTCGCCGGTCCAGCGGTGGCCGGTGCTCACCCACACCGCCTTCGCGGCCGCACTCGCCGCGGACGTCACCAGGACGTCGTCGCAGTTCGCGACGACGACGGTGCCGGGCAGCTTTTCGATGGCGGCCCGCAGATCGCGTTCGGTGGCGCGGACCTCGCCGACGCGGTCCAGCTGGTCGCGGCTCAGGTTGAGCAGGACCAAGACCGCGGGCCGGACCTGGTCGGCCACCCAGGGCAGGTAGGTCTCGTCCACCTCGAGGACCGCGTAGGGCGCGTCGGGCCGGGCGGTCAGCGCGGCGAGGATGCCATCGGGCATGTTGGCGCCGTCGCTGTTGGCGGCGACCTCGGCCAGCGTTTCGAGCGCGCGGGCGAGCATCAGCGACGTCGTGGTCTTGCCGTTGGTACCGGTGACGAGCACGACGGTGCGTTCCCGGCCGAGGCGGCGCAGGGCGAGCGGATCGAGCGCCAGCGTGACGCGGCCCCCGATCATGCCACCGCCGCCGAGCCCCGAGCTGCGGGAGAGCCAGGCGGTCAGCCGCCCGGCGGCCACGGAGGCGCGGGTGCGGAGGGGGCTTCGGACGGACACCGGCTGGATGGTGCCCGCCGGGCGCTGTGAGTTTCCTGAGTCCGTGGCGTGGGTCTCCCCAGCGTGACGACCTTGCCGGGTGACGCGTCGCAGAGCCGTTCACTCCCGTTCGGCGCGCTGCGGCGGACGGTGATCGCTGCGTACGCGGACTGCAGGAGCGGGGCGCGCCGGGGCGGCCAGCTTTCGACGAGGTTCAAGCGATAATCGCCCTGGAGCAGCTCGGCGATTCGCCCGGGGCCCAGCGGCCGCTGAGTACCCCCAGGCCGCTGACCACCCGCAGGCGGGCCAAGACGGCTCGCGGTGCGACCCGGGCGGGGCCCCGCGCATGGCAACGTGGGCAAGCCCGCTCCCCCGCGCACCCGAGGCCGTTCGCGGGGGAAGCGCCGGACGAGCCGACGCCGATCGTCACTCGCCCGCGGGGGCGCCCCCCTGGTCCAGCGTATCGACGCGAACCGACGAGAACGGCGAAAGAGCGTTGCCCGGAGCCGGTTTATCCACATTGCGCCAACCCTGTTGACAACTCGCGCGCGCATTCACGGATATGAACGAGCCCGCACGTCGAACTTGTCGAACGCAGCCGGTAGCCGCTGCGCAACCGCCATAGGTAGGAAACTTAACCATCGGATGTTGAACCAATTAGCGCCCACAACTACTCGCGTTGTTGTGAGTCATTCCAAGATCTTCCCCCCATACATCGGAGGTGTTACCGTCCAAACCCAGCCAGCGGAAAGGCGTATCGCTGAGCGGGAAAACGTCCAACGGAGGGCAACGTGGGACCGGAGCGCGGGCTGGACCAGAGCGGAACTCTCGAACGCGGGCTCGCTGTGCTGGAGCACGTGGGCCGGCACCAGGAGATTTCCACCAATGCGATCGCGCGGCAACTGGGGCTTTCCCGCAGCGCCGCCTACCGCATCGTCGGCACCCTGAAGAACCTCGACTATCTGGAAGCCGACCAGGTCACCGGCCGGGTGCGGCTGGGGACGCGGCTCGTCGAACTCGGCGCCCGCGCGATGGCCGCGACCGATCTGCACCGGTGTGCGCCGCGGTACCTCGCCTCGCTCGCGGAACGGTCCGGGGAGACCACCTACCTCGCCGTGCCGGACAACGACACCATGGTCTACGTCGCCACCGAACGCAGTGCCGGCGCCGTCACCCTCGCCTGCCGGCTCGGCACGCGGCGGCCGCAGCACGCGACGTCGCTCGGGAAGGCGTGGCTCGCCGCGCTGCCCGAGGCCGACCGGCTCGAGCGCGTCCGCCGGATGAAGCTGGATTCCCTGACCATCAGGACGATCAACGACCCGCACCGGCTGCTCGACGAGCTCGCGAAGACCAGCCGCCGGGGCTGGGCGGTCGACGAGGTCGAGAACGAGCCGGACGTCGGCTGCGTCGCCGCTGCCGTCCGCGACCACTCGGGACGGCCGATCGCCGCCATCAGCATCGCCGGGCCTGCCCCGCGGGTGCTGCGCCGCCTCGACGAACTCGGCGCCTCCGTTGCCGGGACCGCCGCCGCGCTCTCCCTGCGGCTCGGCTACGTCCGGAGCCGGCCGGCCTGATCACCCGATCCCGGCGAAGGAGCCGACCGTGACCTGGATCCAGGACTACCAGCCGGCCGGCGGGCTGTGGCTTTCCGCGCTGCTCGCCGCGCTCCCGATCATCGTACTGCTCGGTTCGCTCGGGGTGATCCGCTTCTCCGCGCACCTTTCGGCGGCTCTCGCGCTGGTCACCGCCCTCGGCGTCGCCCTGCTGCTGTACCGCATGCCGGCCGCGCTGGCGTTCGGCTCGGCGGCGATGGGTGTCGTGTTCGGCGTGTGGTCGGTGGCCTGGATCGCCTTCCACGCCGTGTACTTCCACAACGTCACGGTCGCCACCGGCCGGTTCGACGCGATCAAGCGGGTGCTCGCCGGGTTCAGCGAGGACCGGCGGCTGCAGGCGCTGCTCATCGCGTTCGGCTTCGGCGCGCTGCTCGAAGGCGTCGCGGGCGGTGGGTCGCCGATCGCGATCACGGCGGCGATGATGGCCGCGCTCGGGTTCCCGCCGGTGAAGGCCGTCGTGCTGGCCCTGCTGGCGAACACCGCCCCGGTGGCGTTCGGCGGGCTGGGCAACCCGCTGATCGTGCTCGGCAGGCTGACCGCGCCGATCATGCACCTCAAGCAGGACCAGGCGACCGAGCTGTTCTCGGCGGCGGTCGGGCGTCAGGTCCCGGTGCTGGCGTTGATCATCCCGGCGTTCCTGGTCGTGGTCCTGGCCGGCTGGAAGCGCATGCTCGAAGTGTGGCCGGCGGTGCTGACCGCCGGGCTCGCGTTCGCGGCCATGCAGTTCGTCGCCTCCAACTACATCAGCGCCAGCCTCGTCGACGTCCTCGCGGCGCTCACCGCGATGGCCGCGCTGTGGATCCTGACGCGGTTCTGGCAGCCCGCGGCGGTGTGGCGCTTCGACGGCGAGGAAGCCGCCGTGGTCAAGAGCCTCGGCGCCGCCCAGGCCGAGCGCGGCGCGCTGTACGCGTGGATGCCCTACCTCGTCCTGATCCTGGCGATCTTCCTGTCGCGGATCGGCACGATCTTCAAGCACCTCCCCGGCTGGCTCGACCTGACCAAGCTGCTGCACAAGGCCGACTGGATCTTCGCGTGGCCGGGACTGCACAACCACGTCGTGCAGCACCCGCCGATCACGGCGAAGAACGCGCCGTACGCGGCGACGCTGACCGTCGACTTCCTGTTCTCGCCGGGCACGGTCGCCCTGATCGCGGCGGTGCTCGCGGGGTTCGCGATGGGCGCGCGGCCCGGTCTGCTGCTCAGGACGTACCGCAGCACGCTGTTCCAGATGCGCTGGGCGCTGGCGACGATCTTCACGATCCTGGCCATCGCGTTCGTGATGAACTACTCGGGCGCGACGCAGACGCTGGGCCTGGCCCTGGCGACGACCGGCGCGGCCTTCCCGCTGTTCTCGGCGTACATCGGCTGGCTGGGTGTGTTCCTGACCGGTTCGGACGCGTCGACGAACAGTCTGTTCGGCCCGATGCAGGTGATCTCGGCGCAGCAGCTGAACCTGAACCCGATCCTGGCGGGCGCGACGAACACCTCGGGCGGCGTGATGGGCAAGATGATCTCGCCGCAGAACCTGTCGATCGGCGCGACGGCGATCGGGCAGAGCGGCAAGGAGGGCTCGCTGCTGCGGCAGACGTTCCTGTGGTCGCTGCTGCTGACTGCCGTGGTCGGCGTGATTTCCCTGCTCCAGGCGACAATCCTGACGGCGATGATCCCGTCGCCCTAGGCTGGGCGGATGAGTGCAGACGGTCTCGCGTCCTTCGGCTACGAGCTGGGCCTGCTCAAGCGCGTCCGGCGGTCGGGGTGGTGGCACGCGGGGGTCCGCGACCCGGAATCGGTCGGCGAGCACAGCCTGCGCGCGGCCCAGCTCGCGGCGTTGATCGCGGTGGAGGAGGGCGCCGCACCGGAGCGGGCGGCGTTCCTCGCGCTGTGGCACGACACGCAGGAGACGCGCACGGGCGACCTGCCGCTGACTGCCTCCGGCTACCTGCGCAAGCCGGAGCCGCGGGAGATCACCGCCGACCAGACGGCTTCGCTGCCCGAGCGGTCCCGTGCGCTGGTCCGGGCGGCGGTCGACGAGTACGAGACCCGCGAGTCGGCGGAAGCGCTGTGCGCGAAGGACGCGGACAAGCTGGAGATGCTGCTGCAGGCGTTGGAATACCGGGACATCGGGGTGCGGCCGGTCGGCGAGTGGATCGAGTCGGCTCGGCAGGGCCTCCGGACGGAGACCGCGCGGAAGATCGCCGAAGCGGCGTTGACGCTGTCGCCGCTCGCCTGGCGGGACCGTTAGCCGCTCACCGCCGTCGCCCTGCCCAGCAGCAGGGCGCGCTCGCGGGCGTTCTCCGTCATCTCCGCCGCCCGCCGGAACTCCTGCTCGGCCTCCGCGAACCGGCCCAGTTTCTGCAGGAGGTCGCCGCGGACGCTCGGCAGCAGGTGGTAGTCCTTCAACGCCGGTTCCGTGGCGACGGCGTCGACGATCGCCAGCCCCTCCTCGGGCCCGTACGCCATCGCCACCGCGACACCGCGGTTGAGCTCGATCACCGGGGACGGCTGCAGCTTGCCGAGGCCTTCGTAGAGCGCCGCGATCCGCGTCCAGTCCGTCTCCTCGGCCGTCCGCGCCCGCGCGTGGCAGGCCGCGATCGCCGCCTGCGCGGAGTACGGGCCATACGCGCCGTCGGCGATCTGCTCGGACAGGGTCAGCGCCGCGAGGCCGTGCTGGATCAGCAGCCGGTCCCAGCGCGAGCGGTCCTGGTCCAGCAGCAGCACGAGCTCGCCGTCCGGGCCGGTGCGGGCCTTCGCCCGGGACGCCTGGAGCTCCATCAGCGCGACCAGGCCGTGGACCTCCGACTCGTCCGGCATCAGCCCGGCGAGCACGCGGCCGAGCCGCATCGCCTCCTCGCAGAGCGCCGGCCGCATCCAGTCGTCGCCGCGGGTGGCCGAATACCCCTCGTTGAAGACCAGGTAGACGACCTCGAGCACGGACGACAGCCGGGCCACCCGCTCGTCGCCCTCGGGTACTTCGAAGGGCACCTTCGCCGCGGCGAGAGCCTTCTTCGCCCGCACGATCCGCTGGGCGATCGTGGCTTCGCGGACCAGGAAGGCGCGCGCGATCTCGTCGGTGGTCAGGCCGCCGAGCATCCGCAGCGTCAGCGCGACCCGCGCCTGCGTGTTCAGCACCGGGTGGCAGGCGACGAACAGCAGGCGGAGGACGTCGTCTTCGATGTGGTCGTCGAGCGCGGCGTCGAAGTCGGGCAGGACGCCTTCGCCGAGCCGCTGGCCGCGCCCCACTTCTTCGAGCTTCTCCGCGTACCGCTCGTTGCGGCGGAACTGGTCGACCGCACGGCGCTTGGCGATGGTCATCAGCCACGCGCCGGGGTTGCGGGGCACGCCGGACTCCGGCCACTGCTCCAGCGCCGCGACCAAGGCGTCCTGCGCCAGCTCCTCGGCGAGGCCGACGTCGCCGCGAGCCATCCGGGCCAGGCCCGCGATGAGCCGCGGCGATTCGATCCGCCAGACCGCCTCGACCGTGCTCCGGGTGTCCGCAACCGTCACCCGGCCATCAGACAGGGTGATCTCCCGCGGTGCAACCCACTACCCGCTGATCGGGCGAATCTCCATCACTCCGCCCTTCGCCTCCGGGTTGGGCGCCTGCTTCATCAGCTCGACGACCTCCTCGAGCGACTCGCCTTCGAGCACCCAGAACCCGGCGACCAGCTCCTTCGTCTCCGCGAAGGGCCCGTCGATGACCTTCGGCTCGGCGTCGCCTTCGAAGACGACGCGCACGCCCTCCGCGCTCGACGTCAGGCCCTCGGCGAGCACGACGCGGCCCTCGGCGAACAGCCGGTCGTTGAACTGCGCCATCTCGGCCAGCTCTTCGGCGCCGGGCTGGAACCCGGGGGCGTCGGACTCGGGGGTGGCCTTGACCATCACCACGAACCGCATCACGCCTCCCGGGCGCTCTGCGCGCGAAGCCGCCCCTCGAGCGCCTCGACTTCGGGCGTCATGTTCTCGAAGTCGGCCGCCTCGGCGACGCGCCGGATCTCGACCTCGCCGGCCTGGCCGTCGGGGTTGGGCATCCGCTTGACCCACTCGACGCACTCTTCGCGGTCGCGGCACTGCAGGATCCAGAAGCCGCCGACGAGCTCCTTGGTCTCGGCGAACGGGCCGTCGACGACCTTGGGCTCTTCGGTGCCGGAGAAGACGACCCGCGCGCCCTGCGAGCTCGGCGTGAGGCCTTCGCCGGCGAGCAGGATGCCGGCCTTGACCATCTCTTCGTTGAACTTCGTCATCTGCTCCAGCAGCTCGGCGCTGGGGCCCTCGCCCGCCTCGGACTCCTCGTTCGACTTGACGATCACCATGAACCGCACAACGGTCTCCCTTCGTTCGCTTTGCCTACGCGTCGAACGGCCGGGTGCCGGATCGACAGCCTCCGCCGAAAACTTTTCGAGCCGGAAAACTAGCAGCTCAGGGCCGATCCCCGAGACATCTCACCGCGGCGGCCCTGGCAAACCGGGCCCCGGCTAATCTGCCGTCGTGGCGGTACTCCCCGACGACCTCTCCTCCGCGCTCGACGACGAGCTGGCCAAGCACCCGGTGGCCCGGCTGGCGCAGGCCGTCGACCGGCTCAGCACGCGCTACCGCCAAGGCGACGCAGCGACTTCGCCCATCCTGAGCTCCGAAGCCGACGTCGCCGCGTACGCGGGCTATCGCATGCCGGCGACGTACGCCGCTGTACACGCTGTACTCACCGAAGCCGCTTCACGCGCTCCCGGCTTCGCACCGCGTACGCAGATCGATGTCGGTGGCGGGACCGGCGCCGCGGTGTGGGCCGCCGCGGCCGTCTGGCCTTCGCTGGCGAAGTGCGCGGTGCTGGAGCAGGTCGCCGGCGCGATCGGCCTCGGCAAGCGGCTCGCGGCGGGTGCCGGGCGCCCGGCGGTCCGGGACACGGAGTGGCGGCGGGGGTTCGCCGACCCGGCCGCGCCTGCCCCGGACGCGGATCTCGTCACGCTGTCCTACGTGCTCGGGGAACTGCCGGAGGGAACGCGCGCCGACGTCGTGCGCTGGCTGGCGGCGAAGGCCGGGGCGGTCGCCCTGGTCGAGCCGGGCACGCCGGCGGGGTACGAGCGGATCCGCGCCGCGCGGGCCCAGCTGATCGAGCTCGGCCTGCACGTGGTGGCGCCGTGCCCGCACGACGCCGCGTGCCCGATCGTGCCCGGCAAGGACTGGTGCCACTTCGCCGCACGGCTCCCGCGCTCGGGACTGCACCGGCGGCTGAAGGCGGCCACGCTCGGGTTCGAAGACGAGAAGTTCGCGTACGTCGTCGCGACGCGGAGCACGCCGGAGCGTCCGGACGCGCGGATCATCCGGCACCCGAAGAAGCACAAGGGCTGGGTCGCGCTCGACCTGTGCACGGCGGACGGCCTGAAGCCGGGTACCGCCGTTTCGAAGAAGCAGGGCCCGCGGTACCGCGCGGCCCGCGACGCCGAGTGGGGTGACGGCTGGTCTTCCGTCTGACCCCGTGGCAGGGTGGCGGCCCATGGGGAAGGTCATCGCGGAGATCAGCATGTCGGCGGACGGCATCGTCGCCGGCCCGGGGACCAGCACCGAACACCGGCTCGGCCGGGGTGGCGACCTGCTGCACGAGTGGCTGTTCGAAGGCACCGACGCCGACAGCGAGATCGCGGCGAAGCTGTTCGACGGCACGGGAGCGTTCGTGGTCGGCCGCACGATGTTCGACGTCGGCGTCGACCCCTGGGGTGAGGACGGCACGTTCAAGAAGCCGGTCTTCGTCGTGACGAACCGGCCGCACGAACCGGTCGTCAAGGGCCCGACGACGTTCACCTTCGTCACCGACGGCCCGGAAAGCGCGCTGCGGCAGGCGAAAGCCGCGGCGGGCCAGGACAACGTCGTCCTGATGGGCGGCGGCACGACCCTGCGGCAGTACCTGCTGGCCGGGCTGGTCGACGAACTGCGCCTGCACGTGGTGCCGCTGCTGTTCGGCGCCGGGGTCCGGCTGTTCGACGCCGAAGCCGGCGAGCACGTGAAGCTGGAGCGCACCGCGGTGGTGGAGACGCCGAACGCGACGCACCTGACGTTCCGCGTACCGCGCTGAGGCATATCTTCTGGGCATGGCCCGGATCCTGCCCCGGTCGACCCGGTGGCGGGTCGCCCTCTTCGCCGCCCTCGCCTCGGCCGTCGTGCTCGGGCTCGGGTCGTCCTGGTTCGTGCGGTCGCTGCGCAGCGGTCTGGACCTCGCCGCGGTGCGGGTCGCCAACGAAAAGGTCGCCGCCATCGCGGGCCTGCTCGAGGCCGGCGTGTCGCCCACCGAAGTGGCCGGGCAGCTGAACTACGGCGGCTACCAGATCAGCCTCGGCAAGGGGGAAGACAGCGGCTGCCCGGAGCGCCTGGACCAGGGTGGGACTGTCGTCGGGAAGGCGCGGGTCCTGGCGCCCGGCTGCGTGGTGGGGATGCCGTTCCCGATCGACGGCGGCATCCAGTCGGTCACCGGGACCAAGGGCGGAAAGTACTTCGTCCAGGCGCAGACCGCGCTCGACCCGGTCGGCCTCGAGACCGTGGCCAATGCCGAGCAGATCCTCTGGGGCGCGGTGCCCGCGGCTTCGCTGCTCATCGGGGCCGTCGCCTGGTTCGCCGTCCGCCGGTCGCTGCGCGCGGTGGGGGCCATCCGCGCGGAGGTCGACGGGGTCCGCGCGCGGGACCTCGGCCGCCGGGTGCCGGTGCCCGACTCCGGCGACGAGATCACCGAACTCGCCGTGACGATGAACGAGATGCTGGCGCGGCTCGACCGGTCGGTGCAGCGGCAGAGCCAGTTCACCGCGGACGCGTCGCACGAGCTGCGCACGCCGCTGGCGTCGATGCGCACCCAGCTCGAGGTTCAGCTCGCCCACCCGGACCGGCTCGACTGGCGCCGCAGCTTCGAAAACGCCGTGCTGGACGTCTCGCGGATGGAGAGCCTGACCGGGGATCTCCTGCTGCTCAGCAAGCTGGACGCCGACCAGCCGGCCGGGACGGCCCGCATCGCGCTCGCGGACCTCGTCACCGGGCACGTTGCCGCCCGGCTCCCCCGCGACGGCGTCGAAGTGCGCACGGAACTCCACGCCGAGCCGGTGGTCCGAGGGCACGCGGGACGGCTGGAGCGGGTGCTGCGCAACCTCGTCGACAACGCCGAGCGGCACGCCGAAGGCTGCGTGACGATCACGCTCACCGAGGCCGGCGGCCACGCCGTGCTGGCCGTCCGGGACGACGGTCCCGGCATCCCGGACGGCCAGCGTGAGCGCGTCTTCGACCGGTTCGTCCGCCTGGACGACGACCGCGCACGCGAGGACGACGGCGGCTCCGGCCTGGGCCTGGCGATCGCCGCGGAGATCGCGCGGACGCACGGCGGCACGCTGCGCGTCGCCGACAGCACGTCCGGCGCCTGCCTGGAGCTTCGCTTGCCGCTTGCCTGAAGAGTTCTTCAGGCTGCTTAAGCTTCGGTTCAGCGTGGCCGCACGAGCATCTCGCCATGCTGATCGACTTCGCACCCGCTCCGGCGCGCACGCGCGAAACCCGCGCGGTGCCCTACCTCGTCGCCGCGGTCGCCTTCGCCGGGTACGCCGCCTGGTCGCTGCAGCGGCTCCGGACCTTCGATGCGAGCGGGTTCGACCTGGGGATCTTCGAGCAGGCGGTGCGGTCCTACGCGCACGGGCACTGGCCGGTGTCGGACCTGCTCGGCGCGGGCTACCCGACGCTCGGCGACCACTTCCACCCGATACTGGCCCTGCTGGCGCCGTTCTACCTGCTGTGGCCGTCACCGGGGTGCCTGCTGGTCGCCCAGGCCCTGCTGTTCGCGCTGTCCGCGGTGCCGGTGACGCGCTGCGCGATCCAGGTGCTCGGCACTCGCCGGGGCGCGCTCGTGGGTGCCGGGTACGTGCTGTCGTGGGGGCTGCTGTCCGCCGTGAACTTCGACTTCCACGAGGTCTGCTTCGCCGTCCCGATGCTGGCGTTCACCGCCGAGCACCTGCTGCACGGGCGGTGGCGGGCCGCCGTCTGGTGCGCGCTGCCGCTGGTGCTGGTCAAGGAGGACCTGCCGCTGACCCTCGCCGCGGTCGGTGTGGTGCTGGTGCTCAACCGGCAGCGGCGGCTCGGCTGGACGGTGCTCGTCTTCGGCGTCGCCACGTCCGCGCTGCTGTTCCTGGTCGTGCTGCCGGCGCTGAACCCGGGCGGCGCGTACGCGCACAGCGGCGGCTTCAACCCCTTCGGCGGGGCGATCGTCAAGGTCTCGATGCTGCTGGCCCTGCTGGCCCCGACGGCGTTCGCGGCCCTGCGGTCGCCGCTGCTCGTCCTCGCCGTGCCGACGCTGCTGTGGCGTCTGGTCTCGGCGAACGACCGCTACTGGGGCATGGGCTACCACTACAGCGCGGTGCTGATGCCGATCGTGGTCATCGCCGGCGTGCACGGCGCCCGCCGGTTCGGCGGGTTCAAGCGCTCCCTGCCGGTGTGCGCGGTGGTCGTCGGGCTGGGTTCGCTCGGCCTGCAGGCGGCGCACCTGACCAGCGGCGTCTGGACGCCGTCGCAGCGGGACGGCATCGACGCGGTCCTGGCCCGGATCCCGGACGGCGCGACGGTGCTGGCGTCCAACCGGCTGGCCCCGCGGCTGACGTCCCGGTGCACGGTGCTGTTCTTCGACGGCGTGACCGGCGAGCGGCCGGAGTGGGTGGTCGTCGCGAACCCGGAACAGTCCTGGCCGACGACGCTCGCGACGAAGGCCGCGGCACTGACGGACCTGGCGAGCACGGGGTACCTGCGCGTCGACGGGACGGACTCCGTCGTGCTGCTCCACCGTGAGTAGGGAACTCGCAGCGGTAACCGGCCAGTCGGGGGGCGTGCCGGCCGGTTACCGCCGCACCGAGGAAGAGGGAACCCCGCCCCAGGAATGACGCGCGGTCCGCCGCTTCACTCGAACGAGTGACGGGAGGGGCCGGACTCAAGCGCCCCAATGTGGCCTTCGGTGCGTTCAACGCACCCAAGGCCACATTGGGGCGCTCGGGGGCCTGT